>PLHC01000035.1 GCA_003138795.1 Granulicella sp. | reverse complement strand
TGCAGACGGTTTTCTACGCCCCAGTGCTGGCGAACGACTTCGTTAAATCGCTCGGGCGTGAGAGCCGCGCTCAGCAGGTAATACGCGGTTTCCATTGTGGTTTTGTCCGGCGTTTCGCGTACCCTAACCACCTTGCCTATCACCCGCAGGCCGGGCCATTGATGCTGCTTCTGGAGCCAATCGATCAATCGATCTCCGTGGAAACCGTCGCCGTGCGGGCCTCGATCCGCCCGTGATCGGCCTCGACGACTGGCGCTGCCGTGGCGGCCTTGCATGCCGGATCGTCAAGAAGCAAGACAACATCATCATGCAGTGTGCCCTGATTTCCCTTCAGCGCCAGCGCATAGTTGTTGTTTTGCTAATTATATGGCGTAAATATTTGCAAGCTATTTGGCGTATGAAGTATCCCTACAAGGCGCCCTGGAGTACCCCGGACACTCGGATCAGGATGCTGCTTCACTATAAGAATTAGTCCGTTACACTGGCACAACCCAGCAGTTCGACATATTCCATAGATCTGTATCCGTCTACCCCAACCGGCTGGATTCTCGGCAAGCGCCATATAGCGTGCAAATATCTACGCCAAATAGCGATCCAAGCAACAGGTTATGCTCGCGTCTCCACCGACGACCAGACTCTCGACCTGCAAAAGGACGCACTCAAGCGCGCCAAATGTAGGGAGGTCTATGAAGAACAGGCCAGCGGAAAGAGTACTGACAGGCCACAACTGGAAGGCTGCCTTAAGAGTCTGCGAGAAGGCGACACACTCGTTGTCTGGAGGCTGGACCGGCTCGGACGAAATCTGGCCGATCTGGTAAGGCTCATCGCGGAACTCGAACAACGCAAGATCAACTTTGAATCGCTGACGGAAAAGATCGAAACGAATTCTCCAACAGGCCGCCTCGTCTTCCACGTTTTCGCCGCCCTGGCCGAATTCGAACGCAACCTAATCCGCGAAAGAACCGTTGCTGGCCTTACGGCCGCTCGCGCTCGCGGCCGCAAGGGAGGACGTCCCGTTAAGCTGTCTCCAAAGGAGATCAAAACCATCCGGGCTTTGCTCAAGACCGCCGACATCGCGGTCGCAGAGATCGCTGCCCGCTTCGGTATCGCTCGCTCCACTCTCTACCGAACTATCCTCAAGCCTGCCGCCTGATTCGCGGCAACTCAACCCTGAGATCGTTTCTGAACACGAGCCTGGCTGATTTTACTTTCGCGGGGGTTGGACAATAATAGCCCAAAGCAACATTGCTGCGGTGTAAAGCATCGTGGTTAGCTTGTGATTTTCTTCTACGGAAGTCTCAGTCTTGTGGCGCTGGATTGGGGATGAGCCTGCCGCGGTGATACACCGCTGATATCTTCCGGGTGTTGCGTATATCCGCAAGCGGATCAGCGTTAAGAACGACAAGATCGGCGGAGTATCCCTGTGAGATCATTCCGATGTTGAGTATGGGATCGAGTACATGGATAAGCTGTCCTGTTTGGCCCGTAGCATCCGTAATCGCCTGCAATGGGGTCAATCCAGCAGAGACGAGATCCTCCAACTCGCGGTGTTCCGAGAATCCAGGGATGCGGCCTGGAACGGCACCGGAATCCGTTCCGAAGGCGACCAGCACACCCGCGTCATAGAGGGCTTTGAGATTCTGCTGACCTATGGCCTCGTCTTGTTGATGTTGTTTCGTGTCGGGCGATGCCATGGCGCTCGCAGCATAGTCCGGGGCCTCGAATTTAGCGAGAAGCTGCGGCCCCGCAGCGTCACGGAAGAAGCGACTCTGCATGATCGTGGGCTGCGTCGCATAGATGTAGAACTCTTCATCTAGCGAGAGCGTAGGGATGTACCAGGTGTGGTGCTGGATCATCGACTGGATAAACGCGCTGTCAACTGGCTTGTCGCGGATGGAATGAGCCAGCACGTCAACGCCGTCGTTGACGAGTCGCCGGGCGTCTTCCAGGGCATACTCATGAGCCGCCACATGAAGATGTTCTTTGTGCGCCTCATTGATCACCGCCGAATAGATCTCCGGACTCATTTCATTCGCTTTGCCGTGAAACGAATCAACCCAGACCTTCACGATGTCGACGTGATGGGTAGCATAGACATCAACGTCACGGCGAGCTTCTTCAGGTGTTGTCGGACGGTCGATCTGATCGGCTGCGAGTTTGAATGGCGGTGCAGCTCCGGGGCCGAATGCGCCTATACCACGCCCAGCCGTGAGAATCGTCGCTCCGCCAAGGTTGCCTTCTCGCTGCTGTTCACGAAGTGCATAAATCAGGTCGCCGTTCGTTCCGAGTGAAAGCACCGTCGTCACGCCGTATCGTTCGAACTGTCTGAGAGAAGCGATGACGTTTGGTGCGTTGAAAGCAGTCGCAGTGTTGACGGTATTGTTCTCCAACACGCCTAAATGTGAATGAGCAGTGATCAATCCAGGCATGACTGTCTTGCCCGAGAGGTTGACAATCCGCTCTCCAGGATGTCTTGCGATGGAGGCCCCGACTTGCAGGATGATGCCGTCACGCATCGCTATATCCATATGCTCGCGAGCCGGAGCACCCGACCCGTCTATCAATCGAACGTTGTGCAGCACAACAGTCTGCTGTGCGCCTGCGACGAGCACCGTCAACAAGACGGCAACGATGAGCGACAAGTTCCGAATAGCTTCCCGCATATCTACCTCTGAACAATTAGACGCCAGGTCAAACGAACTTGATCGTGGTCGTGGGAGTTAGACGTGGCCGCTGATCGTGG
The DNA here is from genome assembly GCA_003138795.1 of Granulicella sp. Classification (GTDB taxonomy): domain Bacteria; phylum Acidobacteriota; class Terriglobia; order Terriglobales; family Acidobacteriaceae; genus Granulicella. Next base: position 2,192 of record PLHC01000035.1, on the reverse strand, counting down.
ACAAGTCCGAATGGAAAGTCCAGCGGCACCCATCTTGACCAACACCTCACCAGGGCCGGGCGGATCAAGCTCAACTTCCTCGATTGAGAGGGGCCTAGACCCTGCATAGGGCGTTTTCGCCCCCGTCTGGCTCAACACCGCAGCTCTTATCTTCATCGTCACTCAGTTCCTATAGGCTGAGTTACTTACTCGATCGCCATGCACAAGTATTTGACCACCAGGAATTCATCAATGCCGTACTTGGAACCTTCTCGTCCAAAGCCTGACTGCTTTACGCCGCCAAATGGCGCTACTTCGTTCGAAATCAGCCCGGTATTAATGCCGACCATGCCGTACTCCAGCGCCTCCGAAACACGCCATATCCTGCCGATGTCTCGCGAATAGAAGTATGCTGCCAGACCGAACTCAGTATCGTTCGCCATGTGAACGGCCTCATCCTCTGTATGGAAACGAAATAAAGGGGCGACTGGTCCAAACGTCTCCTCTCTTGCAATAGCCATCTTCGAAGTGACGTCGGCCAAGACGGTGGGTTCGAAGAAGGTCCCACCCAGGACGTGCCGCTTGCCGCCCGCCAGCACACGCGCTCCCTTTGCCAGCGCGTCGGCGATGTGTTCCTCTACCTTTTCGACCGCTGCATTGTCAATCAAGGGGCCCTGGGCCACACCTGGCTCCATACCATTTCCCACTTTCAATTGCTTTACCTTCTCAACCAGTTTGGCCGAGAAAGCTTCGTATACTTCGTCTTGAACGAGAACGCGGTTCGTACACACACAGGTCTGGCCGGTATTTCGATACTTGGACGCTATCGCACCCTCGACCGCAGCATCCAAGTCGGCATCATTGAAGACGATGAAAGGCGCGTTGCCTCCTAGTTCCAGCGACATCTTCTTGAGCGTATCGGAGCATTGCTTCATAAGCAGGGCCCCCACCGATGTTGACCCGGTGAACGTCAGCTTACGTACAAGAGGGTTCGAGGTGAGTTCAGCGCCGATTGCCTTCGTGTCTCCTGTAACCACGTTGAGGACGCCCTTTGGTACTCCGGCGAGCTCTGCCAGCCCTGCCAGCGCCAGCGCGCTGAAAGGAGTAAGTCCAGCGGGCTTTACTACGACCACGCAACCGGCTGCTAACGCTGGGGCCACTTTACGGGTGATCATCGCCACTGGGAAGTTCCACGGCGTGATCGCGGCACAGACACCGATCGGTTGCTTGATGACAACCAGGCGCTTGTCCTTCTGCGGCTGCGGAATGGTATCACCGTACACTCGTTTGCCTTCTTCCGCGAACCATTCCACAAACGAGGCGCCGTAAGCTATTTCACCTCGTGACTCGGCCAAGGGCTTGCCCTGCTCAGCGGTCATCAGCTTTGCCAAGTCTTCCTGGTTGGCCATCAGGAGATCAAACCAGCGGCGAAGGACCGCGCCACGCTCCTTTGCAGTCCGCGCCCGCCAAGCGGGCCAGGCTGCATTGGCAGCTTCAATCGCACGGCGCGTCTCGGCCGAGCCCATCTTTGGGACATGCCCCAGGACGTTGCCGTTTGCAGGATTGGTCACTGGAACAGTAACACCGCTGTCGGCATCGAGCCATTCGCCATTTATGTAGCATTGCTGCCGGAACAAATCAGCATTCTTCAGCATGGTCTTTATTTCTTCAGTCACTGCGACCACATCGTTTTTTTCTGGTGTCGGTATTGGCATAATAATGTCCTCTAGGAAATAATTTCTAAACGTTGCTATGCTTAGGTTCTGGTTCCACGGCGATTGGGGCATTCATCGGTTTTACTGCGACGTCAACCTGCAAATTGAACACGGGGTCTTTCGTCTTGTCGTAGGTGTCCCAGTTGCGGAAAAGTCCTTTCCGTAAACCAGGAGGCAGAGCACAATTCCGGTGCCGATGGCATATCCGGCACCTCGTGAAATCAACACTGCGGCACCGATTCCCGCGATACCGAGGTCGTTGAACGTGCGTGCCTTGAGCACACCTATGTGTTGTTTTGATAATTACATGGTGTAAGTCTTTGATCGGTATCTGGCGTAAACTTCGGGTATGCAGGAGCTCGTGGAGTTGTCGGCAGAAGACCAAGATCTTGCAATGTCCCGCTTTCATCAGCTTCAGCCGCATCTCGAACAGAATAGACCGCTGCGCGTCGTCGCGGCAGAAGCGGGTATTCCCTTTCGAACGGCGCAACGATGGGT
>PLHC01000114.1 GCA_003138795.1 Granulicella sp. | reverse complement strand
CTAGGCCGCGGGCTCTTCGGCGACAACGGCCTTAGCCGATGCAACCGTGAAGTTCGGCTCGCCGATCTTGAACCGCGCGAAGCGGCGGACGCTGATGTTCTCGCCGAGCTTGGCGATCTTCTGGGCGATCAACTGGCCGATCGTCAGCGAGGACTCCTTGATGAAGGGCTGCTCCAAGAGGCAGACCTCCTCGTAGAACTTCGACATCTTGCCTTCGACGATCTTCTCGATGACCTGCGCGGGCTTGCCCGTAGCGGCGGCCTGCGCAGCGAAGATGTCCTTCTCCCGCGCCAGGTCCGCGGACGTGACTTCCTCACGTCCGACATACCGCGGATCAACCGCCGCGATGTGCATGGCGATGTCCTTCAGGAGCTCCTGAAAGTCATCGGTGCGGGCGACGAAGTCTGACTCGCAGTTGAGTTCGAGCAGGACGCCGATCTTGCCGCCGGCGTGGATGTAGGTGCCGACCGCGCCCTCGTTGGTGGAGCGGCTGGCCTTCTTGGCAGCCGACGCCATGCCGCGCTTCCGCAGCACAACGAAGGCCTGCTCCATGTCGCCCTTGGCTTCCTGCAAGGCTTTGAGACAGTCGCCCATGGGGGCGCCGGACTTTTCGCGGAGTTCCTTGACGAGCTTGGCATCAATCTTGATCGGTTCAGACATCGTGATTCAGATTCTTTCTCGCCTCGATGAGAGGCGCGTGAAAAGGGGCGCGGCTGAAAGCCCGCGCCCCTGATTTCATGGGGGAGGCCCGTTGCGGCAACGGCTGAAGGCCTGCCGTTCAAGCAAGACTCCTCGTGGTGATTGCTTAGGCGCTGGCTTCTGCGGCTGCAACCTCGGGCTCTGCGTCGGCTGCGGCAGGGGCCTTGCGGATGCCACCACCAAGAGCGGCGTTGAGGTCGATAGTCTCCTCTTCGGCGACGTCCAGGGCCTGGTCTTCGGCGACGGGGTTCGATTCGTGAATCTCGGCGAGAGCGGCATCGCCCTCCTCGCCAAGGAAGTGCGCATCGACCGCAAGCGGCTGCACCTCGGAGTACTCCTCGGAGAACGCCTTGTCGGAGATCATCTGCGTTCCCTCAAAGGCCGAGTCCGCAATCTTCGTGGTGAAGAGGCGGATGGCGCGGAGCGCATCGTCGTTGCCGGGGATGACATAGTCGACCACGGTGGGATCGCAGTTGGTGTCGACGACAGCGACGACCGGAATACCGAGCTTGCGCGCCTCGGCGACAGCGATGGCCTCGTTGTTGGAGTCGATGATGAAGAGCGCGTCGGGCAGGCGCTTCATGTTCTTGATACCCGAGAGGTTGGTCGACAGGCTCTTGCGCTCGCGCTCCAGCTTGATGACTTCCTTCTTGGTGAGCAGCTCATANNCCGCCGAGCCAGCGGCTGTTGATGTAGGGCATGCCGGCGCGCTTGGCCTCTTCGGCCACGGCATCCTGCGCCTGGCGCTTGGTGCCGACGAAGAGGATGAGCTTGCCGCTCGAGGTGAGGTCGGTGACGAACTTGGACGCCTCTTTGAACATCTTGAGGGTCTTCTGCAGGTCGATGATGTAGATTCCATTGCGCTCGCCGAAGATGTACTCCTTCATCTTGGGGTTCCAACGCTTGGTCTGGTGACCGAAGTGGACACCGGCTTCGAGCAGTTCCTTCATCGTAATGCTGGCCATAGAGGCTCCTTGTGTGTGGCATCGCTTGCGCTGCGACGTGAAGCGATTGAGATCCCCGAAGGGAGATTGAGTTCCTGCCACCCGCGCGGTGCAGGTGGGTGGTGCGAAGTCCCCGAAGAGCGAAAACAAGCAAAGGCAAGTGCGAGTGCAAATGCCTTTGCTGTCTCTTTAGCGCTTGGAGAACTGGAAGCGAGCGCGAGCGCCCTTCTGGCCGTACTTCTTGCGTTCCTTGCCGCGCGAATCACGCGTGACCATGCCGCCGGCCTTGAGCGTCTTGCGGAGTTCGACGTTGAACTCCATCAGCGCGCGGGCGATGCCGAGCTTGACTGCATCGGCCTGGCCGTTGACGCCGCCGCCCTTGACCGTGCTCAGCACGTCGAAGGTCTCGTTGATGTCGGCGATGCCGAGCGGGAGCTTGGCTGCGACGCGCTGCGCCGGGGTCACGAAGTACTCCTCAAACTGCTTGCCGTTGACGGTGAACTTGCCCGAGCCGGGGCGCAGGAAGACGCGTGCGATCGCGCTCTTGCGGCGTCCGGTTCCGTAGTACTGAATAAGGTCTGCCATATGTCCTCTAATCCTTTGCAAACTGCCTGGGGCCGAAGCCCGGATCTATCTGAAAATAAAAGAGCAAAAACGAAAAGCTTTTGCTGAAATCGTTTAGCCCTTGACTTCGAGGGCGGTGGGCTGCTGAGCGTGGTGCGGATGCTCGGCACCCTTGTAGACCTTGAGCTTGGTGGCCATCTGACGGCCGAGCTTGCTCTTGGGCAACATGCCCTTGATGGCCTCTTCGAGGATCTTTTCGGGACGGCGGGCGAGCAGCTTGACGAAGCTCTCTTCGCGCAGGCCACCGGGAAAACCGGTGTAGCGGCGGTAGAGCTTGTTCTCAGCCTTCATGCCGGTCACGTGGATCTTCTCGGCGTTGATGACGATGACGTGATCTCCCATGTCGATGTAGGGCGTGTAGAGCGGGTTCAGCTTGCCCGCGAGAACGCTGGCGGCGTGCGATGCGAGACGGCCGAGGGTCTGGCCGGTCGCGTCCACAACAAACCACTTGCGCTGGATGTCTTTGCCGCTGGGGATCGTTGTCGTCTGATTGAGGTTCATCTGGGTTACTCCCTGGTTCTGCCGTCTTCGTAGATCGGACTGCTGCGGCTTGAAGCGCGAAGAGATGTTGCAGCCGTGGGTTGGGCGGCGAGACGAGCGCGGACACGATGTCCACGCAGGCCAAAGCCGGAGTTGCGGTTGAGCGCACCGAGCCCTTGTTGCCGGATCTTGTTGCTGGACCTAGCTGCAAGCGACTGGGGAGTGGGTGCTTCGGAGGCCGGCTTGCTTCCAAAAAGAAGAAGTTTGCCCTGCCCCGGGTGGACTCACCTCGATGTCTGGCTCCCGATAGCCTCGTTGCCGCCCAAAGTTCGGGCACACGGAGGTCCAGGCGCGAGACTGCGCGAGTATTCAGAATATGCGAGATTCCCAGCTCGAGTCAATGACTTTGTCGCACTAACCCCGAGTTAGTGCCCTTCTGGGCACGGCTTTAGAAGCTGAACTTGCTGCGCAGCGTGATGGTGCGGTTGGCCGAAGTGCTCATGCCGCCGAGCGAGAGTGGGCTGTTGAGCGAGATCGACTGGCCAAAGTAGGGGGAGCTGAGCACCCCGACCGGAGCGCCGGGGTTGTTGTGGTTCAGGACGTTGTTGGCCTCGATGGCAAAGCTGAGGGTGTAGGGCCAGTCCGGCTTAGGCGCTGGACCGTTGGGTGCAGGAGCGCCCGGTGGCTGCGCTGGAGCGGCTGGCCGGGGTCCAAACTTGAACTCCTTGCGGAGATTTGCCGTCAGGATGACATAGCCAGGGCCATCGCCGTAGTTGATGGGGATGATCGTCTCGCCGGGCTGCGGGTTCGCGTCAAAGGTTCCAAATCGCGTCTTGTAGATCACGGAACTGGCGGTGGGGTTGGTGGCGAACGCCGGGCGGTCGTTGTAGATGGTGTCGCCGTTGAGGTCTGTGCCGGTCGTGATGTTGAACGGCGTGTGCGACTGCAGCGAGAAGAATGGACCGCCGCTGAAGCCAAAGGGCAGTTGCAGCGTCGCGCCGGTGAAGAGCTGCGCGCGCGGAGTGGACACGCGGCCAAAGTCAACCGAAGGATCGTACTGGTTGGTCGGGAAACTGGTCGCGCTGGTCGCGTCGTTCTTCTGATACGGCGCGTAGAAGCCGAACGCGAACATCGAGATGCGCCTGCTCGGTTGCACATTCACGTTGGCGAAGAGGATGTGGTTCTTCGCGGTCCCGTCGGAGGAGAACTGGTAGATGTTCTGCGTTCCTCCGAGCGGACGGACGCCGCTGCTGGGATCGGCAGGGTTGTAGGTGCCGGGCAGGGGCGCGTTGATGTTGCGCGACAGGTACTGGTGGTCGCCGCGGACAAAGATGTAGGTGACGCTGGCGCTGCCGATCTTGCCGATATTGCGGTCAATGGAGATGCCTCCGACGATGTCGTACGCGGTGCGCAGGTGGGGGTCGATGTTGTACAGCGTCGGCGGCGTGGAACTGAGCGTGGCAAGAAAGGACGGAGTTGTGAAGACGGCGGGATTGGTGGTGTAGAACTGCGGATTTTGAATGTAGTAGGAGGGCTGCGTAGTGCCGCTCTGCTGGCGGATGGCGGTGAGGATGTTGGTGGACTGGAAGCGGTCGTAGAAGATGCCGCCACCGCCGCGCAGAACGAACAACGCCTGCTTTTTGGGCTTCTTGCCGGCAGCCCACGCGAACCCTGCGCGCGGTGCGGGATCGACGTGGTCGGGAACGGCCGACTGGCTCTCGAAGCGGAAGCCGTAGTTGAGCGTCAGGTTTGGGCGCGCCTTCCACTCGTCTTCGGCATAGACGCCGATGTCTCCGGTCAGCACAACGGCGCTGGGCTGGCCGTTGGCAAGATTGAACTGCGTGGCGCCAAACTCCTTGCCCTCCACCGTTAGCTGGTAGTCGGTGAGCGAGGGAAAGATGAACTGGCCGTTGTAGTTGGCGGTGGAGAGGTTGGCGTCGCGCAGCAGGCGGTAGCGGCCGCCGATGCGGAAGAGGTGCTTGCCGTGCTCGATCGAGAGATACTCCTGAAACTCGTAGCGGTCCTGGTTGTCGTGGAGCGTCTGCGCGGAGTTGCCGCCGCCGTTGGACGCGCCTTCGATCAAGACGGTCGGCGCGGTGCTGACGGGGCTCTGGTCCAGACGAGTGCGAATGTACTGGAAGTGGGCCTCCGAGACCATCCTTGAGCCGATCAGCTGGGTGTCGGTAAGTTGCAGTGTCTGCGTGATGGTGGTGGTATCGAGCCCCTCGGACGGCAGAACCAGCAGGCCGACGCCGCTGTTGTTCACGCTGGCCTGGTTGTACTCATAGCGGCTGGTGAAGGTATTGCTTGCCGTCACCTGGCGATCGAGACGGCCACTGTAGGTCTGCGTGCGCTGCGGGGCCGGAACGGCCTCGGAGAGTGGTGTCAGCATCGTGAGGTCAATGGCATTGACGATGGCATTGTTCTGCTGATCGTTGTAGGTTCCGCTCACGAAGAAGGACGTCTTCCTGTTGATGGCGCCGCTCAGGTTGCCATCCAGATTGAGGGTGTAGTACGGCGGCTCGACCGTTGTGTAGGGATTGCGCGAGTTGAAGACGTTGTCGTCGCCGGAGCTGGTGAAGTTGCCGTGCAGCTTGTCGCTGCCGGGCTTGGTGAAGACTTCCACGCGCCCGAAGCCGAGCGAGTCGTACTGCGCGGAGTAAAGGTTCTGGTTGATGCGAAGCTCGCGGATGGTGTTCTTCGGCGGGAAGCGGCCATTGGCAAAGCCGTCGACCAGGATCTCCGGGGGCTTCAGGGCGTTGCCGCCCGCCATAGCCAGAATCTCCTGCTGAAAGGTGCTGTCGTCATCGGAGAAGGTCTTGAGATCGTCTCCTTTGAAGACAAGCGCACTCTTGTTCTCGGCGGCGGCGGTGCTGTCATCGTTGTCGGAGGGAACGGTGATCTCCTCGGCCTTTGCGTCGATGACAAGCCTGGCATCGATGCTGGCGTGCGCTGCTCGATCCGTCAGCGTGACGTTGGTGCTGTACGGCTTAAAGCCAGCGGCCGTGATAGTGACGTCGTAGATTCCCTGAGGCAGAGGAAGGCTGAAGCAGCCAGTGTCGTCGGTAGTGGTATCGCGCTCGAGGGAGGTGCTCTGAACGTGCACGTCGGCGTGCGTGATCTTCGCGCCCGAAGGATCGGAGACGGTGCCACTGAGAACGCCGTTGGCTGCGGAAGCCAGCGGTTCGGCAGTCTCAGACGGGGAGGCTTCGGCCCGAGCCGTGTGGTCGGCGGGTGCGGCAAAGCAATACAAAGAGGCTCGTAGACAACATAACGCCACAACACAACGAGCCCACCAGAGGTTCGACATTTAGGACCACCAGAGGAAATCACGTTTGCTACTACCTGTTCGAGGTAGGACTTGGGGGCTGGGGGGAAAGTGATCCAAAAAATTCAAGAGAATGATGACTACAGTAGGTAGTTGTCATGCTACCGCATGATCGCGATTAGGATGTCGCATGGGCACAAGAACGTGGGTGCGGTGGCGATCGATGTGAACTTCGCAATCTTCTAGGCTCAACAGATTCTCAGTGCTGCAGTTGGTTGTTGCTGGGTTGCTGTCCGAGCTTCGTCACCAGAGGCTTGGGGGTGCGGCGCCGGGCTCTGTGTCGCGATGGAGGTGGCATCTCCGTTACAGGATCGAGCCGGTAAAGGATCAGCAGGTTGCGGTCTGGGTCGTCGTAGGCTGGGAACGCGGCGACGCGCTGCAGTTGATAGAGCGGCGTGAGCGCGTCGGCCTTATCGTCTTCAACGTCATTCCACGCGGCGTACCAGCCCGGCCGGTATTGCTTCACGCGCTGGTCCAGATCGAGCGTGCCGAAGTCGTCGTCGATGGAGGGAAGGCCTGTCATGAGCGTCAGGTCGGAACCCGAGATGGAGAGGATCAGATGCGAGTGCGTCTTGTCCGCGAGCACAATGCGCTTGATGCCCTGCGCAGCCGCCTCAAAGTCATAGGTGGGATGAAGCACGTAGCCGATCTGCTGCACAGCGTCGGGGATTGCAATGGCGAGGACCACTGCCGCGCCAAGTGCTGAAGCAACGATGGTCGCGGTGCGGCCGCGCGTCTGCCGGAAGCTGAACCTATCGATGCCCAGCGCGACCACGGCGGTAATGGGAACAGCGACGACCAGGTAGTACCGCGGCTGCAGGTTGTTGTGATACGCGAGGAAGGCGAAGTAGCCGCCGATCCAAAGCAGCAGCGATGGAAAGAGCGGGTTCGCTAGCATCCGCGGACGCCAGAAAAGCGCCAGTGCGACCACGGCAAAGAAGGCGATGTAGAGAAGCGTGCCCATCCATGCGCCGTCGGTGATGGTGTTGAGGACGACGTTTGCTACGGGCTCGAGCTCGATGCCGGTATAGGCGTTGGCGGAGAAGAGATAGCGGTAGTCCGCGAGGTAGTGCGGACGGACAAAGAGAAAGAAGTAAGCGCACCATAGGCCAGCGCCTCCGATGACCGGCGGAAGCTCGAGTCGCAGCGCCCGGCGGACGCGGTATCCGGCTCGCGACCAGACCATATAAAAGATCGCCGGAAAGAGACAGATGGCCGTGGTCTTCGTAAGGACCATGGCGGGCAGCAGCAGCATGAGCGTGAGCGTGGGCCATATGCTGCGAATGCTGAGGGTGCGCAGACGGAGCGGGCGCATGTACGACGCTGTGAGCAGTGCCAGCGCCGTGAGCGCGATCAGCAGCGGCTCGAGGATTGCCATGCGCTCAAAGACGTACAGCAATGGGCTGGTACAGAGGAAGAAGATCGCGAGCGGCGCTGCGAGCGATTGGCCGGAGTCGCTGGAGCGCGGGCGGGTGTGACGCCGGATCAGCAGGTAAAGCGTGATGAGCGTTAGCCCCAAGACACAGAGCGTCAGCGCGCGAGCGGCAACGGGCGAGACGCCGGTGAACTTGAACACGATCAGCTCGATCGCGGGCCAGACAGGAAGCGCTACAGCCGGGTTGAAGTCGCCCTTCCAGTACCAGTGGCCGCTGGTGTAGTGACGGATGGCGGCATCGCCGTACCAACCCTCGTCGGTGTACTTGGACCAATCAACCCAGGGTGAGTGGTTGGGAAAGTCGGAGGTGAGATGAATAAAGTGCAGGGCAAAGAAAATGGCCGAGAACGCGAGCAGCGTAATCGAGAGCAGACGCGAAACGGTGATCCAGGACAGCTGTCGACGGGGCGAAGGCGCGGTCTGCGACGGCTTCGGGGCGAGGGCCGCAGCGGCGGACGAGTTGGCGGAGGTGTCGGGCATGGATGCAGGTTGCATGGAGCGAGTGGTGCGAAATTGAGGGCTTTCAGTTAGCCAGTTACAGCGAACGGCAAGCACGGATGTATCCGCTCAGACGTTCTCCTGGGCTGTACGGTACGATTCCGCATTATAGAAAGACTGTGCCCGGAGTTCCTAATGAGCTACTGCACCGGCGCTGGATGCAGCACTGGCTCCATAGGCTCGGGCGCGTTCCCCGCGGCAGCACAGACCGCGGGTGTCGCCGCCGGCGATGCGATCAGGTAATGCAGGTCGCGGAGGCACGCAGGTTGGCGAAGTCATAGACCGAGCAGATCGACCAGCCTTTCAGGTCGAGGCTGTTGTTTAGCTCGCCCAGACTGAAGCCACTCACAAAGGCGTACTGAGGGTGTTCGGCGGCGCAGAGCTTGACTCGCTCGTGGAAGGAGAGCTCTGCACGGGCGCGGCCATTGACGAGACCGGCCATGTCGCAGAGCGGAGACTCCGTAAAGTGGTTTGTGACCAGAGACTGTATAGGCGCTGTATCGGTAGACTAGTCTCTCGCCGCCTTAATTGGGAGGTGCGGGAACCCACCCGTAGCAGCAATGGAATGATCAACCAGCAAGAAAGGGAACCTGACGCGATGACACGCCTGATGTTGTTTCTTAGAAAGCGTTTTCATCCCCACTTTTACTTGAGGCAGTTCTCAGTCTTTCAACGAGCGACGCGCCTCCTGGATGTACCGATTGCGATTCGCTTTAAGGAGGTTTCCCACCCCGTCTACGTCAGTTTTCCAAGAATCTCAGCTGGGTCCTAAGCGGAGGAGCACCAGGCGAAGAGGGGGAGCGGGAGAACTTTATCTGGCTGATCAAGGCGGGTGGATTCCGGCGCTTCCTCGACGTGGGGGCAAACATCGGCCTCTACGGGTTTATCTTTGGTTCCGTAGCGAACGATGGAACGGTGACGATGATCGAGCCGGACGACTCGAATGCCAAGCTCATCCGCAAAACCATTCTGGCGTCGAAGCTACGCTTAACTCTGGTGGAAGCAGCGGCTTCGGATGAGTCACGCGCGTTGACGTTCTACAAGGATGACCTTACTGGATCCACTGGCTCCTTGGTACGTTCGGCGGACGACTCCTTTATCGCCTTCCATCACCATCAGAACCCCTCTGCTGTGAGCGTTAGGTCGATCACGCTTGACGAGCTTTGCCCGGTCGATTCTCCCGATTTCATTAAGATCGATGTCGAAGGCGCTGAGTTGAAAGTACTACGGGGAGGAGAGGCGATGCTTTCACGGTCACACCCCGCGCTGATGTTTGAGAGCGATCAAGACCAGGAAGCTGTGCGTGTCTTCCTTCATCGTCACGGTTATATGTTTCTTGATATGGAGTGTCTGGCGGCAATCGACGCCATCCCGCACAACTGCTTGGCGCTACACAGTGTCAAACATGCGACCATCATTGCCGCCATTGGTGGTCGCGAGGCCGCTTCCACGGCCGAACCCGCAGCTTGAGCCCCGGTGCCGTATCGCCTCTGACACGAAAGAACTAACTGCATACACGCAACACACTCACCTATTCGTAGGACAATGCGTCGATGGGATCCTTCCGGGCAGCCTTGAGCGCGGGATAGAGCGCTCCGAGGAGTGCCCCACAAAGAGCAATGGCGATCGCATTGATGACCCACTCCAACGTGAGCTGGAAGCTGAGCGTCGGGAAGCGGGCGTGTAAAACATTTCTCAGCAGATAGGTCGCGGCGACACCAAGCGTGGTGCCCACGATAGCTAGCAGCATCGTCTCGCGCAGCACAACAGAGACGATCGTGAGCCGTCCCGCGCCCATCGACTTGAGGATACCGATCTCCCGCGTACGCTCCAGCACGGCCGTATACATTGCCTGAAAGATCACGAGGAAGCCGATGATGGTGGCGATGCTGATGACCACGCGAAGTGCAATGTTGAAGCCGGGCATGCGCGCTGGGGTAAGCGCCTCGAGGTATTCTTGGATGGTTTGCACGCTCCAATCCTGCAGACCATCTATCTGCAGGATCTCCTTGCGAACCTGCTCCTGATACTTGGGTTCATCTTCGGTGCGGAGATAGAAGGCGGACGCCTTACGGGGGTTGCCATCCAGGCTATCCATGGTTTCCAGAGGGATGAACTTGCGGCTACCCTTTCCGTGCTCGACGATGCCACAGACATAGAAGGTGTGGTTCAGGACCTTGACCGGGTCGCCGACCTTGAACCCGTTGCCCGTCTTGGCCGCGTAGTCGTCGATAATGATGTCGAACGGCCCCTTGAATGGACCACCCTCAATAAAGTCAAAGGGACGCAGCGCGTTGAACGAGGCATAGTCGATACCGTAGATGTTCTCCAGCGACGTGCCGGCAGTGAGCTTCATATTGACCGGCGAAACCACCTGCACATGCGGCAACTTGCGCAGCACATCGGCGATGCGGACATCGGCCGAGGCGGAACTGGTATTCATCAGGGCTGTGGCCGCTCCCGGATGGGCAATGACGTCCATGCCGATGCCGGTGGTCTGCGTACGGCTGCCGTTGAGAATGCCGTAGAAGATGGCCACCACCGAGAGGATCATGATGACCTCTATGGCGACGGCGAAGGCGCTGATGACCGAGCGCAGGGGGCGATGCACGAGATTGCCAAGGATCAGTTTATTCATGGGTATCGCTGGGTTTGTTCATGGGTACGGCAGCAGCTTTCATAGTAGCGCAGGACCTCGCCGCCACGCCTGATCTCGTCGGCCCAGTCTGGGTTCATGCCTCGCAGCGCCGCGGAATCCTTGGCTACGGAAAGCGAACAGATACCACCTCGCAGCCAAATGCTACCTATGGGCTTTACCTCCACATGCTCAGCCGCGAAGGCCTGCTCAATCCAGTTCCAGCCCCCCTGATCGACTACGAATACGTGTTCTCCTGGCTGCGTGGTGAGACTTTCATAGGGCAGGATGGTGTAGGGGGGGGGTAAACGACTTCACGTGGAGCACAATCCGTGAACTGGGGTCGGAATGATTCCAGCGTATTTCCTCGTCCGCTGAGTAGACGAGCGCCATGTGCGAGCGCACATCGGCATCGGGCTCGTGATAGGACACGAATCCAAATAAGTCAAAGTGGGGTAGCTGCCTTAGTGCAGCAGCATCTATATGGAGTGGTAAAGAGCGCAACCAATCCGCGAGCGGGCGAGCAATATCCCGGAACATGGCGGGAGTTCCGGGCGTGGTTTGGAGAAGAATCGTCCTGCATGGCCTATCTGGAGCAGTTGCGATGGAAAGCCGGGTTCCGCTGCCATCGATGCGAAGGGGACAAGGGATGGCGTCTTGCAGATGGCCGCTGGTCCTGCGCAGGCTGTAGCCGCAGAATTTCGGTGACTGCGGGTACGATCTTTGATCGCAGCAGAATCCCCCTGCAGGATTGGTTTACAGCGGCCTGGTATATGACCAACCAGAAGCATGGACTGAGTGCGCTGGGATTGCAGCAACTCCTGGGACTGGGGAGCTACCAGACAGCTTGGACGATGTTGCATAAGCGGCGCACGGCAATGGTGCGACCAGGGAGAGAACGTCTGCACGGACCTGTCGAAGTGGATGAAACCTATGTCGGAGGTATCGAAGAGGGGGTTCGCGGACGCGGTACGAACACCAACTTTATCGTTGGGATCGCCATTGAAATCTTGTCGCCAAAGGGGTTTGGCAGCGTACGACTGCAACGGTTGCGTGACGTTTCAGCCAACAGCTTGATTGCCTTTATAGGCGATGCCGTCGAGTCTGGGGCGGAGGTGTATACCGACGCATGGGCAGGGTATAGCGCTCTTGCCAGGCAAGGATACAGGCACAAACCGATCAACCTCTCGTACTCAGGAGATCCAGCGCATGTCTCTATGCCAGGAGTGCATGTCGTCGCTTCGCTGCTCAAACGCTGGTTGTTAGGGACGCATCAAGGATCGGTTACAGCACAACATCTGGATGCCTACCTCGACGAATTCACCTTCCGCTTCAATCGCCGCCACTCCCGTCAGCGAGGCATGCTTTTCTATCGTTTGCTGGAAAATGCTGTCGTCACAGCGCCTACGCGGTTTCGCCCCACCCGCGCCTTAGACTCT
>PLHC01000011.1:239-7151 GCA_003138795.1 Granulicella sp. | reverse complement strand
CTGCAGCTGACGGACGCGATCAAGGCGCTGCTCGAGTATGAGAAGGTCTACGGCTTTCACTACGTCGGCAAGCGCTACGACGCGGGCGATAAGCTGGGGTTCCTGAAAGCCACTGTCGAGTTGGCGGTCAAACACTCAAACACAAGGACCTCGGTCCAGCGTTTCGTGATTGGCTACAGAAACAAAGTTTCTAGTTTTCGTTCATCCGCTACTCGCCTACAGGATTATTGTGGGCCTCGCGAGCACTCGATATCGACGTCGATGCGAACGGAAAAATCATTGGCATGTCGTAGATGTCGTCCAAAATAAACCGGGCCTCACCTCCGAGGCCCGGTTTACTTTGCAATCGTTGCCGACTCAAGCAGCGTTCACGACATTATTCGGGTGCAGCAAAACCTTGGTCCAGCCCGGATCGCGGTTATCAAAGTGCTTATAGGCTTGTGGTGCTTCCTCAAGGGGCAACTCATGCGAGACGATCATCGATGGATTAGCCTTGCCCTGGTGAATGAGGTCGCGCAGCCGGCGGTTGTACGCCTTCACATTGCACTGGCCGGTACCCATCTTCTGGCCTTTGAACCAGAACTTGCCCATGTCGAAGGCGATCTCGCCCTTCTTCGCTAGCTTATCTTCCGCGCCAGGATCCATCGGAATGAAGACCCCGACAACGCCAAGGGTACCCGTTGCTTTTACCGCATCGACAAGCGAGTTCATCACAAGATTTGGAACCTCTTTCCCGGAGGCGTTGTGACACTGGTAGCCAACGCATTCGGCTCCGCAATCGGCACCCCGGCCACCAGTGAGTTCGCGGATTCGATCGCCAACGTCACCGCGCTTCATGTTGATAGGGGTTGCGCCGATCTGCTCTGCGAGGGCGAGGCGATCCTCCTGGCCGTCAACGACAAAGATCTGGCTGGCACCCTGGATTCGTGCAGACATCGCCGCCATCAAGCCGACGGGGCCTGCGCCGTAGATGACGATTGATTCGCCAGACTGTAGATTTGCGAGCCGCGTCGCGTGCCATCCAGTCGGAAATATATCCGAGAGCATCACATAGTCGGTCTCCTTCTCCTCCGCGTCAGGCGGGAGCTGGAGGCAGTTATAGTCCGCATAAGGCACGCGAAGATATTGCGCCTGGCCGCCGGCATAGGGTCCCATGCCAGCAAAACCATAGGCCGCGCCTGCCATGCCCGGCATAACGGTGGGGTCGGCGCAGGTGAGGCAGTAACCAGAGAGTCCACGTTCACAATTGGCGCAGAATCCGCAGCCGATGTTAAACGGAAGGACGACCTTATCGCCCTTCTTCACCGTATCTACCGCCTTGCCCACCTCGACGACTTCGCCAAGATTTTCATGACCGAGGATCTTCCCCTTCTTCACATCCGTGCGGCCTTCATACATATGCAGGTCGGACCCGCAAATATTTGTCGTTGTGACTTTGATGACGACGTCGGTGTACTTCTCAATCTTGGCGTCGGGAACAGTGTCTACAGAGACCTTCTTGGCATCGTGATAGACCAAAGCTTTCATGGGAAAAATTCCTTTAAAGCGCAGCAATCGTTCAGACAGCGCGGTTCTCGTGCGGGAATGGAGCCTATGCGGCGGTGGTGCAACCTGCATAGGCAAACGATGGCGGACATAGAGTCGGACGGCATTTCTCCGACAGCAACTAGAACCTGTGATGCAGGTCTGAAAGACAGAGTGGCCTTACGACGCAGCAATCCAACGCCGCCTTATTGCGGTGTAGGTTCAGCAGTTCTAAATGAGGAACCAAGAGGAGCACCTAGGTTGGCGGTGCTTTGCCCGAGATGAGGATATTCATCAGGGAGGTCCAGTCTGGGAAGAGGAGGTAGGCGGAGATGGTGCTAATGTGACGGAAGAAACGAGCGCGAGCAGCAATCGCAGTACGGGCTTGTTGCCAGAGCGTCTCCAGGCAGTCGCAGGCGGTGTGGAAGGCGAAGGCCAATAGGTTCATGGCCGCGAATGTTCTGGCCAGATATTTCTTCCCGTGCCCGAAGTTGTGCGCCAAATTATAGCCGTTGTTTTTCAGCACGTTGAAGGTCTCGTTCTCGATCTTCCAGCGAGCCCGGGCGCAGGCCGCAGTCTCCACCACGTTGTCGGCCGTCACCGGCAAGCTGGTCACGAAGGCGCCATCGTAGGTGACCTTTCCCTCAGCATCGGTGAGGGTGACACCGATCCAGTTTGCCTAAATTACCCGAAATCTTGTGTGACGAGCGCCACTGATAGTTCAAAATCTACTTGGTATTTTGCTGAAGAGGCGGTTGGTGTATCGCATCTTCCCACTCTGTACCATTCGCTGGTCAAGGAGGGATATGCCGCCGATTGTCGAACGAAGGATACTGATTGCGGATGATGAGCGTGTCATCGCCGACACACTCGCCGCAATTTTGAACCAAATAGGATTCACCGCACGTGCGGTCTACAGCGGGGAGGCTGCAGTCGAAATTGCTGAGTATTATTTGCCGGACATGTTCATTTCGGACGTGGTCATGGGAGGCATGACCGGCATTGAAGCGGCTGTTAATCTTTCGATGAAGTTGCCAGACTGTAGAATTCTGCTTTTCTCAGGTCAGGCAGCTACCGCGAGCCTGCTGAATGAAGCCGAAGGGCATGGGCGCACGTTCGAAATCTTAGCGAAGCCTGTTCACCCCAAAGATTTGATCGAAAAGTTACGAATTTCCTTCCCAGCATAGAGTAGGCCGCGCAACGATTTTCACGTCCTGACTAGCTTTGACTCAGACCGATGGTGCGAAGTTCCAGAAAAACGTTAGTGTTCTATCGTGACTGCCATACCTGGTTAGCGGAGAACGTGAATGGCCTTTCGCTTGAAATTCCCGAGGCAGATTACGACATCGAGCGACCATATGAGGCGAACACATATAGGGCCTATTCCGCCAGCGACTGGGGCGGATCATTACGGTCGTCATTCCAATGGATGAAAGATCAGCCATTTTCCGGCAGGGCCGAAAAATCTGCCGCATACCTCGCAAATACCATATTTGAAGACTATGACATGGCTGAGAAAATCGCGAGATTTGGACTGATAGCAAACCCTAAAGATCCGGGGTTCAACATTACGTTAGCGTACGCATATGCGCGCCGTAACCAGTTGCCTGAGGCCAGAAATGAGTTAAAAAATTACCTCAGTTGACGCGGAAGATTGGCTGCCAGCTGCCGTAGATGCAAACTACGGTCTGATCGGCTATCTGAGCGACCAAGCTGATGAGGGTCGGTGGTTTTATTCGGAAGCCACAAGGAAAGCTGGCAAACTGACCGATAAGAGAGTGAAGGTCATGGCTCTAACTAATTGGGCAATCGAAGAAGCGCGTTTTTCTCGAGAGAAAGCACTAACACTACTTCAAGAAGCTCAAAGTTCTGCGAAAAAGGCTAGCGGCCCGGATATTTCGTTTTTACTTAAGCGCACGCTGAAAAAACTAAATCTCCTTGCAGAAGAGCAGCCGACCAACGAAATAGATACTAAGTCGGCGGGTGGCCCACCCACACCCTGAACATCTGGGTGCCCCATTCATGACAGCTTTATCGCCATGAGTGGGCCTTCACGCGAGAGCGCGAACCACTCCTACCCATATCCCTGCAGCCGACAAGCAGGTATCCCAGAGCAGCTTTATAGACAGCGAACCATCGGCTCTTCTCGTGGGAGGATGAGACTATTCACTGCGGAAATACGGTGCATTCCTGTGAGTCAATCAGCCACACTGCGTATTCCGGTGAAGTGGTCCGCTGATTCCGGTGATGTGGGCCANNGCGAAGCGACGCTGGTTGTTTTTTACATTAGCGAGGTGGACCACATGAGGTCAAGAAAAGCGTAAATTCAGTGTCCATTAACATCATTTCGTTTCTTGCTTTCCTGCGTGCCAGGAGTGTGGATTCCGTTCCATGTGGGACAGCATTCCGGTGGATGTGGGACAGCATTCCGGTGAAGTGGGGCAGCCGGAGACTGCCCCACGGGTTGCGGCTTCAGGGCCTGGCTGGATGGGCCTGCTGCCACTGTTGTTCCATCCGCTCCACCTTCCAGCGGAGCGGCTCGCAGTAGCTTTCTGGTATCGCCGATTCGTTCACTTCCTCGACGACGTCGGCGAAGTATTGCAGGCTGGTGATCGGGGTTCTGGTTCCGGCGTTGAGCATGGCGACGTACTTGCGGGCGCATCCCAGCAGGATGGCCCGCTTGATCTGTTCCATGGAGACGCCTCGCCGGTACATGTCGAGCGCCAGCTTTTCATTGGCAGCTGAAAAACTGGCTTGAACGCAGGCCGGGGCCAGAAACAGGCAGCGCACTCTCTCGATGAACTCTGTCTCCGGCCCGAGTGTGCGTTCAGGTGTTGGCTGCCTTTGGTACGGCCAGAAGCGGTCGCGGATTTCGAGCACGAGCTGTGAGCCGCCGTTTCTGGTTACGCGGCAGACGGCGCGTGCCTCCAGTTCCTCCAGGTTCATGGCGACCTCTGTTGGCGCTCTTGTCATCGCCCGCGCCAACTCATCAACCGTTGCACGGAGGCGTCCGGTATGGCGATTGGCCATCAAGCAGGCATGGACGTAGAGCTTGAAGGCGCCATCGGAGAGCAGCGTGAGGGCCTGCGCAAACTCCCGGCCGGCAGCGAACCAACCGGTGGGCTGTTTGAGGATCAACCGAGGGGCGCTCATGAGCCGCCTCCGGTCAACTCCACCGTCGCTTCCTTCTTCTTCTTGCGCATCGACTCGCCATTCATCTCGATGCGATAGGCGTTGTGGACCAGCCGGTCCAGGATGCTGTCGGCGATGGTGGGATCGCCGATCTGCGCNNTGCCAACTGTCGACCGGCAACTGACTGGTCAGCACCGTCGAACGCCGGCCATAGCGGTCATCGCAGACCTCCAGGAAGCTGCGACGCTCGTCGTCGCTCAACAGCACCATGGCGAAGTCACCCGGATGCTCACTCAGATTGAGCGGATTCTCAGCATCAATAAAACTGAAATCGTTTCAGTTGCTATCGTCGAAGCCGCTCGAGACAGCCTGGTCATTGGTCAGACCTGAAAGGCTGGATGAATGCTTCATACAATAAATAATGTCAAAACCCTACGACAGATAATTTCTCAAGCTGCAGCCCAGAGCTCCCATATTTAGTGCAGGAATTACTGATTTCTCAAAATCTCCTCGGCCTGCTTCCAATCTTGAGTGTCCTCGCCGTGCTGCCTTCCACGTTTTACCCATAGTTGGTAAGCCATCAGTTCGATATCATGACGGGCTGGGGCAACCTTGAGCGACTCTGCGGGCGTGCCAACCTTCTTCTTTGCTGCAGGCTTTCGTGATGGCGTCTTCTTCTTAGCAATCTCGGACATAGGGTCTCCTGATACTTTTCTGTGCTCTTCGCCCGGTCCAGGCACAGCTCCTCGGCTAAACACGGAGGATCATGCCGTACTACCGGGCACGCATGCATGCGCTATTTGGTGGGAGCGATCGCATCCTTAGCGGCCTTCGCGACGCGAAATTTGATGGCTGTCTTCGCCTTGATCTTGATCGACTCACCAGTCTGAGGATTGCGACCGAGACGTGCGGCACGCTGAGCCTTCACTAGCTTACCCAGGCCAGGAATGGTGAACTCGCCATTCTTCTTGGTCTCTTGGATTGCGGTGGACGCGAGAAGATCGAAGAACGCTGCGGACTGCCTCGTCGTCAACTCCATTTTCTCTGCTACGAGTCGAACCAACTCTGATTTGGTCATCTTCCTGATTATGACGGTCTTCTTGGCAGGAACCGTGTTGGTCTTTGTCGCTACGGGTGCAGCGCTCTTCTTTGCTGATGCTTTCTTCGTTGCCATGGAACCTCGTCACGAGCGGGTTAGTACTGTTGTTTTGATAATTATATGGCGTAAATCTTTGATCGGTATCTGGCGTAAGAAGTATCCCTACAAGGCGCCCTAGAGTACCCCGGACGCTCGGATCAGGATGCTGCTTCACTATAAGAATTAGTCCGTTACACTGGCACAACCCAGCAGTTCGACATATTCCATAGATCTGTATCCGTCTACCCCAACCGGCTGGATTCTCGGCAAGCGCCATATAGCGTGCAAATATCTACGCCAAATAGCGATCCAAGCAACAGTCGAGCGCGCCCGTTGGAGTCGTCGGCCTCGCATCCGCATCCAAGCACTTGCGTGAGAACAGGCAGAGATGCTCGATCCAGAACGTCCCGTTGCCCCTCACCACCAAAGGAGTTATCCAATGTCCACACATACTCATGAAAAAGACTCGCAAGCCACCAGACTCTTGGTCCCAGACGGCTTCTCCCCCGAAGATGTGAAGAACCTATCGAGCGTGCTGAACGCCTTGCTGGCCGATGCATTTGCTCTTTACCTCAAAACCAAAAACTTTCACTGGCACATGAGCGGGCAGCACTTCCGCGACTATCATCTGCTGCTGGACGAACAGGCCAGTCAAATCTTCGCCATTACTGATGCGATAGCTGAACGGGTACGTAAGGTTGGTGGCACTACGATTCGTTCTATTGGCCACATTGCACGTCTTCAACGGATCGCCGATAACGACCAGGAGTTTGTCGGTCCAACCGAGATGTTGCGCGAGTTGCACGGAGACAACAAGGTACTGGTGGAGAGCCTGCGCGCAGCGCATGAAGTCACCAGCAAAGCCCGAGAATACGCAACCACCAGCCTGATCGAAATCTGGATTGACGAGGCCGAGCGGCGTGCGTGGTTCTTGTTCGAGGCAACACGGTAAGAGATGTTCATTCCTGTTTCGCGTTGCACGAGACAAGGGCTGCCCGATGAATCGATTTCAGCCATCAGTCTGCACTCGGCGGGCGATGGCAAAAACAATCCTACACCTCGCATCCAACCTGGATGCGGGTGCAGGGTTGTATTCATTGACATTGCGGGCAACGTGT
>PLHC01000011.1:0-161 GCA_003138795.1 Granulicella sp. | reverse complement strand
CAGGTCCAATGGAACGGTTATGTTCAGCTCAGCATAACCGTTCCATTGCACCTCAGACCCCGCACATTCGGCTTGTGTGAAAGCTGCGGGTGGGAGGGGCGGTGGCGAGGGCGTGTAGATACATAGTCGGAGGTCAGCGTAACAGACGATGCAAGAGTGGT
>PLHC01000165.1 GCA_003138795.1 Granulicella sp. | reverse complement strand
CCCAGACGCCTCCGGCAGCCCAGACTACGACGACGATCGCGAACGCACTTCCTGCTCTGCCGGCGAGCGTTTGGTCGAAGGCTGGAACGCCGGTGACGGCAGTGCAGTTTGAGGGCGTGATGTTCAGCCCGAAGGATGCGATCTTCTCGGAGCTGGAGCAGCAGGCGGGGGAGCCGCTGGATCCTGACAAGGTGCGCGCTGACCTGCACCGTCTATTTGAGACGGGTCGTTACCGGGATATCAGCGTGGATTCTGTGCCGTCTGCGAATGGAATTACGCTGGTGTTCGCTGGCGACCCGCGCTACTTTGTTGGGCGCGTGACGATCGCTGGCGTGAAGCAGGAGCGGCTTGCGTCGCTGCTGGAGTTTGCGACGCGGCTTGATCCGGGCGCGGCGTTTACGGATGCGGCGATTCCGACGGCGGTGGAGGCGGTGAAGGAGTCGCTTGCGGAGAGTGGTTTTTTTGTTCCGACGGTGTCGGTGACAACCGATGTCGACAACGAGGGCCACCAGGTGAATGTGACGTTCACGGTGAACCCGGGGCCGCAGGCGCGCATCGGCGACGTTGCGGTTGGAGGCCCCGACCCTGGGATCGACGTTGCGACATTTCGGAAGAAGGGCCATCTGAACTGCTCGTGGCTGGCGACGACGTTCAATAAGAAGTGCATCGCAAAGGTCTCGCGCGAGACGACCAGCAATGCTCTGTCGGGGGTGCGGAAGTACTACCAGAAGCAGGACCACCTGGAGGGAACGATCAGCCTGCAGGAGTCGACGTATATGGCGCCGCGCAAGCAGGTCGACTATGATTTTTCGGCCAACCAGGGACCGATCGTGAAGGTGGTTGTGGATGGTGCGAAGCTTTCGCGGTCGCGCGTCAAGCTTCTGGTTCCGGTGTACGAAGAGGGCGCGGTGGACAACGATCTGCTGAACGAGGGCGCGTTCAATATCAAGGATTATCTGCAGCAGAAGGGGTACTTCAACGTTACCGACAAGGTGCAGCTGATTGGCAAGGGCACGGGCAATGTGGTCGTGCAATACACGGTCAACGCGGGCAGACCGCACAAGGTTACGGCAGTCAATATCACGGGGAACAAGTACTTCGATCGCAGTACGCTGGAAGATCGGCTGCGCGTGAAGAAGGCAGATGCGTATCAGCGCAGTGGGCGGTACAGCGTGCAGTTGGTGGCGGCGGATGTGAGCTCGATAGAGGCTCTGTATCGTGCGAATGGATTTAGCCAGGTGAAGGTGACGTCGGCGGTGAAGGACATCGACGTCAAGATCAACGGCGTGGCGCTGAAGCAGGCGCAGATCCAGGTGACGTTCACGATCGAGGAGGGGCCGCAGCAGAAGTTCGGCAATGTTGCGCTGACCGGCGTGGCTCTGGTGCGGGAGAAGGCGATACGGTCGCTGCTGAACGCGCAGCGGGGGCAGCCGTTCTCGCTGATTACGCTCTCGGGCGATCGCGATGCGATTCTCGGCTACTACCTTGCGCATGGGTTTGATCATGCAAAGATCGAGATTACGCAGAACGTCGAGAGTAGCGATAAGGCGCGTACGGATGTGTCGCTGAACGTGATTGAAGGGCAGCAGGTGTTTATCGACCATGTGCTGCTGTCGGGGCTGGTCCATACGCGGCCGAAGGTGGTGGAGAGCCAGATCCTGGTGCATGCAGGCGACCCGCTCGACCAGGCGGCGTTGCTGCAGACGCAGAGGAATCTGTACAACCTCGCGCTGTTCAGCGAGGTGAACGCAGCGGTGCAGGATCCGACCGGCAATGCGCAGGACAAGAACGTGCTGGTGCAGATGACCGAGGCGAAGCGCTGGGATGTGACCTACGGCTTCGGCATCGAGGCGCAGACGGGGACGCCCGGGATTACGACGGGGCAGACGCGCGGAACCACCGCGGCGCAGAACGGCCAGGCGGGAGTGAGTCCACGCGTGTCGCTGGATGTGTCGCGCATCAACCTGCGCGGCACCCAGAACTCGCTGACGCTGCACTCGACCTATGGCCTGCTGGAAGAGGTGGCGACGCTGAGCTTCAATGTGCCACAGCTGTTCCGCGATCGTAAGCTCACGGGGATGATTTCGGGGGGCTATTCGAATGTGCAGGACATCAGTACGTTCGCGTCGTCGACGTTGCAGGGCGACCTCCGCGTAACGCAGAAGGTGAAGCGCGCGGACACGTTCATTTATGACTTCCAGTACCGGCGCGTGTCGGTGAATCCCGACTCGCTGGAGATCACGCCGAACCTGATTCCGCAGCTGTCCGAGCCGGTGATCGTGGGTGGGCCGGAGATTACGTACTTCCACGACACGCGCGATCCCAGCCAGCTGAACGCGGGGAAGGGGCAGTATTTTTCGATTCAGGAGTTTATTGCGACGTCGAAGTTCGGATCGGGCACGGACTTCAACAAACTGGATGTGACGCAGTCGACGTATTACACCTTCGGCAAGCGGAAGTATGTGTTCGCGCGCAATCTGCGGGTGGGATTTGAGAAGTCGTGGGGACCGAATCCGAATGCGTACAACGCGGGCAACCAGATTGGGGTCAGTGCCACGGCGTGCTCGGGAACGCTGCTGGCGACGAACCCGACGTGCAACGCCGTGCCGCTGCCGGAGCGGCTGTATGTGGGTGGCGCAACGTCGCATCGCGGCTTCGGCATGAATGATGGGGGACCGCGCGATTTGACGACAGGGTACCCGGTGGGTGGCTCCGGTGCTGTGGTTAACACGTTTGAGTTGCGGCTGCCGCCGCCAACGCTGCCGCTGATAGGCGATAGCATCTCGTTCGTGATCTTCCATGACATGGGGAACGCGTTTGAATATCCCGGCGACATGTTCAAGAGCATCACACGCTTTCATCAGCCTGACCGGGCGGCCTGCAGAGACCTTGCCGGTCCGCTGGCGGCGGCGGGCGGAGTTGCGGCCAGCGCCGTCGGAACGTGCGACTTCAAATACTACGCACACGCTGTGGGCCTGGGGCTGCGCTACGGAACGCCGGTGGGGCCCATTCGCGTGGACTTCAGCTATAACCTGAACCCGCCGATCTATCCGGTCTTCAATGACTACACGGGCGCGTTGCCGTATGTGGGCCAGGCGAGCCACTTCAACTTCTTCTTCAGCATTGGACAGAGCTTCTAAGCGATGACGAGACGCGCGACACAACCCGGGAGCATGCGCAGGACAGGCGGACGGAGACTGTCGCTGCTGGCTGTCGTGTTGCTGGCTGGGTTGACTGTCGGGACGGCGTCGGCGTCGGCGTCGGCGTCGGCGTGGGGCGGTCAGAGTGCGCAGGGTACAACGCCAATGCCGGTTGCGCCCACGGCCGCTGCGCCGCCGATGCCGACGTCGCCAGCCGCGGTGACACCTTCGGCTGCGCGATCGGAGTCGCCGCCTACGGCGATTGTGCAGCCAAAGCTGCCGCGGATGCCGGCAGCGCAGGGAGTCGAGGTCGATCGCGTGGTAGCCATCGTGAACGGCGATTTGATTCTCGATAGCGATGTCGATCAGGAGCGCAGGTTCGGTGCGTTGCTGCCGTATGGCGAGGCCAGCGGCGCATACAACCGTGATGCGGCGATTGAGCGGCTGATCAATCGCGACCTGATTCTGCAGCAGTCGAAGTTGCAGCCGGGCGGTGAGATCACCATGGCCGCCGCCGCTGCGGATCTCGATGCCGTGCGGAAGTCCATTCCGACGTGCAAGCAATATCACTGCGAGACGCAGGCTGGATGGGACCGCTTCCTGGCGACGGAGGGCTTTACCGAGCAGAGTTTGACGGGACTGTGGCGGCAGCGGATGGAGGTGCTGGCGTTCATCGAGCTGCGCTTCCGGATGGGCATCAAGATTTCGCCGCAGGAGATCCAGACGTACTACGAGAAGACGCTGCTGCCGCAGTATGCGGCGCAGCACGCAACGCCGCCGCCGCTGGATTCGATCTCCAGCCGGATACAGGAGGTGCTGCTGCAGCAGCAGGTGTCCAATCTGCTGACGGACTGGCTGGAGAGCTTGCGCGCGCAGGGTAGTGTGGTGGTGCTGCATCCCGGAGAGGAGGCGCCATGAGCGAAGTCATCCCGGCAAGCCCGCCTGAAGACACGCCGGATCCGAAGGGCACGCTGGCTGCTCCGAAGAAGCGCAGCCGTGGGTTGCGCGTGTTGGCGTGGGCCTTCGGATCCCTGGTGGTGGTGCTGCTGCTGCTGGCTGCGGGAGCGTCGTGGTATACGAGCACGGCGGACTTTCAGCAGCGTGTTGGCGGCGAGGTGGTCAGCGTGCTCGAGAACGCGACGGGTGGGCGCGTGGAGTTGCAGCATATCTCGTTCAGCCTGTGGCATCTGGCGATCGAGGTGGATGGGCTGGTGATCCACGGGACGGAAGCGCCGGGACAGATGCCGTATCTTTCGGCGGCAAAGATCTTCGTTCGGCTGCACCTCAATATGGTCCTGACGCATATTCGGGGACTGGGGCCGCAGTCGCGGATCAGCCTGCGGTATCTGCGGGTGGAGCAGCCGCGCCTGCACCTGATCGTCGATAAGGACGGGCACACCAACCAGCCAATACCGAGGCGACGGAGTACAAGCAACAAGTCGGTCGAGGACACGCTGCTGGATCTGCAGGCAAGGAAGGTGGAGCTGGCGGATGGGCTTGCGGTGCTGAATGACAAGGCGATTCCGTTCGACCTGGCGGCGAACGACCTCAATGTCGAGGTGCATTACATCCGGAAGACAGACCGTTATGGAGCGACGGTCGATCTTGCGGATTTGCGCACGAAGATCGCGGCGCAGCCCGAGGTGCAGTCGAAGCTGCACCTGACGGCGGAGCTGGGACGCGACATGATTGCGCTGACGAGCTTCGACTTCTGGAGCGGCGCGTCCGGTTCTTCCGGAGCAGCCGCGACCCATCTTTCGGCGAACGCGGCGCTGCAGCACTTTGCGCATCCGCAGTGGCAGATGTCTTTGTCGGGCGGAGTGGAGTTGCAGCAGTTGAGCTATCTGGTGGATGCGGAAGGCCTGGATGCGGGAACGCTCGACCTGAATGTGAGTGGGCACAACTGCATCGCGACGCCGCAGGTTGCGCCGAAGCATCCGCGCTTCTGGCAGCGGCACAAAAAGGGGCGCACACCGCCGGTGGAGAAGGTGTTGCCGCCAGACAGCGACTGCCAGCAGGGGTACGTGCTGGCTGGATCGATGAAGATGCACAATGTCGGCTATCGCGATGAATATATACGGATGCATGGCATCGACGGCGCAGCGCAGTTGCACATTACGCCGACCGAGCTGCTGTTTACGTCGGTGAGCGGATTTCTGCCGGGCGGGGGCAGCGCGAAGGGCGAGTTGAAGATCGAGAACTGGCTGGGCGAGGTTCCCGCGGATACAGCCGCGAGCTCTGCGACCACCGTTGCCGCGGCGAGGACGGCCAATGTGGGAGCGAAGAGCATTGGTGCGAAGGCCCCGGTGAAGTCGCTCCAGTCGCTGCAACCGGCTCCGGTGCAGCGTGCGCATGCGTATCTTACGGCGACGGTCGACCATATTCCGCTGCGCACGATCATGGATATTACGGCGCCGGAGCACTATGGCGATCTCGGCTTCGATACGTCGATCACCGGGCCGACGACGGTGGAGTGGGGCGGGCCGTCGACGTTTGTCTCGGACACGGTGCAGGTGCAGGCGCATCTGATCTTTGCGCCAACCGGCGTGGTGCGTCGCGGCGCGCTGTCGAATGTTCCTGTGACGGGTGAGGTGCTGGGTCACTACGACGGTCGCAAAGAGGTGGTGAACATCGCGCATCTGACGCTGCAGTCGCCGCAGAGCGCGCTGGTTACGAGCGGCGTGCTGGGCGTCAACGCCGGCGATCCGCTGACCGATCTGCAGGTGAATCTGCAGACGCGAGACCTGGGCGAGTACGATCAGCTGCTGCAGACGCTGGAATTTGAACTCAACGGCAAGAAGGGCACAGCGGCGATTCCGGTGGTGCTGCATGGAACGACGAGCTTCGTTGGCACGACCCGCGGCGCGGTGCGCAATCTCGATGTCAAAGGGCACGTGGTAGCGAATGATCTTGCGGTGCGGCTGGGAAGCCTGGCGGATATCCATATCGACTCGGCGGTGGGCGATGCGGAGTATTCGCCGAATGGGGGAGCGACGGTGGCATCGTCGACGATCAAGCGCGGGACGGCGGTGCTCAATGTGGTGGGAACGTTCCGGCCGCGCCGGACGATGGTGCATGGAGTCGCAACGTACTTGTGGGATGAGAATCTCGCGATCGATGCTTCGGCGAAGCTCGCGAATGCACCGGCCGCGGACCTGCTGCAGATCGTTGGGCAGGAGCAGAAGATTCCGGTCACGGGTACGGTGAACCTCAATGTCCACGGTGCTGGAACCATTCATGACATGAATGGCGGAGGCGTTGTAACGCTGACCAACGGCGTGGCGTACGGCGAGAGCTACCAGACGATTGCGGTGGATCTCGCGGCGCAGGGGCAGCAGGTGAATGCGACCAGGCTGCTGCTTGCGGCACACGGCATTTCGATCACAGGCAGCGGCGGATATAACCTGGGCAGCAAGCAGATCACCGGGCAGATCAGCGGCAACAACCTGCGGCTTTCGAAGTTCGATACGATGCGCAAGGCCAATCCGTATGTGGATGGTGTGCTGTCGTTCACGGCCAGTGCGAATGGAACGTTTAAGCAGCCGAATCTGCATGCGAAGCTTTCGCTGGCGAAGATTTCGGAGCAGGGCAAGCAGCTCGGCGAGTTGGATGGGACGGCGAACAGTATCGGCTCAAACCTTGCATACGAGCTGCACGCGACGCTGGTGGGCGCGCAGGTGAATGCGAATGGGCAGACGGCGCTGGTGGACGACTTGCAGACGCAGGCGAAGCTGACCCTGGGCGGGCTGGATATTGCGAACGTGATTGCGCTGGTTGCGCCGGGCTCATTCAAGGGCAGCTCGACGATCGCTGGCACGATCAACATCTCTGGGCCGGCAGCCAAGCCGAAGCAGCTTTCGGGCACGGCGGAGTTCAATGACTTCGACTTCAAGCTGCAGGGAATCGAGTTGAAGACGGCCCAGCCGCTGCGGGCGAGTTTGAGCAACGGCACCGTTACGCTCGAGCAGGTACACATCACCGGTGAGGATACGGATCTGCACGCCTCCGGCACAGCCGTGGTGTTTGGGGATCCGAATCCGCAGGGTGGGAAGCTCAACCTGAATGCGAATGGCAGCGTCAGCATGGCGCTGGCGGACACCTTCGATCCGGACCTGATTACGTCGGGCAAGGTGACGTTCAAGGTCGCAGCGGAGGGCCGCCTGTGGAAGCCCGCGCTGACCGGTGATGTGCTGTTCCAGAATGTGAATCTTTCCGTCGAAGGAATTGCAAATGGTCTGAGCAATCTCAACGGAACGCTGGTCTTCAACGAAGACCGGCTGGATGTGAAGGACCTGACGGCGATGACCGGCGGCGGCCAGTTGAAGATTGGCGGCTATCTGGCCTATCAGAACGGCGTGTTTGCCGACCTGACGGCGACGGGAGATGTGGTGCGCGTCCGCTACAACGGGCTGAGCGCGACGGGCAATGCGAGCTTCCGGATGCAGGGAGGACCGCAGTCGCTGCTGCTCTCCGGCAATGTGCTGGTGACACGGTTTGGCGTTGGCCCCGATGTGGATTTTGCGGCGTTATCGGCAGCGGGGGGCGTGCAGGCGCCAACTGATCCGAACTCGCCGACGAATAAGATTCGGCTGGACGTGCATGTTACGAGCGCGCCGCAGCTGGACTTTCAGAACTCTTTTGCGAAGCTGGCAGGCTCCGTTAACCTGACGGTGCGCGGGACTCTGGCGGTTCCCAGTGTGCTCGGGCGCATCCAGATTACCGAGGGCAGCGCGACGTACGCTGGAACGAAGTATGAGCTGGAGCGCGGGAGTATTTACTTCAGCAACCCGGTGCGCATCGATCCTACGATCGATCTCGATGCGACGGCGCGCGTGGAGAACTACGACATCACCATCGGCGTGCATGGTACGGTCACGAATCTGAAACCGACGTACCGCTCCGAGCCGCCGCTGACCGAGGCCGATATCTTCAATCTGCTGGCGCTGGGGCGCACGCAGGAGGAGGCGCAGCTTTACCAGGAGCAGCAGGAGGAGGCGGGTTCGAATCCGACCACGAATGCGCTGCTGGGCGGCGCGCTGAATGCTACGGTGTCGAGCCGCGTGGGTAAGTTTTTTGGTGCGGGCACGGTGAAGATTGATCCGGCGTTTATCGGGACGCTGGGCAACTCGTCGGCGCGCATCACGGTGCAGGAGCCGCTCTCCAAGCAACTGACGCTGGTGTTTGCGACCAACGTCAACGAAACCGCGCAGCAGTTGATCCAGGTGCAGTACCAACTTAACCAGGAAGACTCCATCGTCGCTACACGCGATGAGTCCGGGGTATTCTCACTCGTCTACAAGATCCGGAAGCGCTATCACTAGATAGTCTGGAAGCGCTGTTGCCGGAAGATCCGAAGGCGCTATCGCCAGGCTAAGGAAAATGGTGGGCGAGTCGGCCCAGCGCAGGCGTGCGGCGATTTACGATAGAGCTTGATGGAAAACGTTCTTCGCAGTACGCGCGTTACGCTCGAGATGATCAAGTGGGAGCACTCGATCTTTGCGCTGCCCTTTGCCCTGACGGGCGCGGTGCTGGCTGCGGATGGATGGCCGACGCTGCGGGTGCTGGGCCTGATCGTTCTGTGCATGGTCGCGGCGCGCTCGGCGGCGATGGCCTTTAACCGGCTGGTGGACGCGAAGCTCGATGGGGCGAATCCCCGGACGGCGATGCGGGCGTTGCCAGCGGGACACCTCTCCGGCGGATTCGTGCTGGCGTTCACAATCCTGGCGTCCTGCGTCTTCCTTCTGGGAGCGGCGTTGCTGAACAGGTTGACGCTGGAGTGTGCGCCGTTCGCGCTGGCCGTCGTCCTGGCCTACAGCTATATGAAGCGCATTACGCGCTGGTCGCATTTGGTGCTGGGGCTGGCGCTGGGCATTGCGCCCTCGGCTGCATGGATCGCGGTGCGTGGAACGTTTGCTCCGCGGGCTGCGCTGCTGACGGCGATTGTGATTTTGTGGGTGGGCGGCTTCGATGTGCTGTATGCGTGCCAGGACTTCGAGTATGACCGCAAAGTGGGGCTGTTCAGCGTCCCTGCGACGTTCGGTCTGGAAGCAGCGTTCTGGATTGCCCGGGCTATGCATCTTGCGATGATTGCTCTGCTGTTCGTGATGCTCCATGTGTTTGGCCTGGGAATGATTGCGTTGCTGGGGATGTGCCTGGTGGTGGCGCTGCTGGCGTATGAGCACTCGATCATCAGCCCACGGAATTTGACGCGCATGAATGCTGCGTTCTTTACGCTCAATGGCATTATTTCGGTGGTGTTCTTTGTGTCGGTGGCGGCGGACATATTGTGTCGGCGGTAGAGAACCGGAGACAGGGAAAAAGAGAGAGGCCCGCAGCTGCGGGCCTCTTTCGCTACTGATTACTTCTTACTTCTCGTGCTCAGCGTGGCGATTGGCCACGCTCTTCTGAATGTGGTTCTTGACGTTTTGTGCAGTCGAGGTGATCTTCTCCCGAATGTCGTGCGCCTTGTGTCCGACTCCGGTTCCATGGCTGACACTCGCTTCTTTAGCGCGACCCCGGACGTCTGCCGCAGTGTTGCTCGCGGCTGCTTTGACCGATCCCCAGACTTGCTCGGCCTGGCCCTTCACCTGCTGGGCAGCGCCTTCGTTGGCGATCTTATCGTTGTGGGTGGCTTCGCCGATTGACTGCTTGACCTTGCCGGCGACTTCGTCGAATTTTCCTTTGATCTTGTTCCCGGTTGCTGTGCTCATAGCCAAATTTCCCTTGTGCGGATCAGGCTTCGAAGAGCCCTGCCCGAATGATGATGCGTTTGCGTGCGACGACTACTGTCTTCGCATACTTGCCACGATTGGCTGGCCTACAGTCCGCGTCGACCCGACAGCAGATTGAAGATGACGACAATCACTGCCAGCACAAGCAGGATGTGGATGAGGCCGCCACCGACGTGAAGGGTAAAGCCAAGAAGCCAGAGGATAACGAGAATGACGACAATAGTCCAAAGCATAAAATTGTTCTCCGATCGAATTGGAGCCGCATTAAAGTCCCGCCGCAAGCTTCATGGCGTTCATTATGGTAAGTTGCCGGTTAGAGGGTCGAGGTTGTCCTGTGTGGGAGAATCTTTAGTGACTGCGCAGGAGAGTGATGCGAGAGACATTCCATTCCGAAGGCCATGCCACCCCGCGAGCAGTACCGCTGCGCCGCATCGCGATCCAGGGCGAGCGCGGATCGAACAGCCACATGGCGGCGCTGGAGATGCTGGGTGCGATTGAGGTCGTGCCGTGCAGTGTCTCGGCCGAGGTGATCGATGCGTTGCTGGCGCAGCGCGTGGATGCGGCCGTGCTGCCGATCGAGAACAGCCTGCATGGGTCGGTTGCAGAGCATTACGATCTGTTTCTCGAGCATCCGGTGCGCATCGACGCGGAGAGCCTGCTGCGCATCCGCCATAACCTGATCGCAGCGCCGGGAGTGAAGCTGGAGGATATTCGCAGCGTGCTATCGCATCCGGTCGCGCTGTCGCAGTGCCGGCGGTTTCTTGCGGGGTTTACGCAGGCCAAGTCGGTGCCGTTCTATGACACTGCGGGCAGCGTGAAGCACCTGATGGAAGAAGGTCTGCGCGATACCGCGGGTGTGGCTCCGGAGCTGGCGGCGACGGAGTACGGAGCAGAGGTGCTGGTGGCGGGTATCGAAGACCATGCACAGAACTACACGCGATTCCATTTATTGCGGCGGAGTGCCGATGCGCGGCCTGAGGGGTTGGGTACGGAGGATAAGCCCCGCGTAATCAATAAGCTAAGCCTGGCATTTGCGGTAGAGCATCGGCCCGGGACGCTGGTGGCTGCGCTCAAGCGGTTGCGGGATACGGGTGTCGATCTGACGAAGATTGAGTCGCGCCCAGTACCGGGAAGGCCGTGGGAGTATGTCTTTTATGTCGATCTGCGGTTTGCCGATGAGGCGATGGCCGATGCTGCCGTGCGCTCGCTCGCACCGCACTGCAGCCTGGTGAAAGAGCTGGGGCGGTATGCCGCGGCATAAGTTGCCCGAGTCCGGGACAGCGTCTGAATTAAACAAAAAATAGACAGCGAAAACGCATCAGCGTTTGAGCGTGGGGCCGTGGGCCAGGAGGCTGGCCCTAGGAGTGCGACTTCGCGACGGTCTGGACGAGCCAGACGCCAAACACGAGGACGGTGAACAGTGCGGCTACTCCGCCAACGCCCGTGCAAATCGGTTGAATGAAGTTGACGCGACGGATGATTTCTTCATTCTCTTCCCTGACTGAGGGGAGGGCATTTTCGCTGAGAAAGAGTTGATCGGTTTCATGCTGCGTGAGGTGTCCGCGATAGACCATCAGCGCGATGAACGCGGTGAAGAAGATGCCCCAAAGTATGGTGATAACAGAGAGCGTGTTCATGATGGTCCTCCCCAGCAAAAGCGATGTTCTGGTCCGGAATACCACCAGATTCACAGTTGCGTGAGCCCGGGGGTAGGGGGCCAATACGCGAAAGGATACGCTCTTAAGTGTACCGATGTGAACCATTTGAGTACTTATTTTTATTTTTGATTCATAGTATATGGAAAACTAAAACGCTGGCAGCACCGATCAATAGCACAACCAGGGCCAGCATTCCGACAATGAACCAGGCGGCGCGGCGGCGCATCTGCTCGGTGGGCTGGGTGATGCCGAAGGTGTTGATGAAGGCAGCGGCAAGGGCTTCGAGGAGTCGCATGTCCTAAATGTACGCGGCGGATCGGCGGGGATATGCGCTTTCCGGTAAAGAATCGATGATCGGAGAGAAGCATCCAATGAGCGAGTCTCCGGTGCAGGTTGCTGCGAAAGATGCCGGGGAATAGACTAGTCAGAACTGTCTGTCTGTCCGGATAGGACTATCAGACGAATCCGAAGGAGAACCGATATCCATGGCTACTACTGCCGTCACTCCCACCGCAGAAGTTGTGAATGCGCCCGCGACACCATCGGCGCCCATCGTGCTTACACCCGCAGCGATTGCAAAGGTGAAGGAAATTATGGCCACGCAGGATCCGGTTCCTGCCGGGTTGCGGGTTGGCGTGGCGGGCGGCGGCTGCTCGGGCTTCCAGTACTCGATGTCGTTTGAGAACGCGGCCGGGATGATGGATAAGGTTGTGCACTTCGATGACCTGAAGGTCTTTGTGGACGCGACGAGCGCGATGTATCTGAATGGCTGCACGGTCGACTACGTCGAGACGCTCGAGGCGGCTGGATTCAAGTTCGAGAACCCCCAGGTGAAGTCGACCTGCGGCTGCGGATCGAGCTTTAGCGTTTAGTTGCAGAATTTCGTTTCCAGCAAGGCCCCGCAGCAATAGCGGGGCTTTGCTGCGTGCGGGGCTTTGCTGCGTGGAAGGTTGCGTGGAGGCAAAACGGCAGTCAGAACGTCTAAGATGACGGAGAGCCCTCAATCTTACTTACTTAGAGCCGAACTGCCTGCATGAACGAATTCATCGTTAGACTCGCCGACGAACGTGGCCGCATTCAGGAGCAGACGCACGCTGCTGCGACGGCAGAGGAGCTGCGTTCGCGGTTTACGCAGGCCGGCTACCTGGTCTACTCGGTGAAGCCGCGCTCGATGATCGGGCGGTCGGCGAAGAAGAAGATCAAGCTGGACACGTTCCTGATCTTCAATCAGCAGTTCCTGACCCTGATTCGGGCGGGTCTGCCAATTCTCAGCTCGCTGGATCTGCTGGCGAAGCGGCAAAAGGACGTCAACTTCCGGGCGCAGCTTGAGGATGTCGGAAGCCGCGTGAAGACGGGCGAGTCGCTCTCGTCGGCGTTTGAGGCGCAGGGGACCGTGCCGCTGGTTTACACGACGACGCTGCTGGCGGGTGAGCGCTCGGGCAACCTCGAGGAGGTGCTGCAGCGGTATCTCGACTTTCAGCGGGTCTCGCTGACGTTCCGGAAGAAACTGAAGGCTTCGCTGATCTATCCGGCGTTCCTGGTCGTGATGGTGATCGGGCTGTTCATCTTCCTGATTACGTTCGTGGTGCCGCGGTTTGCCTCTCTGTACGACCAGCTGGGCACGAAGCTGCCGACGCTGACGCTGTTGCTGCTGGCGCTGGGCCAGAATGTGCAGCGCTACGGCCTGTACGTTGCGCCGTTGCTGGTGCTGATCGGGTATCTGATCGTTCGCTGGAGCAAGAGCGAGGCCGGTGCGGACTTGATCGACCGCGTGCGCGTGAAGACGCCGGTGCTGGGCACGGTGTGGCTGAAGTACCAGGTGGGGCTGTTCTCGCGGACGCTGGCGACGCTGCTCACCGGTGGACTGCCGCTGGTGCCGAGCCTGGAGACGGCTGCGCGCTCCATTGAATCGCGGCAGATTGCCAAGGCGGTCTACGTGTCGGTCGAGACGGTGCGCGAGGGCAAGGGGCTGGCCGTCAGCCTGGACCGGACGGGCGTATTTCCGGAGCTGTCGATCGAGATGATCGAGGTTGGCGAGAGCACCGGCGCGCTGCCGCAGATGCTGAACTCGGTGGCGGAGTTCTTCGAGGAGGACGTGCAGACGTCGCTGGCGGCGATCATGAGCCTCATCGAGCCGGTGATTTTGATTGTGATGGGCGTGGTTGTCGTGATTGTATTGATCGCGTTGTATCTGCCGATATTCAGTTTGAACGGCGTTGGCGGGTAATCGCAGCGCACCAATCTTCTTTTAGTGAGTCCAACACCTATGGCCACCATCCCCGTCGCGGTTCCGTACAGCAATGAGGCGCTCTCCGAGGTTGAGCGCGCGCAGCTGCTTGCGCGGCGCTATCATGCCGAGTTTGTCGACCTGAAGAACTTCACGATCAAGGTCGAGCTCTTCAAGTCCGTGCCCGTGGACATGATGTTCCGCTACAACTTCGTGCCGCTGGAACAGAGCGAGGGCCGGCTTGCGATTGCGGTTGCCGACCCGTCGAAGCTGATGGTCATCGACGAGATTGCCGGGCTGCTGGGCGTACACATTGTCACGCGTGTGGCAACGCTGAGCCAGATTACGGATCTGCTGAAGAAGAACGAGCAGTCGCAGCGCGTGCTGGATGAGGCGAGCGAAGGTCTGGCGTTCGACGTGCTCTCGAGCGAGGAGAACGCCGACGAGAATATCTCGATCGAAAAGCTGACCGCCGATGATGATATTTCGCCGATCATCCGGCTGGTGGATACGACCATCTTCACTGCGCTGGAACGCCGCGCGTCGGATATTCACCTGGAGACGTTCGACGATTGTCTGCTGGTGAAGTACCGCATCGATGGCGTGCTGCAGCAGGCCATGGCGCCGATTGCGCGCGAACACCACCAGACGATTCTGTCGCGCATCAAGATCATGAGCGAGCTCGACATTGCGGAGCGCCGCGTGCCGCAGGATGGCCGCTTCCGGGTGCGGTATAAGGGCCGGTTGATCGACTTCCGCGTGAGCATCATGCCCACCGTACACGGTGAGAATGCGGTTCTCCGCGTGCTCGACAAGGAGTCGATGTCGGAGAAGTTCAAGCAGCTGTCGCTGGACGTGGTCGGGTTTGCGGAGAAGGACCTTGCGCGCTTTCGGCGCTACATCAAGGAGCCGTATGGCATGGTGCTGGTGACCGGTCCGACGGGCTCCGGCAAGACCACGACGCTGTATGCTGCGCTCAACGAGATCAAGAGCGAAGAGGACAAGATCATCACCATCGAGGATCCGGTCGAGTACCAGATCCGCGGGATTACGCAGATTCCGGTGAACGAGAAGAAGGGCCTGACGTTTGCGCGTGGACTGCGCTCGATTCTGCGCCNNAACTGCATCCTGGCGCAGCGGCTGGTGCGGCAGGTGTGTGAGTTCTGCGTGCGCGATGTGCACTACTCGGATGCGGAGCTGGAGGCGAACGGCCTCAATCCGGCGGAGTGGCGCGATGTGGCGTTCAAGGAGGGCCCGGGGTGCATCGAGTGCGGCGGAACGGGCTACCGCGGCCGCTCGGCGATCCATGAGCTGCTGGAGCTCGACGACGAGATACGCGAGATGCTGCTGGAGAAGCGGCCGGGGTCGGAGATTCGCAAGAAGGCCAAGGAAAAGGGAATGTCGTTTCTGCGCGACTCGGCGCTGGAGCGGGTGCGGGCGGGGATTACGACGCTGCGTGAGATCAACAAGGTGACGTTTATCGAGCAGGGACGGTAGCGAAGATTGCGTTGACTTCGCGAAACGGCGCGCTGCCCCAGGCGTCCAACACCTCAGCACTGCCATCCTCAAGTGGCGCAAGGTACTCTAGTTAGAGCTCCATGAATCTTCTTCCCCAAGCTTCCGGAATCCGCCCGCGTGTGGCCTGCGAGATTATGCCGCAGGGCGTGGTCGCGGCGAGGTCCACAGACGCCGCCGCGCCGCTCGCTGCGGTGGCGCGTGTGCGCCTGGCGGACGGAGCCGTTGCTCCCAGCCTGAAGCCTGGGAATATTGTCGACCGCGTTGCCGTGACCGCTGCGATCCGCCATGCGCTGGAGCAGATTGGCGAGCGCCACAACACGCGCGATGCGAACTTGACGCTGGTGATCCCCGACGCCGCTGTGCGCGTGCTGCTGCTGGACTTTGAGGCGCTGCCCAGCCGCGTTGCCGAGGCGCTGCCGCTGGTGCGCTTCCGGCTGAAGAAGCTGCTGCCCTTCGATGCCGATGCGGCGATGGTCACCTACCAGGTGATGAGCACGAGTAAGAGCGTGGTGCGGGTGCTGGCTGTGGCGATTCCGCGCGATGTGCTGAGCGAGTATGAGACGGCTGCGCGCGAGGCCGGCTTTGAGCCCGGATCGGTGCTCCCGAGCACGCTGGCGTGCCTGGCGGCGGTGGAGGATGCTGAGCCTGCGCTGCTGGTGAACGCGAACCCAATTGGGGTGACCGCGGCGATTGTGCGCGGTGGCGTCCTGTTGCTGCACCGCAGCGTCGATTTGCAAGAGCACCCGGTGACGGCGGTACCGCTGCCGCCGGCGAAACTGCCGCTGGTGAATGCGCAGGACTCCGCCGGGGAGTGGGCGGCGCAGGAGCCGCTGCCGGAGCATGGCCGCAATCCCTATGCCGATCAGGTCGCCGATGAGGCTGCGGTGCAGGATGTCGACAACATCACGGGTCTGAATGTGCCGGGTGTGTATGTGGAGGGCGAGGCGAATTTTGGTGCCTCGGATCTGCAGCCGGTGCCGCTCTCCGCGGAGATTGCGCAGGCTGTGAGCGTTGCCGCTGCGTACTTTGAGGACACGCTCGCCGTAGTGCCGACGCAGGTGCTGAGTGCAGGGTCGCTGGGCGCTGAGAGATTGCGCCAGATACTGATTGCGTCGGGCGTTGGCGACGCCGATGGATTGCGCGTGCGGGAGCTGGTTGAGAGCTCGGCGCTGCTGCCCGATGCGGTGAGCGTGGCGGCGCCGCGGGCGTGGCTGTCCGGAGTCCTGGGGGCGTTGCGAGGCTAATGCGCATCACTGTCAATCTTGCGACGCGACCCTTTATCGAGCTTCGGCCGCTCTTTCTGCGGCTGCGCATTCTGATGGCGGTGCTGGTGGTTGTTGGCGCGGGCGCGATCTTTGGGGCGAACCTGCTGCAGCAGAAGTTGGATGTCGCAAAGGCCCAGATCGACCAGGTGCATGCGCAGGTCGTCACGGCGCAGCAGGAGAAGCAGGGCAACGAACGGCGGATGCGTCAGCCGGAAAACGCTGCCGTGCTGGAGCGCGCACATTTTCTGAACGCGCTGTTTCTGCGTAAGAGTTTTTCGTGGACTGCGGTGATGATGGACCTCGAGACCGTGCTTCCGAGCGGCGTGCAGGTCACCTCGATCGAGCCGCAGATCGCCAGCGATGGGGATGTCATCATCCGGCTGCGTGTCTCCGGTGACCGCGACCGCGCGGTG
The DNA here is from genome assembly GCA_003138795.1 of Granulicella sp. Classification (GTDB taxonomy): domain Bacteria; phylum Acidobacteriota; class Terriglobia; order Terriglobales; family Acidobacteriaceae; genus Granulicella. The sequence goes on along the minus strand of PLHC01000165.1, from coordinate 15,795 downwards.
CAGCTGGTGCGCAACCTGGAGCGCTCCAGGAGGTTCCTGGCGCCGCGGCTGACGGGCGAAGCCGTGCAGGCCAAGGAGGCAGCGACGCAAGGAAACACCTTTGCCGCTGCAAATACAGCGCCTCCGGGCGTCGAGTTTGAGATTCTGGCTAACTACAATCCGCTGCCCGAGGGGCAGATGTATGCGACGGTGAACTCGGCGAAGGAAGAGAAGACCGCGGATTCGCAGAGGCCACGGAGCGAGAGAGTTGGGAGCAAGGGCTACGGCGTCGTACTGAAGCCGTACTCGGAGATGCATCCGAAGCCGGCGAACGGGGGTGCGCGATGAGTACGACTGCTGTTGTGCCGCCGCCGAACAGCTCGTTGCCGGAGCGCCGCGTGCCGCGCCTGACGGCCCGCGCGCGCGCCCTGATGACGGCGATGAATCTGCACTTCGCGGGTGTTGCGGTGCTGCTGCTGCTCGATCTCTACCTGATCGTGCACCTGATCTTCGTCTGGCAGGGGCTTAGCGCAAACAGCGCCGACGCGATCGATCAGCAGCACCTGCAGCTGATCGCAGCCGAGCTGGCTGCGAAGCCGCTGCGTGGGCTCGATATGAAGCTTGTGACTTCCACGACGGACGCCGATGCGTTCTATCAGCAACGCCTGCCGTACGCTGCCTCGCAGGTTGCGGCGGAGGTTGGCGCGTTGGCGCACCGTCAGGGTGTGCACTGGACCCGCGCGCAGTACGCCTATAGCCCAGTGCTCTCCGGTAACGATGCGCTTACCGAGGTGAGCGTGGACGCGAGCGTCTCCGGTGAGTACCGGCCCATTGTGCAGTTCATCAACGCCGTTGAGCGCGACAAAGTCTTCTTCGTCATCAACGGGATCAACCTTACCGGCCAGCAGACCGGACAGGTGAATCTGCGCATCCGCCTGACGACGTACCTGCGCCCGCCGAATCCCAATGAGTTGACCGCCGAGATGCCCGCCGCCGCGGCGAATAACGCTGCGAAGAGTGTCAGCGGGACAGGGGGGAGGCGATGAGCGCTGCTGCAGCGAAGGACAAAAAGACGGTCATCGTGAGCATCATCTTCGGCGTTCTGTTGCTGGTCTTCGTGGTGTACGCCTACAACACGTTCTTTGGTGGGCCGAGCAGCACCGCTCCTGCGCCTGGGTCCGCGCCTGGGTCCGCGCCGGCGAGCGCACCGGTTGCGACGCGGTCGAGCAGCAGCCCGGTGCGGACCGAGAGCTCCTCGAATAATGCGAAGACCGGTCTGGGCGTTGCTCCAGGCATTGCTGCGACGAAGATGGCGAGCACGTCCGCGAGTCTCGATCCGACGCTGGATGAGTCCGCGATGCTGCGCACGGAGAGCCTGATCTACTCGGGCACTGGCCGCAATATCTTCTCGGCGATCTATACGCCACCGGTGGAGATCCCGAAGAACATGCCGAAGGCGCGGCCTGGCCCAGTAAAGCCGCCCGTGCCGACGGGGCCCCCGCCACCTCCGCCGCCCCCGCCGATCAACCTCAAGTTCTTCGGTACGGCGATCCGCGCGAATGGGCTTCGGCAGGCGTTCCTGCTGAACGGCGAGGACGTCTATCTGGCCTCCGTGGGCGATATCGTCGCGCGTAAGTACAAGATCGTCAGCATCGGCGCAAACAGCATCCAGGTTGAAGACCTGCAGAACGCCAACACGCAGTCGTTGCCGCTGCAGGCGAATTAGCAGGAGTCCAGCCCGTGAGCTCGGCGCGCCTGCACTTCGTTCAACCATTAGCTTCGTCCAACCATTAGCTTCGTCCAACCTTTATGAGCTCGCTCAGCCAACTCGACCGCACGCAGCCAGACCGCAGCAGCCCCGGCCTCCAGGCCGACGAGGCGGGCTTCATGCTGCTGGCTGTCGTGGTGATGGTGGCGCTGGTGTTGATTGCGCTGTCGGTGGCCGCGCCCGTGGTCGCTCGCCAGCTGCGCCGCGCTAAGGAGATCGAGAGCCAGCACCGCATGGAGCAGTATGTGCGCGCGATCCAGCTCTATCAGCGCAAGTTTCCCGGCCAGTATCCGGCTTCGATCAAGGTCCTCGAGAACTCCAACAACATACGCTTTCTGCGCCACCAGTATGTCGACCCGCTTACGGGCAAGGCCGACTACAAACTCATTCACCAGGGCGAGCAGAAGACCAAGATCCGTGTCTTCTTCGGCGAGGAGCTGGCCGGTCTGTCGGCGAGTCTGGGCTCGGCTGCGGGAATGCAGTCGAGCGGCGGAATGGGAACATCGCCGGGCGGCAGCTCCACTTCCACGATCGGCGCGACGTCGGCGCTGGCCAGCGGCTTTAGCGGGGCAAGCATTACGATGGGCGCGGCCGGCAGCACCGGCGCCTCGGGCGCCAGCGGTGCCTCGGGCGCCAGCGGAAGCACTGGCACGGACGCCTTTGGCGATGGCACAGGTGGCGTGATTGTGGGCGTCGGAACATCGAAGTCCGGCAACTCCGTCACCGCGCCCAACGGCCAGACCACATACGAGACATGGGAGTTCTGGTACGACCCGCGCATCGAGATGCTCAAGCAGGGCGTGAACGTCACTGGAGGCGGAATGAGTTCGCAATCGGCCAGCAGCTTTGGGCAGAACGCCGTCACAGGCCAGTCGAACTCGGGCGCGACCGGTGCCAGCGGAAGCACTGGATCAACCGGGTCGACCGGTGCGACTGGATCGACCGGTGCGAACTCTCCGTCCTCCAGCCCGTTTTAGAGCATTTTCCTGTTACTGTGAGCTGGAAGAGGTAGGAGAGTTCCGTTTTCCCTGGGGAAAAACAGCGTTGAGAGCTGTTGTTTCGGTGTGAACCCAGGGGAGAAATGCTCTAGTTGCCGGATCGGCGCGGCGGTGATGCGCTCTAGTGCTTGATGGCCCACATCGCCCAGCTTGCGACGATGACAGTGCCCACGAACAGGGCGAAGCAGAACGCTCCGAAGCGGACCATCATTTTGGGCTGGGCTCGCTGTGTGATGCCAAAGACCACCGAGGTAAAGAGTGCGAAGAGCAGCATGGCGGAGAAGTGAGTCAGCATCAGAGCGAGTCCTTTCTTCCGTTGGCCAGCGAGTGCGCGTCAACGGCGGCGATGATATTCAGCAGCCCGGCGACGACGAGGAACTTCGTGCCGTAGTCGCCGAGCGTGTTCACCACCGAGGCTGCGCCCCATCCGAAGAGGCGCGCCAGCAGATACAGCAGGCCGGTGCCGAGCTGCCCGGCAAAGCCGAGCATGTCGAGCATGTCGCCCGTGTTGGGGGTGTAGACCTTGCCGGCGAGGCCAAGCCCGACCACGTACATTCCGAGGATCGAGACGAAGAGCAGCAGGGCGCGCACCCACTTGCCTAACAGCAGGTGACCTGCGCCGGGAACCAGCCAGCCAGCCAGAAGCACCAGAGCCGGAAGGCTCGACTTCTCGCCGGGAACACGTTGTGCGATCTGCGGTTGCTGTGTCGGTGATGCCATCGCTGTCGATTCTACCAGCGCACGCTACAGCACCGGTTTCAAATTCGCAGCAACTCGCGCTGCAATGGCCCGGTGACGACGGCGCTGCCTCGATGCTCAGGGCTGCCGGGCCGGGTAATCATGTTCACCTCGCTGCGCACGCCGAATTCGCCGGGGAAGTAGATGCCGGGCTCAACCGAGAAGCAGGTGTTGGGCAGCAGCAGCCGCTCGTCGTGAGTCTCGAGGTTGTCGAGATGCGCTCCGTTGCCATGCAGTGTGACTTCGATATTGTGGCCGGTGCGATGGGTGAACCACTCGCCGAAGCCTGCGGAGCGAATCACATTGCGCGCGGCGTCGTCGGCCTCCCAGCCAGCGATCGGGCGGCCCTCGGCGTAGGCCCGCTGCACGGCGGCGATAGCGGCATCGCGTGCATCGCGGACGGTGTTGAAGATGAGCTGCTCGCGGGCTGAAGGCTCGCGGTTGACGACGCCGGTCCAGGTGATGTCGTACCAGATGGCCGTGGGGTCATTTGCGAGCTTGGCCCAGATGTCGATCAGCACGAAGTCGCCATTGCGGATCGTGCGCGAGCTCGCGCGCGTCGGCTCATAGTGCGAGTCGGCGGAGTTGGGGCCGACGCTGCAGTTGGGGCCATGATCGGTCCAGAGACCGGCGGCCTCCATCTCGGACTTCAGGAACTCGACGACATCGAACTCCGTAATCTCCGCGCCGCTGCGCACGCTGTCGCCGATGTATCCCCATCCGGCCTCGAGCACGGCGTCCAGCCGCCGCTGCGCCTCAAAGTGCGTGGCGATCTGTTGCTCGGTGAGCACGGCCTCAAAGATGCTGACGAGGTCCGCCGAGGTGACCACATTCTTGCCCATCGAGCGGATCAGCTCGACCGTGCCCGCATCGACCATCGCGACATACATGATCGCGTTGCGCGGGGAGTACTGCATGGCGATGTCGGTCGCGTCGTCGAGGAGCGTTTCGAGCTTCTGCTCCAGTTCCTGCCACGACGAATATTCGTCTTTGCTCCCCGGTAACGTGTCGAGTTTGCCGGCCTCGATGCGGTGGACGAGCTTGCGTGGCTCGGCTTCAGAATCGGCGGGAACGAAGTAGTACCACCGCCGGGAGACAAAGCTGTTCTCGTCGAGCCCGAGAACGCGATAGGCGATGGGGTCGCGGTGGTGGTGGTCGTAGAAGAGCCAGCCGTCGATGTGGTGCTCGCGGAGCGCGGATTGAATCGCCTGAAGATCCATGCATTTCATCTTAGCTTTCGCAGCCGTAGCGCATCGTGTGCGAATCGCGCCCGCGGCATCTCTGCGCAAACCTGCCGCACGCATTCAATCGCCAGATGGTTCGGAGGCGTATCCCCTCATCAGGCTCGGATCTCATGGTCGATTGTGTTACCGCGCTAAGGTTTCTCTTGACAGGCGTACTTCCACGCTGCTACAACCTCTCAAATTGCACAATCGTTTGCGCACGTAGAGCAATCGTTTGTGCATGGATTTCAAAGTCAGAACCTCACCGCACCACTTTCGGAGGCACTATGCCGCATGCACACCCACTCTCATCCAGTCCGAGCCCAACCACCTTCGGAGTCTCCGCGCTCTTCGGGTGGCTTCGTTGCTCCGCGCTCTCGGCACTGGTCCTCTTCGCCACGCTGTTCACGGCGAGCTTCGCTCACGCCCAGTTCCGCACCTCCGTCCAGGGCGTTGTCACCGACCCCACGGGTGCCGTCATTCCCGGCGCCACCCTCACCCTCAAGAACAACTCCACCAACGAAACGGTGGTCCGGACCAGCGACAGCACCGGCGTATTTAACTTCAACGCCCTGCCCGCTGACACCTTCACCCTCACGGTCGACCACTCTGGCTTCCAGGAGAAGGTGCTTGCTGACCTGACGTTCATCCCCGAGCAGCCCAACGCGCTTACGGTGCAACTCGCGCTCGCCGGAACTACCCAGGTAGTAACCGTTAACGCCTCTACCGTTTCCGCCATGGACACGGAGACAGCCAATACCGGTGGAACCATCACCGCCAACGATTATGCGCACATGCCCTCGTGGAACCGTGATCCCTTCACGCTGACCCAGTTGGTACCGGGTGTTATCAGCGACGGCGCGCAAGCTCAGGGTGGCGGTGTCTATAATTCTCCAGGCGTTGGAAGTAATGCCCAAGGTTCAACTGCGGGAGGTGCAGCGCCAACTGAAAATGGTCCTCCAGTCTTCGCCAATGGCGGACAGATGGAGAACAATGGCATCACGATCGACGGTATCAGTACATCCAGCGCGGTGTGGGGCGGCAGCACGGTCATCACTCCCGATGAAGATTCCGTCGCCAATGTCAGAGTTGTCAGCAATGGCTATGACGCTGAAGTCGGTCGCTACAGTGGCGCGCAGACCATGGTCACCTCCAAGAGCGGTTCCAATCAAATCCACGGCAGCCTGTTCATCGGGATTCACCGTCCGGGTCTGAACGCCTTCCAGCACACGCTTGTGGAATCTGACATTACCACCTCCCCACAGAGAGATACGGCGCGCTTCAACCAGTACGGCGGCAGTATTGGTGGTCCGATCTGGAAGAACAAGGTCTTTGCCTTCTTCGACTATGAGTCCTCGCCGCAGCATACGACCACTCAGGGAACTGGCTGGTATGACACCACGGCCTTCGATGCTCTGGGACCATCCGGCAGCATCTCTTCCGACTACCTGACCTTCCCGGGAGCGGGTGTTACCTCGACTGGCATTGTCACCACAACATGCGCTGCCGCTGGTCTCGTTGAAGGCGTCAATTGCAAGACCATTGCCGGTCAGGGCTTGAACATCGGTTCTCCGCTTAATCCGGCTCTGTATCCCTTGGGCACGCAGGATCCTACGGCAACGGGCACCTCCGCTAATCCCGGAATCGGCGGTGGTCTCACGAATGTTGCTGACATCGCAGACTTCAATGTGACCAGCCCGTACTCGTCCTACTACAAGAACTACAACGGTCGTCTCGACGCAGATGTCACCAAGAAGGATCACGCTGCCTTCGCCATCTATTGGGTGCCGCAGGGCTCCACGTCCTATAACGGCGGTTCTCGCGCCTATAACCTGTTCCATCACGCTCAGATCAATGACGCCTTTTCCGTGATCTGGAACCACACCTTCACCCCAACCTTCCTCAATGAAGCGCGCGCCAATGCCGCTGGATGGCGTTGGAATGAGATCACAGACAATCCCCAGCAGCCAGTTGGGTTGCCGGACGATCAGGTCAGTACAATTGGTTCGATCAACATCAATCAGTTTGGCTCCTCTTTAGGGAGCATTTATGACCAATGGACCTACGGCTATAAAGATGTTGCGACGAAGGTCGTGGGCGAGCACACCATTAAATTTGGCGGGGATTTCACCAACCTGCATTACCTCAGCGATCCGATTGGACGTCCTGGATACAACTTCTATGACATCTGGGATTTTCTGAATGACGCTCCGGATGTAGAGTATGGAAGCTTCAACACGGCAACAGGTTTTCCTGGCGGAACCCGGCAGGACTACCGTGAGAACCTGTTTGGGGCCTTCATTCAGGATGACTGGAAAGTCCGGCCAAATATAACGCTCCATGCTGGCATACGCTACTCCTACTTCGGAGGGCTCTACACCAAGCAAAATAACCTGAGCGTAGTCCAGATGGGTTCAGGGGCAGACTACTTTACCGGAATCAATGTCAGGGTAGGTGGCAATCTGTGGACGCCGCAAAAAGCTAACTTTGGGCCGCAGCTTGCCTTTGACTGGAGCCCTGCAATCTTTCACGACAAGATGGTAGTGCGTGGCGGGTACGGTCTGAACTACAACCAGGAAGAGCTCGCTATCTCAACCAGCGCGGAGCAAAATCCGCCGGTGCAGGGCTTCTACTATTTCAGCAGCGCCTCTCCAAGCAAAATCAACCCAGATATCCTGTACGGCATCTCGAGCAGCCCAACGTCCTTGACCGGCTTTGCGTCGAATCCTCACACCATCACGACGTACAACTCTAACAATCTACCGACTGCTGGCAACGCAAACCTCTTTGCCTTTGGAAAGGCAAACGGTGGACTTCCGACCCAGTACATCCAGCACTATTCTTTGGATACCGAGTACGATTTCGGTAGCTGGCTCGTGGCCTCCCTGGGATATCAGGGAAGTACGGGACGCCATCTCATGGTTCAGTACCTCGCTAATGCAACAGCACTCGCGAGCGGCCTGCCCTTGAACCCGCTGGTAACGCAAGTGGACTACTACGGAAATGAAGGCGACTCCAATAACAATGCCCTGTTGGCTGAATTGAAGCACCCACTTTCCCACCACTTCTCAGCCGACGCGCAGTTCATGTGGGCCAAGAGCATGGATGACGCTTCCCAGCCCTACGAGGAAGACCCCTACTATCCCGACAACCCCTACTACGCTCGCGGACGCTCAGACTATAACGTCGGTAAATCCTTCAAGGCGTTTGGTCTCTGGCAGCCGGTCATCTTCCATGGCGAACAAGGGTGGCTTGAGAAGGCAGTCGGCGGCTGGTCGCTCAGCGGCATCTTCAATATCCATTCAGGCTTTGGATGGTCGCCTAACTATGGAACACCGCAATCGCTGTATTGCTCCAACTGCGGCTATTACAACCTCCGTCCCACCTATCTCGGCGGCGGTGGAAAATCTACCAGCAACGCAGCCTTCGAGTCCGGCAGCAACTTCGCAGGGATCTCGACAGGTCAAGTTACGCAAACAGCCACTGTCAACGGGAATTCCGGAACGCCTGTTGCTTACTCCAATAAGTACTTCAACGTGCCGAACTTTCAAGCGGCGATGACGGGTACTTTCCCGGGGGTCAATGCCGCACTTCCCCGGCCACCGGGCGCTGAGCGTAACTCCATGAATGGTCCGGGCTACAGGGATTTCGATGCTTCGCTAACCAAGGCGTTTGGTCTGCCGAAGATGCGGGTTCTTGGTGACGACGCGAAGCTGGAGATTCGTGCCGATGCCTTCAACCTGTTCAACATTACGAACCTCAACCCTACGGGCATCTCAACCAACATCACCGCCTCGAACTTCGGGCAGGACACAAACATCCTTGGTTCGCGCACGGTGAGCTTCCAGGCGCGGTTCAGCTTCTAACCTAACCAGCATCAACAACAGCATGGGGGGCGCCAAGGCGCGCCCCATGCCATTTCCGCGTACTCTGGTCTAAGTCCTCTATGCCCAACGAACGAAGGATCAAAGCGGTAAAAGAGATGGGTTCCGGCCGCAGCCTCAAGGAACTTGCCGATCATCTTGGTCTCTCGCAGACCACGGTTTCGCGCGTCATCAACAACTCCGGTGATACCCACCGCATCTCCGCCGCCACGCAAAAGCGCGTCCTCGCCGCGGCCGCCGAGATGAACTACAAGGCAAGTCCGCTGGCCCGCGGCCTACGCAGCCGCCGCTCCCAGACCATCGGCGTCATGGTGCCCGAGATCAGCGGAGGTTACTCCGCCGCCGTCCTCAGCGGTATCGAAGACGTCCTTCTGCTCAGCGGCTTCTTCTACTTCGTCGTCAGCCATCATCACCGCGCCGAGCTGCTCCGCGACTACCCGGCGCTGCTGCTCTCCCGCGCCGTTGAGGGCATCATCGCCGTTGACTCCGCGCTCGACATCGAGCTCCCCATACCGATCGTTGCGGTCTCCGGCCATCTGCGCAGCCCCTCCATCCTGAACATCGAGCTCGACCACGCCCTCGCTGCGCGCTATGCACTCGAACATCTGCAGCGCCTCGGCCACCGCCGCATCGCGTTCATCAAGGGCCAGAGCTTCAGCTCCGACACCGAGATCCGCTGGCAGGCCATCGTCAAGGTTGCTGCTGAACTGGGCATCTCCATCGATCCGCGCCTGGTCGTCGCTCTCGAAGGCGATGCCCCCACGCTCGAGCCCAGTCAAATTGCAACCCGCACGCTGCTCGCCACCGGCGTGCCCTTCACCGCCATCTTCGCCTTCAACGATTTCTCCGCCATGGGCGCCATCGTCGCTCTCCGCGAGGCCGGCATCGACATCCCCGGGCAGGTCTCCGTGCTCGGCTTCGACGACGTCTTCGGCGCCTCCACCAACAACCCACCGCTCACCACCGTCCGTCAGCCACTGCAGGAGATGGGCCGCGCCGCCGCAACTGCTCTTCTCCAGCGCATAAGCAACCCAAAAGGAACCGACACTCCAACCGAGGAGACCAATTCAATCCTGGTTCTGCCCACCTTCGTCGAGCGCAAATCAACTGCGCCGGCCCCATAGAGCATTTCTCCTGTTATCGTGAGCTGGACGAGGCCTGAGGGTGCTGTTTTCCTTGGGGGAAGAACAGCGTCGAGAGCTGCGGATTCGGTGTACACCCACAGGAGAAAGGCTTTAGTTGCTCGATGCCCATTGCCACCCTCACCCTCGAACTCGCGATTGAGCACGCACAGTCGCTCAAGGACCGCCGCCAGGCCGTGCGCTCGCTCAAAGACAAGCTGCGCCACAGCTTCAATATTTCGATCGCGGAGCTGGATGACGCGCTGCTTTGGAACCGCGCCACCCTCGGCGTCGTTGCCATCTCCAGCTCGACCGCTTACCTCAGCGGCCAACTGCGCGAGGTCGAGGCCGCCGCGCGCCGTCTCTGCGTCGGCCTCGGATGCGAGATTCTTGACAGCTATATCGAGTATATCGAGAGCGATATATCGCTCAACGACTAAGTTGGCGCCCCAACAGTGCTACCCTGAAGAGTCAACTATGCCTGAGCAACGAGCCAGAACTTACCACCGTGGTCGCGTCGTCAACACCTTCGCCGAAGAGATCACCGCCATGCTTGAAGGCGAACTCTCCGACCCGCGCATCGCTCCCTGCCACGTCACCGAGGTCGTCCTCGCGCCGGGCGGAAAGAGCTGTCGCGTCTTCATCGCCGTCGTCGGCACACCGAAGGAAGAAGACGACACTCTCGAGGGGCTCATGGCCGCGCGCGGCTTCATCCGCACCGAGATCCGTTACCGTATGAACGTGCGCCACGTTCCCGAAATCACCTTTGCCATCGACCGCTCCGAGAAGATCAACTCCCGCATGGACGAGCTTCTCGGGCGCATGGAGAAGCGCCGCAGTAAACTTGCCGACAAGGTAGCAAAGGAGAAATCTGCCCCCACGGAGCCGACTCACTAGCTCTCGCTCGACACCCTTTGCCCATGAATAATCAGGCCTCGATCTCCGCTCTGCTCGACCTCATCCGCGAGCGCAACAGCTTTGTCATCAGCTCGCATGTCCGTCCTGATGGCGATGCCATCGGCTCCGCGCTCGGCCTTCAGCATCTCCTTGAAGCCATGGGCAAGCGGGCCTCGGTCGTCTTCGTCGATTCGATCCCCCCCCACTTCGATTGCCTTCCCGGCGTCAAACGCATCGCCTCCCGGTTCATCGCTGCGGACGCTGTCATCTTTCTCGAGTGCGACTGCATCGAGCGCAGCAGCATCGATCGTCTCGAATTCGACGCAGCCCGGCCCGCCCTGACCATCAACATCGACCACCATCGCAGCGGTCGCGAGTTCGCCGATTTCAACTGGATCGATCCGGCCGCGGCCGCCGTTGGCACCATGGTCTACGATCTCGCCCTTGCCGCCGGCGTTGCGATCACAACGGCGATGGCCGACTGCCTCTACGCCGCTATCCTCACTGATACCGGGTCCTTCAACTATTCCAGCACCAGCGCTTCCACCTTCGCGATGGCCGAGCGCCTCCTCCAGAGCGGAACCGACGCCAACCGCATCGCCCACGCAATCTACTTCTCCAACCCCGCCAGCAAAGTTCGTCTGCTCGGCATCGCACTCACCAACCTTCAGATTGACGGCGGCGTCTCCTGGAGCCATGTCACCCTGGCAGACATGGAGCGCGTTGGTGCCAGCGTTGAGGACTGCGAGGGCGTTGCCAGTCACCTCATCGGCATCGCCAGCATCGAAGTGGCCGTCTTCCTTCGCGAACTGTCTGGCCAGCCTCAGTTTCGCCTGAGCCTGCGCAGCCGTGGCCAGCTCGACGTGTCCAGAATCGCCGAACACTTCGGCGGCGGCGGCCACCACAATGCCAGCGGTTGCATCATGGATGGCTCACTCGCGGAGGTCACCGAACGCATCGTCAGTCACCTCCGCGCTGCCTGTACCCAACTGCATACCGACGCCCTGGTCAATGCTCCAACCCAGGCTTCGATTCTGTTAGCCTAGGTTTCGCTCCGCGAATGTCCAGGAGGCAACCCGATCGGAGTGGACTGCGAAAGCCGCCGGCCTGCAACGATGCGCGAAGTGTAATCGATCTGTGACACCACCTTGACGGACTCTCCCCAATCCGCGCCGATGCCTCCGGAACTAAACGCCGCTGCGCCATTGACGATACCCTCCAGCGCGCCTCCCAGCGCGTTCGCCTGGATGCGTCATCTGCGCTACACCGATCTTGGCTGCACTGTCTCCGAGTTCGTTGTTCTTCTGCTTTTCGCCGGATACTTCCTCTTCTATGGCCTGATTCCCATCTTCGGCGGCGACCAACTCGGCCTGGTTGGCGCCGATGAGCCGCGCTACGCGCAGATCGCTCGCGAGATGCTCGCCGCGCACTCTGCCGACTGCCACGCGGTCCACGCCCGCATCGTTCCCCGCAGTCTGCGGCCGGCTGATCTTCACGCCTCCTATGTCTGCCTGATGGGGGGCACCGTCACGCCCATTCTCTACGGCAAACCCTGGCTCGAAAAGCCGGCGCTCTACTACTGGCGGGCGATGGGTTTCTACAAGGAACTGGGCGTCTATGACTGGACGGCCCGACTTCCCTCGGGCACCGGATCGCTGGCGCTCATTCTCCTGGCCTTCCTGCATCTCAAACGCTTTCGCCCGGGCGGACACCTGGACGCCGCACTCATCATGGTCTCCGCGATCGCGATGTTCGCTTTTTCCCGCGGTGCCTCCACGGACATGCAGCTCGCCGCTCCGTTCTGCATCGGCATGCTTGGCTGGTACGCCTGGTATGAGACGGGCAAGAAGTTCTGGCTCTTCGATCTCTACTTCTTCGGCGCCGCGGCCACGCTCGCCAAGGGACCTGTAGCCCCATTCCTGGCGCTGGCCATCATCTGTCTCTTCCTCGGTCTGCGCCGCGAGTGGTCCGCCCTCCGCCGCACCATCTGGATTCCCGGCATCCTGCTCTACCTGGCGATGGTTCTCCCCTGGTACATCGCCGTGCAGCGCCGCAATCCCACCTTCTTCAACGAGTTCTTCTGGAAGCACAACCTCGAGCGCTACACCACCAACATCTACCAGCACCATCAGCCCTTCTACTACTACCTGGTCGTGCTCATCCTCGGCCTCATGCCCTGGACCGCCCTGGCGCTGGCGGCCCTGGTCGACGGCCTCGAGACATCGATCGACGAGTGGAAGGTCCGCTTCAAGCCCCAGCGCTACGTCGGCCACGTCCGCGCCGGTGACGCCTTCCCCGAGTTCCTCGTGCTCTGGGCGCTCTTTCCCATCCTCTTCTTCTCGTTCTCCGGATCGAAACTTCCCGGCTACATTCTTCCCGCTATTCCGCCCATCACGATTCTCACCGGAGACTACCTGTATCGCCGCCGGCAGCCCGGATTGAACCGATGGATTCTCATCGGTCATGCCCTGGTGTGCGGCGCCATGACCATGGCGGCGCTGCTTCTGCCCTGGTTTGTTGTTCATGGCTTTGTCGTTCATGGCGCAGCCATGCCGCCCGCTCACGCGATTGCCGCGGCCTCTCTGGCTGCCTTTGGGGCAGCTCTTCTCATCCTGGTTGTCACCAAAGGTTTTGGCGTGGCCCAGCTCCGCCCCGCAACGTGCTGGATCCTGGTCGTGCTGGTTCTGTTCCTGTATGGCGTCGGCCCATTCTTCGGCATCCCGGGCGTCGACTCAACTAAGCGCGTCATTCACTTACTCGATCGCTCCTACTCCGCGCGGCCGCTGGCCGAGCGAATCGGCGAGCAGGTGCCTGCAACCGAGACCATCGCTGTGTTCCGTGTCCGCCGCGACGCGGAGTTCGGGCTCTCGTTCTATCGCAACCGCGAAGTGGTGAACTACGACGAGAGCGGCGTGCCCGATGAACAGCACGTTCTCGTGGCGCGGATCCAGGGACGCCACGGCGTGGATTTGGATACCCAGCTCGCGTTGAGCGAGCTGCTTGAAGGCCGGCAGTACGAACAGCTCTTCGCGTGGCCGGAGCAGGGCTTGGAAGTTTATCTCGTGGGCAGCAAGTAGGTGCCCCTCAACTTGCGGCGGAACGCGAACTCGTGTCAAAGTTGCCGGGAGGGCCTTTCCGCGCGCGCAGCCAGCTGAGTGAGAATCTGCTCAACGTCTCTTTTGATTCGAATTCACTCAGCAGCGAACCGCGCAACTCACCCACGCATCGGTCGTGAGCCAACGCAACCCGGCGCCATATAGAGGGCGAATGCAGACTTCAGGTGGTTCCATCGAGATCCTTGACCTGCGGCACTTCGCGGCCCCTGTCTTGCGGCCTGTGCTGGAGGCGGAAGGCGAGTTGTGGGAGCGGCGCCTCCACTGGGACTACCAAGCCTCGGCGCGCCTGCTCATGCAATATCTTGACAACCATATGCTTCCCGGTTACGCGGCGCTCGCGTCCGGCCGCGTGATGGGTTACGTTTTCTGCGTGTACGAGGAGACGAAGGCCGTCATCGGCGATGTCTTCGCTTTGCCGTGCGAACCGAATGGCGCAGGTGGAGCGCCGGGAGCAACACCGGCCATCGAAGAAACTTTGCTCCGCCATCTTCTTGAGTTGCTGCTCAACTCTCCGCACGTCGAGCGCATCGAAGCACAACTGCTTCTGCATCCCTCCGGTACCTACGGCGCGATCTTCGGCAACGCCGGATTCGAGATCTTCCGCAGGCTCTTTCTGGTGCAGCCGTTGCAGGGACATTCGAAACCGCCCCAGGCAATTCTGCCCGCCAACCTGGAGCTTCGGCCATGGCGCGAGGCAGACCTTTCGGCGGCCGCGCGGCTCATCTGCGAAGCCTACCGCGACCATCCAGACAGCTTGATCAACGACCAGTACCGCTCCGTTCACGGCTCCATGCGCTTCTTGAACAACATCGTGCATTATGCCGGCTGCGGCAGTTTTTCTCAGCAGGCGTCGTACGTGGTGGTGGAGCGCACGAGCCGCGAGCTTGCGGCACTCGTGCTCGGTTCACGCATCAGCGGGCAGAGCGGGCACCTGACCCAGGTTTGCGTTCATCCCGCTTTCCGGCGCCGCGGCATTGCCCGGATGCTGCTCGCGCAGGCCGCCCACAGCTTCACGCGTCTTGGCGCCACGGAGATTTCTCTCACCGTGACCGAAGCCAACGCCGAAGCCATCCAGCTATACACGGACGAAGGCTATACGTGCGCGCACAGCTTCGATGCCGCAGTGTGGCTGCGGGACGCAACGACCTGACTCCTATTTCGCCCTCAGAATGCGGTCCCCTCCTTCAATTCGGCTTAAACTCCTGCCTCGACGGCGGCTATATTCGAGAACGTTGCTGGTGAACAAAGAGACGGCCCGCTTCTCGTGGTGAGGAGCGGGCCGCATTCTTTTGGTGCTGGATAAGTTCTATGCCTTCGCTGACGTCAGAGCGCCCAAATCGGCGGCCAGCTTTTCCGTGCTGAACGCCTCTATGGTGTCGCCTTCCTTCACGTCGGTGAAGTTGGCGATGCCGATGCCGCACTCCATGCCGTTGGTCACTTCGCGGGCATCGTCCTTGAAGCGTTTGAGCGAAGCGATCTTGCCCTTGAAGACCTGCGCTCCGTCGCGCATCACCCTCACCTCTGCGTCGCGGCGAATCACGCCGTCCTGCACGCGGCAGCCGGCAATGGTGCCCACCTTGGGAATGCGGAAAACATTGATGACTTCCGCGCGGCCAACGTAGTTTTCCTTGAAGGCAGGTTCGAGCAGGCCCAACATGGCCAGGCGAATCTCGTCCTGCAACTCGTAAATGATGGAATGCAGGCGAATCTCGACGTTCTCCTGTTGCGCCAGCTCGGCCGCCTTGCGTTCCGGACGCACGTTGAAGCCGATGATGATGGCATTCGAAGCCGTGGCCAGCAGCACGTCGCTCTCGGTGATGGAGCCGACGCCGGAATGCAGCACCTTGACGCGCACCTTCTCCGTAGACATCTTCACCAGCGAGTCGGCAAGCACTTCCACGGAGCCCGTCACGTCGCCCTTGATGATCAGCGGCAGATCTTTGACGCCCGACTGGCGAACCTGCTCCGCCAATCCTTCCAGCGACACACGCGAGCTCTTGGCCAGCTGTGAGTCGCGCTCCTTCATCTTCCGGTACTGGGCAATTCCCTTGGCCTTGTCGCGGTCGGCCAC
>PLHC01000052.1:10098-14117 GCA_003138795.1 Granulicella sp. | reverse complement strand
CTAGTGCATGGTTGCGCCCGGGTGGAAGGCGTCTTTTCGGGTTCGCAATACCCTGCTCCGTGACGGCCTGTGGACATCGGTTCGAGGGGTCGTGGCGGAACTGGACAGGCGCGGGTCGCGATCTCTCCAGCCTCTGCCCTGCTTGCCAGGGAGCGCAGCGAGGCCAGCAGTTGGGAAACTGCATGGCTGCTAGCAACAAACTGCATGGCTGCTAGCAACGATGATGTTGTGGCTCGCAACCTGCCAAACGGCTATGTCACTGTTGGCAAGCCTGAACCGGTATCGCATGTAGAACGCAATGAATTGCATGCTGCGCGGAATTGCATGCTGCGCGCACCTGGTAGACATCCGCCAGTTCACGGTGTCTACCATGTGCGCAGCTCAGCTGGCTGCGGGTTCGTAGTAGCAGAACGGGTCGCTCGCCAGCGGATCACCGGTCGCGGCAAACGCACGCGCGCGCGAGCCACCGCAGAGAGCACGATATTCGCAGCGCCCGCACTTTCCTTTGAACCCGTTGGGATTGTGAAGCGCCTGGAACATCGGAGCGTTGCGGTACACATCCTGGAGTTGATCGGTGCGGACATTTCCCATGGCCAGCGGAAGGAAGCCGGCGGGGCAGATGTCTCCCTGGTTGGAGATGAACATGATGCCGTGTCCGTCGCGAATGCCGAAGCCACGATAGACCGGGGTGCGCTCGATCTCGGCAGCCACCATCCCAGCCTCGCGCATGCGGCTCAGGGCAACGCGGCGGTAGGACGGAGCCTCCGTGGTGGCGACGGCAAACGGAGCGATCTTCGATTGATCGTAGATCCAGTTCATCAACTGCTCGCCGCGCTCGCTGGAGATCGGTTGCAGCACCTTGCCGCGGCCCACTTCGATCAGGAAGAAGAGGCTCCAGCGCATGACGGGAAATGTCTTGAGCAGTTCGTAGATGGCGGGAATGTCATCGACCGTCTCCTCGGCGACCAGGGTGTTGATCTGGATCGGCACGCCCAGGCTGGCTGCAGCTTTGGCTGCGGCAATGGTCCAGTCGAAGCAACCTTCTACGCCGCGCACGGCCTCATGGCGCGCAGCATTGGAGCCGTCCAGGCTGAGGCCGAAGCTGTCGATGCCATGATCCTTGAGCTTGGCCATCACGTCGATGGTGAGGTCTGAGGTCGCGCTGGGCGTGATGGAGACGTTGATGCCAAGCGAGCGCGCGTAGTCGAGCAGGGGAAACAGATCAGTGCGGCGCAGAGGATCGCCGCCGGTGAATACCAGATGGGGCGTTGGCTTGTCGAAGGCCGCAATCTGACGCAGAAGGTTCTTCCCTTCCTCGTACGTCAATTCGTCTGGATGCGGTGTGGAGACTGCTTCTGCGCGGCAGTGACGACACGCCAGGCCACACGCCTGCGTCATCTCCCAGTAGACCAGCATGGGATTTCTGGAATAGTCATGGCTGGCGGAGTGATGCGGATGTGTATGGGTAGACGGATGGGCGTTCAGCGTGGGAGTGGGAGTGGGAGTGGAAGTGGGGATCGTTCGAATATCCATGGACGACATTGGTAGTTCTCCTATGATGCGACAGGAACGGGTAAAACTTTGGATTCGGTGCTGCGCAGAGCGGTGGCAGGCAGTTGCGTGATCTTGAGGGCTGCATCCATCCCGCTTTGAATGCAGTCTGGTATTCCGGAGCCTCGATACGCTGCGCCTGCGAGATACAGGCCGGGATGCGACTCGACGACGTGGTCGATTTCAGCGATCCGCGCGCGGTGTCCGACTTCATACTGCGGGTTGGATTTGTGCCAGCGATACGCCTTGGCCAGCACGGGAGTCGCGGTGATGCCCAGAATCTCTCGCAACTCTTGCCGGGCGAGTTCGATCAGCTTAGCCTCATCCTGCTCTGCCAGATCTTCCGCGAGTGCTCCACCGACAAAGACCCGTATCAACACGCAGTCGCCTGGCGCACGATTGCTAAACTTCGTTGACGTCCACGTACACGCGTTGATCCTGCGCCCCTCACTGGCGGGCACGATAAACCCAAAGCCGTTCAGCGGGCATGTCAGTTCGCTGCGCCTAAAGCCCAGCGAGACCGTCGAGGTAGAGACATAACGGATTGCGCGCAGTTTTTCTGCAAGGCTGGGATCGAGTTGCTGAACAATATCCGCGGTTACATAGGCCGGAGTCGTGCAGACCACATTGTCTGCCAGGATGGATGATCCATCGGCCAAAGAAATCCTATACTGCCCGCCTTCAAATGCCAGCGATTGAACGCGGCAGTTGAGTCCCACTTGCTGCGGATTGAGTTGACCAACAATAGCGTCCGGAAGTTGCTGCAGACCGCCGGTCAGCGTCGTGAACATCGACGGGCGCTTGCCCGTGGTCGTGGAGCCTGCCTGCGCCTTCTTTCGTTTGATCATGCCGAGCACTAAACTACCGTCGGCCTGCTCCATGTCTGCAAACATCGGGAAGGTGCTTCGCAGGCTAAGGCGTTCCGGGTCCCCGGCGTGGATGCCCGCCATCAGCGGTCCGGCGATCTTGTCCAGCAACTCCGACCCCAGACGTCTGCGCACAAAACTCGCCAGGCTCTCATCGGAATCCCTCTCGCCCGGCCGAACGAAGATCTCCATCCCCATGCGCAACTTGCCCGGCCACGAGATCAATCGTGACCGCAGGATCGGAAGAATCATCGTCGGTGCCATCAGCATCATGCCCTCGGGCATCGGATGCAGACGGCCATTGCTCAACACATAGGTAGAGGGCATCGCTGTTTGGTTGGAGCCGATGAGTTGATCGCCCAGCCCGAGCGCACGGCACAGATCCAGCGTTGCGCTCTTCTGTGTCAGGAACGAGTCGGGGCCGCCTTCGACAAGGAATCCGTCGCTGGCATCGGAGGTGATCTTGCCGCCTAGGTGGCTGGAGCTTTCCAGCAACAAATAATTGGCGTCCGCACCCGCAAAGTTCTGGAGGTAATACGCGGTCGCGAGACCGGAAATTCCGCCGCCGATGATGACCGTCTTGCTCATCACGCTGTCACAAATCCAATCAGCATTCTTTACTCCCAATGATGCAGACTCGCCGCCTCCGCGAGCCTGTGACTTCGGCATCACCAATAAGGGTATCGGTTGGTGAACTTCGGCTCTGTGACAATAGTCACAAACCTATAGGCGAAACTATGCGATATATAAATGCAAACTGGGATTGCTCTGCGCCATCGATAGTTTCTTATCGACGGTAAACTTATTGGCGGCGACCGTCAAGGACGCCTCCAACTCCCTGTTTCAACAGAAGTTTGCCGACTAAATAGCGAAGACGCAGGACAACCGTACGACCTCAGGTTGAACTGACGCAGCCGCAGAGGACCGCGTTCATCGCGTCACGGCATGGACCTTAAGCCAGTTGCAGCAGATGGCGAACCTCCGCCACCTGCTGCAACTGGTTTCGAGACAACTCCACTACACCTGCATGGTATTCATGCAGGCGCGGGGTTAGAAGGTGAAGATCGGACCACCTTCTTCGCGGATGTCGTTCCATTCGCGGGATGGAACGCCCCTGAACAGCGGCAACGCCTGATCCGGGTTGGCATGGGTGGTATACAGCGATTCCTCATAGGAGAAGGCCAGCCAACGATTCATCTTGTAGTTGAGTGTGCCGACCGCCATGGTGCTGTAGCGGCGATTGCCCTTGAGCGTAGATTCATTCAAATCGCGCGTCTTGGCCTGATCAATCCCATAGGTGGCATAAATCGACCAGCCGGCGTTGCGGCCTGCTGGATCGGCGTGGAAGATTCGCGAGAGGGGAAGACCCAACTGTGCGAAGCCGCCTTCAGAGCGAACCGGACGCTGTGGCGCGGTCACCTGCTGACCACTTGCGGTGGTGCCAAAGATCACATTGGAGGCACCATCTTCTGAGGCGACCGTAACCGTGTTGGTGAGACCTTTGGTGTCGTTGAAGAAGGAATAGAGCTGCCCAGCAAAGTAGTATCTCAGGTCAGCGCCGCTGTAGAACTTGCCGATGAGAGTAAACCAACTCGTTGGCAG
>PLHC01000052.1:8959-10073 GCA_003138795.1 Granulicella sp. | reverse complement strand
CTTGAAACACAAGCCGCCCCTGGTACTCTGGACGGTTGGAGTCCGGCCCCTGCCGTTCGCCATAACCGAGCTGGTTGGAGATGTTGGCGACACTCGGTGGAAGACCCGAGGCAGGCAGATCGACGGCGAACTCTGGCATGAACGAGAAGCCGCCTGACTTGTAGGTATAGCCCACGCGAAACTGCGGATCGCGCTCATACATCGAGCCAAATGCTATGCCAAGGCCTGTCGTTTCAAGGATGTTAGGCAGGGTGGACGATCCATAGAGGGTCCAGTCCTGCCCGAACAGCGCTGAGAAGGTGTTGTTCGCGTCATAGTGGTAATCCATCCGGCCATAGGCCAGCCGAAGCGATGGGTTGTTGGAGCGGATAGTGGAGAGATTGCGGTTATCCGAGCGATTAAAGTTTCCCTCGAAGTCCATCTCAATCTTGCCGGTAAGGACCCATTTGGGATTGCGGTCATACCATTCGAAGTTTCCCCCGAACCGGGTGCTGCGGGCCTTGATATGAAACTCCGGAGCCCCGTCGGGACCGGTGTCGCCATTAGTAAACCCGGGAAGCGGAAAGTCGTCTCCACCCGGCGAGGAACTATCTTCCACCATGGTCGCCTTGATGAAGCCGTAGGGCGTGATGCCGACGCCGTCCGCCTTGAAGGCCGGATGCTCGTCCGTCTTCAGTCCGCCCACCGGAAAGACGCGGATGGGTGACAACGCTGCGTTAAGCTCTTTGGTGGGAACTCTCTCCACGAAGGAAGGAGCTCCGGGCTCGGTTGCGTACGGAGGTGCCTCCGTGTTCAGCCAGTTGGCGATTGCGGAGGAAGTCTGGTTCGCCTGCACCCCTACAGCGGGCATAGTCTGGTTCGCCTTCGCCTCTACAGCGGGCACGGGGGAAGCCTGTACGGTGGGAACTGGAGCCAGCGCTTTCTGCCCGCTCAGTTGGTCGTACTCGTCCCGGGTAATCACTCCCCGGCGGAGCAGGATATCTGCCAGTTTCTGATTCGTTTGATCCGTGGAAGCCGCTGGCGCACTCTGCGCCGCCTGACTGGATGAACTGCCCCCTTGTTGTGCGAGGGCAGGAATCAAGGCAGAAGTGAGAAAGGCAAAGCAAATACCCGC
>PLHC01000052.1:0-8900 GCA_003138795.1 Granulicella sp. | reverse complement strand
GGGGTGTGCTTACCCGCGGAAAGCTTCTCTGCACGATTGAAGTAATCCTGCAGTGCCGGGCGGAAGTCGGGATGCGAGCAGTTCTCGATGATGACTTTTGCCCGCTTCCTTGGGCAAAGGCCCCGCAGATCCGCCAACCCCTGGTCCGTGACCATGACCTGAAGATCATGTTCTGTGTGATCCACATGAGACACCATGGGGACGATGGTCGAGATGAGTCCTCCCTTTGCCGTCGATGGGGCCATCATGATGGAGATGAAGGCATTGCGCGTGAAGTCGCCCGAGCCGCCAATGCCGTTTTGCATGCTGGTGCCCATCATATGGGTCGAGTTGACGTTGCCGTAGATGTCCCCTTCGATCATGGCATTCATGGCAATGACGCCAAGCCGACGGATGATCTCAGGATTGTTCGAGATCTCCTGCTGACGGATCACGATCTGGTTCCGGTAGCTACCAATCTTCGGCATGATCTTGTCGATTCCCTCGGGACTCAACGAGAACGCAGTCGCCGAAAGGCTGGCCAGTTTACCCTTATCCAGCAAATGGACCATGCCGTCCTGGATGACCTCCGTATAGGCGGTCATGCCCTCAAAAGGTGCCGCTTCCAAGGCGAACAGCACCGCGTTGGCAATATTCCCCACCCCGGACTGCAACGGGAAAAGGCTCGGCGGAACGCGGCCCTTCTTCACTTCCCATTCCAGAAAGTTGATAATATGACCGGCAATCTTGCGTGAGGCTTCGTCCGGCGCCTTGAATGGGCTGGCGCGGTCTCCTATGTCTGTATTTACAACAGCGACAACTTTCTCCATAGGTACTTTCAGATATGGAGTGCCGATCCGCTGGTCCGATTTGAGCAGTGGAATTGGCTGGCGGTGGGGTGGAAGTCCAAGCCCGTAATAGATATCGTGCATGCCCTCCAGTTCCAACGGCTGCCCCGCATTGACCTCAAGAATGATCTTGTCTGCGCAATTAATCCAAGTAGTGTTGTTGCCCATCGAGGAACTGGGTATGACGCGGCCGTCCTCCAGAATGGCCGTCACCTCGATGATGGCCATATCCATCTTGCCGAGGAACCCATAGTCCACAAGCTGCGCTGTATGGCTGAGGTGAATGTCCATATAGTCCACCTTGCCAGCGTTAATGCTCTTGCGCATGTCGGCATCACCGTTATAGGGCAGCCGCAGATTGACCCCATCAGCTAGGGCGAGGGCACCGTCCAACTCGGGGCCGGTCGAGGCTCCGGTAAAGACGCTCACTTTAAAACCCTGCCCGGTCTCGTGAGCCGCGGTCATGCGCTTCGCCAATGCCGTCGGCACGGCCTTCGGGTATCCCGAACCTGTAAAGCCACTCATACCGAGTATGGATCCGGGCTGGATCAGAGCGGCTGCCTCTTCCGCGCTCATGACGCGCTGGGCGAGGGTGGAATTCAATATTCTGGAGCTTGTGGAGGCCATGTGGGAATACCCTTCCTTTATTTGTATTTGTGATACTTGAGGATTGTTCTGGACGACCTTGATGGGCCTGCCAGGCCGGTATTGTAAAGCGGCCTGCTGTCATAGAGTTACAGGACAGCAGGCCGCGCAGAAAAGCACGGGGATACTACGCCCCGCGCATAGTTCGAGCTAGCGAGTGGTGGCCACCGCATCTTCTGTCCTGACCCCGTAGGTATAGGAATCGGGCAGCTTTCTTTGGTCATAGCCGGTGTATACCTGCCGCGGACGGGCAATCTTCTGTTCCGGATCGTTGATCAGCTCTTGCCACTGCGCCAGCCAGCCAACCGCGCGCGGTATGGCAAACAGGACGGTGAACATCTTCGCCTCGAGTCCCATCGCCTCGTAGATGATGCCGGAGTAGAAGTCGACATTCGGATAAAGTTTGCGAGAGATGAAGTAGTCGTCGTTGAGGGCGATCCGCTCCAGTTCCATGGCCAGGTCGATCTTCTTGCTCCGGCCTGTGATCTCAAAGACCGACTCTGCCGTCTTCTTGATCATGCGGGCGCGGGGGTCGTAATTCTTATAAACGCGATGCCCAAAGCCCATCAGCTTTTCCTTGCCCTCCTTCACGCCCTTGATAAAGGCAGGGATGTTTTCCTTGGAGCCGATCTCGTCGAGCATCTTGAGCACCGCTTCGTTGGCACCACCGTGCAGTGGGCCAGCCAGCGCCGCTGCCGCTGCTGCCGTCGACAGGAATGGGTCCGCCTCGGAGCTGCCAACCGCTCGCATCGCATTGGCCGAGCAGTTTTGCTCATGGTCAATGTGCAGGATGAACAGCACATCCAACGCACGGGCCAGGACCGGATGCTTCAGGTGTTCAAGTGGGCTGCGGTCCCACATCATATGCATAAAGTTTTCCGCATAGCCTAGACTGGGCTCGGGAGAGATGTACTCAAGGCCCTTGCTATGACGGTATCCATAGGCCGCAATAATTGGGATCTTTCCAATTATCCGGCTAATGCATTTCACTTGCACATCGTGATTGCGTACATCTTTCGAATCTGGATAAAAGGTCGAAAGCGCCGCCATGGTGCTGACCAACATGCCCATGGGATGTGCGTCGTAGCGGAAGCCTTCCGTGAACTTCTTGATGTTTTCAAAGATGCCCATATGGATACGCAGGGCCGCCAGCCACTCGTTTTCCTGCTCGGGAGTGGGCAGTTCCCCATGAATCACCAGGTAGGCCGCCTGGGGAAACGTGCAATGTTCCGCCAGATCGGCGATGTCATATCCGCGGTAACGAAGGATGCCCTTGTCTCCGTCGATGAACGTGATCTTGCTTACGCAGGACGCTGTATTCATGAATGCTGGGTCATATGACATGATCCCGAAATCTTCGGGGCCGGCCTTGATCTTGCGTAGATCCATGGCGCGGATGGTCCCATGCGTGATGGGAAATGTGTATTGTTTTTCTGTTCGGTTGTCAGTTACGGTTACGGTGCTATCCATGAATACTTACTCCCCTTTGTCTGGTAAACAATCGGCTACTGTGATTATCCTTGGCTGTGACCGTTATCACATCTGATTACGTGTCGCTCGTGCTATAGGGTTTCGGATTCGCAGTAACTTTGGGTCGCCGAGAACGGTATCATGAGTGTCGATCAAGGTCAACCTGGCCGTTAAATCATTGCCATATTCAGCGCCATAGCTATATATGCCGGCCATTAACCGCCACCGCGGTGATGAAGCCGGTGACAGCTGCCACCGTTAGGAAGCGATCGTTATAATACTCTGCGGTATAGATTGCCCGCGCTGTCCACAGCCAAGCCGTTGTTACCGGAATCTCCGGATGGAGGTAATTCTCCCTCTTCGCGCAGCGCGTATGATGGTGTGAATTAAATATGAATAGGACAACTAAGATGAGCCAAGAGACCAAGCAGAGTGCGCGTATCGAGTCCGATAGCATGGGGCAGATTGACGTCCCAGCCAACCATTATTGGGGAGCGCAGACGGAGCGCTCGCTGCACCACTTCGCGATCGGCGAAGACTGCATGCCGCCAGAATTGATCCGCGCCTTCGCCCTGCTGAAGAAGGCAGCCGCGCTGGTAAATCAAGATCTGGGTAAGCTCCCGGAAGACAAGGCGGAACTGATTGTCCGTGCAGCCGACGAGGTGATTGCCGGCAAGCACAAAGACGAGTTTCCTCTGCGCATCTGGCAGACCGGCTCGGGCACGCAGACCAACATGAATGTCAATGAGGTGATCTCGAACCGCGCGATCGAACTTGCGGGCGGCGAGATGGGCAGCAAGAAGCCCGTTCACCCGAACGATCACGTGAACATGTCGCAGTCATCGAACGATACGTTCCCGACTGCAATGTATATTGCTGCAGCAACCGCGGTGAAGGAGCGATTGATTCCGGCGGTGCAGCATCTTCACGATGCGATCGCGGCGAAGGCGAAGCAGTTCGATACTGTCGTCAAGATCGGACGCACGCACCTGCAGGATGCAACGCCGCTCACGCTGGGACAAGAGATCGGCGGCTGGGCGAGCCTGCTCGAGCGCGATATCGCCCGCATGGAATTGACGCTCGACGGCCTCTATGAGCTTGCGATTGGTGGCACCGCCGTCGGCACCGGACTGAACACCCATCCGGAGTTCGCGGATCGCGCGGCAGCGAAGATCGCAGAGTTGACAGGGTTGCCATTCCGCTCGCATCCCAACAAGTTTGCGGCGCTCTCGGCCCACGACGAACTCGTATTTGCGAGCGGTGCGCTCGTGACGCTGTCGGCATCGCTGATGAAGATCGCCAATGACATTCGCTGGCTCAGTTCGGGGCCACGCTGCGGATTGGGCGAACTCTCCATACCGGAAAACGAACCGGGCAGCTCGATTATGCCGGGTAAGGTGAACCCCACGCAGAGCGAAGCGATGACGATGGTCGCCGTGCAGGTCCATGGCAATAACGCGGCGATCGCATTCGGCGGCAGCCAGGGCAACTTCGAACTCAACGTGTTCAAGCCAGTGATGATCTACAACTTCATGCACTCGGCGCGACTGTTGACCGACACCTGCCACATGTTTGTAGAGTTCTGCGTGCAAGGCATGGACGCCAATCTCCAGCGCATCAACGAATACGTGGAGAAGTGCCTGATGCTCGTGACTGCGCTCAATCAGCACATCGGCTACGACAAGGCTGCGAAGCTGGCGAAGACCGCGCACCACAAGGGGCTCTCGCTGCGCGAAGCGAATCGTGAACTCGGATACCTCACGGAGGAAGAGTTCGATGCGTTTATGCGTCCGGAGGATATGACCAGCGCAAAAGCGTAATACGTAATAGAGGCGCGCGTCGCAACAAATGCTGTTCGGCAGAAAGGCGGCCGCATAGTAGCGGCCGCCTTTCTGCCTCCGGACCCACTACGCCCCGCCCCGCCCGTTTGCGGTGCAGGTCGAGGCTGCAGGTCGAGGGCGCAGGTAAAGAATTGGCCAGCGTAAACCAGGGTTCACAGCGGAGCGCTAGAATGATCCAAACTGCCATGCCCCTGCTTGCACGACGACCCACGATCGCTTCCAGCGCAAGGCTGCCCTTTGCAGCCGTCGTTCTCCTGTCCGCGCTCACCGTGCATGCCGCCTCACCTGCTGCCCCACCTGCACCACCTGCGCCAAGGCCCACCCAGTCGCAGGTGCTCCAGTCGCCGTACGGGCTCACAGAAATCGGCCTCCTCGACGGCGCCGCCTACCGTATCGACGTCCCCACCAACTGGAACCACTCGCTCGTGGTCTTCTACCACGGCTACGCGCTGCAGCCAGTGAGCTTCCACGTCGCCGCACGCCTCACTGCCCAGCAAATACCCTTCTTCGAGCGCCACTACGCCATCGCCCAGAGCGCCTACTCTGAAACCGGATGGGCACTCCAGCAGGCCTACCCCGAGACCGAGTCACTCCGCCGCTACTTCACGAGAAAATACGGCCAGCCGCTCTCCACCTACGTCGCCGGCCGCTCCATGGGCGGCGACCTGGTCTCCATCACCCTCGAAATCAACCCCAGGCCCTACCTCGGCGGCCTCGATTTCTGCGGCTCTGTGGGCCCGGCCTACCAATTCTTCGAGCGTCGCTTCGCCATGCGCGCCGCCTTCGACCACTACTTCCCGGACGTGATGCCGCCGCTGGTGCCCGTGCCCGCGGACTACGGAGACACCATCGCCGACCGCGACAAGGTACTCGCCGCCCTGCGCGCCAACCCTGCGAACGCCACGCTCATGCGCAACCTCACCGGCCTCCACTCAGATCTCGATCTCGCCCACGACATCGCCTACTGGACCTTCCTCGTCGGCGACATGCAGCGTCGCGGCGGCGGCAATCCCCTCGACAATCGCAACTATATCTACAGCGGCACCAGCCCCACCAGCAGCGCCAGCGACCTCGAGCTCAATGACAAGGTAAAGCGCTACACCGCAGTACCGCACGCGCGCGCTTACCTGGTGCGTCACTACACCCCCAGCGGCCATCTCGGCCGCCCCATGCTCGCGCTCCACACCATCTACGACCCCATCGTCCCGGTTAGTCAGCTCGCCCTCTACGACCGCGAGGTCCAGGCCGCTGGCGCCGGAGAGAATCTCGTCCAGCAGATCGTCGATCGCGAGGGCCACTGCAACTTTACGCAGAACGAAATCGGCGACGCCTTCGACGAGATGGTCCGCTGGGCGCACGGCGGCCCGCGACCTGCTCCGGGAGTTCTCAAGCAATAAGCCCTGGCAGGATTGGCCTGCGATGGCCCAAACTTCCGCTCCAAACCACCCCTGCACGACAGCTGTCTATGCGGCCCGTATAATAACGTATGGCAATCGTGCGGCCGGAGACGACCATCTCCAGCGGATCAGAACCTCTCGCGCCCGCACCAGTCGGCGCTCTGCAAAGCAGCGAAACCGGCATGGAGCTCGAAGCCGCTCCCCCCGCCGTTCCGCCCGCTGTACGTGTGCCCGCCCCCCGCATCATCCTCGATGAGCCCGCCGGAGAGTTCTCGGCTCCCACCGCTGCCCCCGAACCTTCGCCTCAAGAATCCACCCACGGCAGCTCCGACCTCGATACCCGATTCGAGCATCTCCTGGCTACCGTCAAAGCCAATCGCCCCGCCGACGATCTCAACCTCATCCGCTCCGCATGGGCCTTCTCCATCCAGAAGCACGAAGGCCAGCGCCGCGCCTCGGGCGAGGCCTACATCGGTCATCCTCTCGAAGTCGCCCAGGTGCTCGCCGAGCTCAAGATGGACGCAACTGCGATCGCCGCCGGCCTGCTCCATGACGCGGTTGAAGACACCGATGTCACCACCGGCGAGATCGCCCGCCGCTTCGGCGAACAGGTCGCGCACATCGTCGAAGGCGTCACCAAGCTCGACAAGATCAAGTTCGCCAACCGCGAAGACCATCAGGCCGAAAACATCCGCAAGATGCTTCTCGCCATGGTCACCGACCTGCGCGTTGTCATCATCAAGCTGGCCGACCGCCTGCACAACATGCGCACGCTCGAGCATCTTCCCCCCGAGAAGCAAAAGCGCATCGCTCGCGAAACCCTCGATGTCTACGCTCCGCTCGCCCATCGTCTCGGCATGGGCAAACTGCGAGGCGAACTCGAAGACCTCGCCTTCCGCTACATCGATCCCTTCGCCTACACCCAGCTCTCCACCGAAGTCGAATCCCTGCGCGGCGAAGGCGAGGCCTTCCTCCAGCGCACCGTTGCCGCACTCGAGAGCAAGCTGCAGGAGGCCGGCGTAAACGCCCGCGTTGAGTCGCGCATCAAACGTCTCTACTCCATCCAGCAAAAACTCGTCGCCCACAACGTTCCCGTCGAGCAGGTCTTCGACCTCTTCGCCGTGCGCGTCATCACCGAAACCGAGTCCGATTGCTACGCCGTCCTCGGCCTGCTGCACAGCATCTGGCGTCCCGTTCCCGGTCGCTTCAAAGATTTCATCGCGATGCCGCGGCCCAATCTGTATCAGTCGCTGCACACCACCCTGATCGGCGAGGGCGGCCATCAGTTCGAAGTGCAGATCCGCACCGAGGACATGCACCGCGTTGCCGAAGAAGGCATCGCTGCGCATTGGAAGTACAAGGCCACCGACAACGTCAGCGCCAAGGACGAGCAGCGTCTCGCATGGGTTCGCCAGCTCATGGAGTGGCAGCGCGAGATGACCGACCCCAACGAGTTCATGTCGACCCTCCGCATCGACCTGTACCCCGAAGAGGTCTACACCTTCACCCCCAAGGGCAAGGTCATCGTTCTGCCCAAGGACGCCAGCCCCATCGACTTCGCCTATGCCATCCACACCGACGTCGGCCACGCAACCATCGGCGCGAAGGTGAACGGCCGCATCGTCCCACTCCGCTCGCGTCTGCACAACGGCGACATCGTCGAGGTCACCACCCAGGCCGGCCACGCACCCTCACGCGACTGGCTCAGCTTCACCAAAAGCTCGCGTGCCCGCAACAAGATCAAGCACTGGCTCAACGAAAACCAGCGCACCCGGGCCATCGAAATCGGCAGCAAGCTGCTGCAGCGCGAGGCCCGCAGGTACAAGCTCTCCCTCGAAAAGTTCAAGACCACCGACTACGACCGCATCGCCAACGAATACGGCCTCGGCACCGTTCAGGATCTCCTCGCCGGCATCGGCTTCGGCAAATACTCGGCGCGCCAGGTATTGAACAAGCTCGAGCCCGGCAGCACCATCCCCATCGAAGTTGCGGCGAGCGAGCCCGGCTCCGCCAGCAACACGCTCGCGCACATGTCGGATGCGGTAAAGCGCGTCTTCTTCGGCAAGGGTTCGGACTCGCTGCAGGTCGAAGGCCAGGACGACCTCCTTGTCTACCGCGCACGATGTTGCAACCCGATTCGCGGCGAAGCGATCATCGGTTACGTCACCCGCGGCAAGGGCGTCGCCGTCCATGCTCGCAGCTGTCCCAACGTGCAGAACCTGCTCTACGAAGCCGACCGCCGCATCGACGTCGCGTGGTCCGAAGCCGCCAGCGCCACCTCGCCCAACGCTCCCAAGCCGACGACCTATCCCGTAAAGCTGGTCATTCTCGCCGACGACCGCGCCGGTCTGCTAAAAGAATTCGCCGCCATCATCTCCGAAGACGGCACCAACATCAAATCCGTCGAGACCCACCCCGCCGACGACGATGCCGTCAACATCGACTTCGTCATCGAGACCCTCGATCTCCGCCACCTCACCCGCCTCACCCAGAACCTTCGCAAAGTCCCAGGCGTCCGCGCCGTGCGCCGCGTGCAGAAGGTCTAGAGCATTTCTCCCGTTATGGTGAGCTGGACGAGGCCTGAGGGTGCTGTTTTTCTCGGGGAAAAACAGCGTTGAGAGCCGCGGTTTCGGCGTATACCCACAGGAGAAATGCTCTAATCTCTCTCAGCCCAGCAGCTCCATCCGCTTCGCCGTCACCGTCAAAATCTCCAGCGCCGT
>PLHC01000146.1 GCA_003138795.1 Granulicella sp. | reverse complement strand
AGCAGGAACCCTCCGAAAGGGCCGCTTAGCGGCCCTCGTAGGAATCCCCTTCGTTCCCGCGCAAGCGGCGACCACAGGTCGAGGAAGGGGAGGATGTCAAACGATGCGATCACAACGCAGCAGAGAGGTACGCGTGATGACAGACGGAAATAGGGAAGAGGGGCAGCCAGAATCGCGTCCAGAGGCGCGGCTGGCCTGGCTGGCTTTGGCGCTGACGCCGCAGATGGGGCCGACGCGCTGTGCGCGAGCTATACAACGGCTGGGAGCGGCAGAGCGGGTGTTTACCGCATCGCTGACGGAGCTTGAGGGCGTGGGACTGCCGGCTGAGGCAGCGCAGTTCTGCTTCGATGGGAGAGCGCGGGCCGCGGCGATCGAAGAGGCAGCGCGAACCGCCGAGCAGCAGGCAAGCTTTCTGACCCCCGAGGACGAGGCGTATCCGGGAAGACTGCTGGAGATCTATGATCCACCGGCGGTGCTGTGGGTGCGCGGCGATGCGACGCTGTTGAGTCGTCCGGGGATTGCTGTGGTGGGTACGCGGCAGCCGACGCCGTATGGTTCGGGGATGGCAGAGATGCTCAGCCGCGATCTGGCTGGACGCGGGATGGTGGTGATGAGCGGCATGGCGCGTGGTGTGGATACGTGCGCGCATAAGGGAGCGCTCGATGCAGGAGGAGCGACGGTTGCGGTGTGGGGGTCGGGGATCGACGTGATCTATCCGAAGGAGAACAAAAAACTGGCCGAGCAGATCGTGGCGCAGGGTGGAGTGATCGTGAGTGAGTTTCGGCTGGGGACGTTTCCCGCGCCGCAGAACTTTCCGATACGTAATCGCACACTGAGCGGGATGAGCATCGGCGTGCTGGTGGTCGAGGGTGGGGGTATTCCGGCACACGGATTACAGCACGGTGCGCGCTGGAGCAGGGGCGCGATGTGTATGAGGTTCCAGGCAATGCGACGAACAAAAACGCATGGGGGCCGAATACGCTGATCAAGCAGGGAACGAAGCTGGCGGCAACGTGGGAGGATATCTGGGAGGACCTGCCGTCGCAGGTGCGGATGCAGTTGGAGGACGAGTTGCAGGCCCAGATGGGCCGGAATGAATCGTCTGATCAGGGGAGCGCATCCTTGTTTGCAGAGCAGTCGACGACAGCCCCGATGAGCGACCACGAGCGACTCGTGATACAAGAGTTGCGGCAGGATGAAGCGCTGCAATTGGATGAGTTAATTGAGCGGCTGGAGCTGAAGATGATCTCGGGTGAGATCTTTACCGCATTGTTCGAGTTAGAGCTTGGCGGTAGAGTAAAGCAGATGCCGGGAAAGAATTATGTGCGTTGCTTCTAGATGAATCACCGATCAAGTTGAAATTTTCGTGGCTCTGATCAGGACGTTTGTGCGTCCAACAAGACGAGCCAGATGGATCGCAAGCCGATGGAGATTCGTTGAGCGGTTTGACTTGACCTCGGTAAAGCATGATAGGTTGCATAGGAATTGGAAGCGGGGACGCGGCTTTGGCCGGACGTCTTTGAATGGGTGTGTAGTATGGCAAAAAACTTAGTGATCGTGGAGTCGCCGGCGAAGGCGAAGACGATCGGAAAATATCTTGGCAGCGATTACGTGGTGGAGGCCTCGATTGGGCACATCATGGACCTGCCCAAGAACGATATCGGCGTGGAGTTGAAGCTGCGGACGTTTGAGCCGACGCTGATTGTGTCTCCGGGGAAGGAGAAGGTGGTTGAACGGCTGAAGAAGCTGGCGGCCAAGAGCGACTCTGTGTTTCTGGCGGCCGATCCTGATCGCGAAGGCGAGGCGATTGCCGCGCATCTGAAGATGCAGCTGCTGCCGTCGATTCGGGACAAGAGCAAGATGCGGCGCGTGACCTTCAACGAAATTACGAAGAAGGCTGTGACGGCCGCGTTCGAACACACGCGTGATGTGGATGAGAACCTGGTGGATGCGCAGCAGACGCGGCGCGTGCTGGACCGGCTGGTGGGATATCAGATCTCGCCGCTGCTGTGGGACAAGGTGAAACGCGGGCTGAGCGCGGGACGTGTGCAGACCGTTGCGCTGCGGCTGATCGTGGAGCGCGAACGCGAGATCAATGCGTTCCAGCCGGTGGAGTATTGGAATATCGATGCGGTGCTTTCGCCTGCGAAGGGTGGGCAGGAGTTTACGGCGCGCATGGTTGGGGTGCAGGGTCTGCCGATCCGTGTATCGAACGGCACCGATGCAGAGGGCAAAGAGGTGTTTCTCTCGAATGCTCTGCCGGACAAGGGTGCAGTCGATGAAGTGATGGAGCAGCTAGAGCGCGCGACGTGGCGGGTGAAATCTATCGAGAAGAAGGAGCGCAGGCAGAACCCACGCGCTCCGTTTACGACAAGCCAGTTGCAGCAGCAGGCGGCGGGACGGTTGGGCTTCAATGTGCGGCGCACGATGGGCGTGGCGCAGCGGCTGTATGAGGGCATTGAGCTTGGCAGCGAGGGCACGGTCGGCTTGATTACGTACATGCGAACCGATTCGACGAATATGAGCACGGACGCGGTGTCGGAGATTCGCGAGTGGGTGAACAAGAAGTTTGGCGGCAAGTATGTTCCGGAGAAGGCGAACGTCTACAAGAGCAAGAAGGATGCGCAGGAGGCCCACGAGGCAATTCGTCCGACGAGCGTGAGCTTTGTTCCAGATGAGGTGCGCAAGTATCTCTCGGACGAGCAGTATCGGCTGTACAAGCTGATCTGGGAGCGCGCGGTGACCAGCCAGATGACGGCTGCGATCTTCGACCAGACGACGGTGGAGATCGAGGCGAAGGCGGCTGGCCCCAATGGGGGTGCGTATGACTTCCGCACGACTGGAAGCATTCTAAAGTTCGACGGCTGGCTGCGGTTCGATGAAGAGGCAAAGAAGGCGAAGGCAGCGCGCGCAGCAGCAGAGGCGAAGGCCGAGGCTAAGGAGAAGCGGCAGATCTCGCAGGGCGCCGATGCTGATGATGCGGAGCGTGCGAAGGACTCGACGTCTGAGGAGAGTTCGGCGGAGCGTCGCTTGCCGGAGTTGAAGGATGGGCAGGGGCTGGAGCGGGTGAAGCTTGATCCGCAGCAGAAGTTTACCCAGCCGCCGCCACGCTTCAATGAGGCGAGCCTGGTGAAGACGCTCGAAGAGAAGGGGATTGGCCGACCGTCGACCTATGCGTCGATCATCAACACAATCCAGGAGCGCGAGTATGTGAAGAAGCTTGCGCAGAAGCTGGTGCCGACTGAGATCGGCATGGTCGTGACCGAGCTGCTGGTGAAGAACTTTCCGTACATCTTCGAGACCGGCTATACGGCGCAGCTTGAGGGGGAACTGGACGCGGTGGAAGAGGGGACGGAGAAGTGGACCGATCTGCTCAAGGGCTTCTACGCGCACTTCGAAGAGGAACTGAAGGTCGCCGAGACGCACATGGAAGATGTCAAGGCGATGGAGCGTAAGACCGATGAGATCTGCGACAAGTGCGGAGCGCCGCTGATTATGAAGTGGGGCAAGTTTGGGAGCTTCTACTCGTGCTCCAACTTTACGAAGCTTAAGCCAATTACCGTTGCGCAGGGTCCGCTCAAGAAGGATCCCAAAGCAGCAGTCAAGAAGGTGCTCGATACGTTCAGCTTTCCGATGTATGTGAAGGCAATGAATGCGGATGTGATTGAGTCGAGCACGAAGGTCGGGGACAAGGCTGAGCTGGTGGAGGCGCTACAGCGAGCGGCGGGTCAGGGTAATAAGCTGGTGGTTGAGCCGGAGAGCTGCGACTTTACCAAGGAAAACTTCGCGGCCAAGCCGGATTTGAACTCGCCTGAGGCGCAGGATGCCGAGCAGGAGGAGGAGTTCTGCGACAACTGCGGGCGCACGATGGTGCTGCGGAATGGGCCGTGGGGGCCATTTATGGCCTGCCCGGGATACAACGATGATCCACCGTGCAAGACCATCCGCAAGCTCACGCAGAAAGTGCAGTCGAAGCCGCCGGTGGTGCTGGCGGAGCCGTGCCCGAAGTGCGGCAAACCATTGCTGCAGCGCGATGGGCAGTACGGCGAGTTCATCGCGTGTTCGGGATATCCGAAGTGCAAGTATGTGAAACAGGAGCTGCTCGAAGTTCCGTGCCCGAAGTGTGGAGGTGAGGTGGCAGTGCGCAAGAATAAGCGCGGTGACACGTTCTATGGCTGCACACGGTATCCGAAGTGCGATTTTACGAGCAATCAGAAGCTGGTGAATGAGACGTGCCCGAAGTGCGAGTCGGCGTATCTCGTTGAATATGCGAACAGTGAGGGGACCTTCCTGATCTGCCCGAACAATCGTGAGGCGCTTCCGAAGCGACGGCCACGTAAAGGTGCGAAAGAGGAGGAGGTCGCGACGCCGCCGGAGTGCAGCTTCGAGAAGAAGATTGGTCCGCCGAAGCCGAAGGATGAGCCGGAGGACCGCAAGCGGCCCGATCCGGAGAAGACAAGACCGGTGGTGGAGGCTGTGGCCTGAGCGTCATCATTTCGCCCCGAAGAATATGTTCTTCTGGAGGAATCGCCGGAGGACTTCCCATTTCTAGTAGATTTGTGATATAAAGGAAGCGGTACGCGGCTCCAACCGCGGTATAGACGCTTCTTATTCCTCGCGCTTGCGATGGCGTCTAGCCGCTGCATCTGACTGAAACGATTGGAAGGGCGGATATGGCAAAGGCTATTTGGAACGGACAGACGATCGCAGAGAGCGATAAGGTCGAGACGGTAGAAGGAAATATCTATTTTCCGGAAGAGACCGTAAACAGGGCGTTTTTGCGTCCGAGTTCGACGAGTTCAAGTTGCCCCTGGAAGGGCATGGCGCGCTATTACACGGTGCTGGTTGACGGCCAGGAGAACCCGGACGCGGCATGGTATTACCCCAATCCCAAGCCGGCGGCCAAGACTGTGAAGCACCATGTTGCGTTCTGGCGCGGCGTGGAGATTATCACCACGTAGTTTGTGATTTTACTTTTGTGATTTTACTGTGGACTGGCTGTGAAAATCGCCCCCTTATTGGGGGCGATTTTCGTGTGCAGTCAACCCTGTTTCGGGTTGCGATGGGTAGGGTTCAGCCTGATTTCGGGGTGTCGTCATTGCGCCGGTGGTGGTGGCGTCGGTGGAGGGTGCTGGTTCAGTGGGAGCTGGCTACCGGGTGAGAGCAGGGAGACGCGTAAGGGCGGGAGCGCGGTGAGGCTGCAGGGACGGCGTCGTGGTGCGCAGGGGAGAGCGTGTGGAGGCTGTCAGGGGTGGGGGGCGTGCATCTCCGGCTGGCGGGTGGGACTGGCGCCGATGGTGTCGCGGAGTTTGTCGATGGAGAGGGGTTTGGAGGAGCGAAGCTGCTCGACGCCGTCCT
Source organism: Granulicella sp. (assembly GCA_003138795.1). Lineage (GTDB taxonomy): Bacteria > Acidobacteriota > Terriglobia > Terriglobales > Acidobacteriaceae > Granulicella. Next base: position 55,074 of record PLHC01000146.1, on the reverse strand, counting down.
TGCCGAGGAGGATGACGGCGAAGCCGGAGGGCGGGATGTTGAAGCGGCGGCGCGCGGCCTGGGCTCCATCGTCGGTGAGCATGGCGCGGGTGGGCGAGGGGCTGTCGTAGGGGATGGCGATGACGACAACGTTGAGGTCGTCGAGGACGGGGGCGTTGGCACCCAGGCGGCGGAGCTGGATCTCGAACTGTGGGTCGTTGGGATTGGGGGCGAAGATCAGTAGTGGACGGGCGCGGCCGCGCAGGGCGGCGAGCGAGACGATGCCGGTGGGGGCGGCTTGGGTCTGCTGGCGCGGCGGCGCGGCGAGGGCGGTGAGGGGCAGAGCGAGCGCGAAGAGGATCGTGGCGAGCCGCATGGTGGTTTGGATGCTAGGACCGGAGCGAGAGCACGATCTTGCCAAAGTGGCTACCGCTTTGCAGGTGGGCGAGGGCTTCGCGGGTCTGGGTGAGCGGGAAGACTCGGTCGATGATGGGCTTGATGTGGTTGGTTTCAATGGCTGCGTTCAGGCGGGTACGCATGCCACGGCTGCCGACGTAGACACCGTCGAGGTGGATGGCCTTGGCGAGGATGGGGAGGACATCGACGCCTGCGCCGGGTTCGGAGAGAACGCCGATGAGGTAGATGTAGCCACCGGGGGTGATGGCTTTGAGGGAGCGGGGGAGCGTGCCAGCGCCGCCGACTTCGACGATGTGATCGACGCCGCGCTTGGCGGTGAGTTTGAAGACCTCTATATCCCAATCGGGCGTGGTGCGGTAGTTGATGGTCTCGTCGGCGCCGAGCTTGCGGCCGCGGGCGAGCTTCTCATCCGACGAGCTGGTGAGGATGACGCGGGCGCCGTGAGCTTTGGCGATCTGGAGCGCGAAGAGCGAGACGCCGCCGGTGCCGAGGATGAGGACGGTCTGGCCGGCGCTGAGGTGGCCCTTTTCGACGAGCGCGTTCCAGGCGGTGAGGGCGGAGCAGGGGAGGGTTGCGGCTTCTTCGTGCGAGTAGCCGGCGGGTGCGTGGATGAGGCCGCCTTCGGGGAAGAGGTGGGCGGTGGAGAAGACGCCGTCGATGGGGCCGCCGAGGGCGGACTTGCCGGTGGTGGGGAGGATGGGGCCGTCGTACCAGTCCTGGAAGAAGAGGCTGGTGACGTGGTCGCCGACTTTGAAGTTCGTGACCTGGCTGCCGATGGCGGTGACGACGCCGGCCGCGTCGGAGCCGGGGACGCGTGGCAGCACCATCCGGGGGTTGTAGGTGCCGAGCACGGTCATGAGGTCGCGGTAGTTGAGCGATGCGGCATGGAGCTCGACGAGGACATCATTGGGGCCGGGTGCGGGGAGCTCGATCTGTTCGAGCGAGAGGTTGTCGAGGCCGAAGGCATTGAGGCGGAGGGCGGTGGCGGTCATGAGTGCTCCTTGAGGCGACACACGTTGGATGCGCTGGGGGGGGACAAGGGATGAGGGATTTTTTAGTTGGGGTGGGCGAAGATCGGTCTCGGGTGGAGGCGGGATGCGCTGCGTCTCGTGTTGTGGAGGGATCATCGGCGCATGGAAAAGCCCCATGTCTCAGAAGCGAGACATGGGGCACCCAGTTTGTGCGGATAGGAGGTGGTTAGGCTTTGACGACGGCGCCGTTGACTACTTTGACGGGGTCGAGGAAGGGCATGCCGGCGCGGAGTTCGGCGCCCACCTTTTCGATGGGGTGGTTGCGCTCGGCGGCGCGGAAGGCTTCGAACTGCTTGCGGCCGCTGTTCTGGTCTTCGATGAAGCGCTTGGCGAAGGCGCCGGACTGGATGTCGGCGAGGAGGCCCTGCATGGCCTTCTTGGTTTCGGCGGTGACGACGCGGGGGCCTGCGATGTAGTCACCCCACTCGGCGGTGTCGGAGATGGAGTAGCGCATGTACTCGAGGCCGCCGCGGTAGATGAGGTCGACGATGAGCTTGAGCTCGTGGCAGACCTCGAAGTAGGCGAGCTCGGGCTGGTAGCCGGCCTCGGTGAGGACCTCGAAGCCGCACTTGATGAGGGCCGAGACGCCGCCGCAGAGGACGGCCTGCTCGCCGAAGAGATCGGTTTCGGTCTCCTCGGTGAAGGTGGTGTTGAGAACGCCGGCGCGGGTGCAGCCGATGCCCTTGGCATAGGAGAGAGCGAGGGCGCGGGCGTTGCCGCTGGCGTCCTGCTCGACGGCGACGAGCGCGGGGACGCCGCCGCCTTCGGTGAAGACCTCGCGGACGCGGTGGCCGGGGGCCTTGGGCGCGACCAGCGAGACGTCGGCGGTGGGGGGAGGGGTGATGGTGCGGAAGCGGATGTTGAAGCCGTGCGCGAACATGAGCGTGACGTTGGGCTTCATGTTGGGCTCGATCTCGTCGTGGTAGACCTTGGCGGCGGTCTGGTCGGGGACGAGGTTCATGATGACGTCGGCCCACTTCGCGGCGTCGGCGACAGAGACGACCTCGAGGCCTGCGAGCTGGGCTTTTTTGATGCTGGAGGAGTCAGGGCGGAGGCCGATTTTGACCTGGACGCCGGAGTCCTTGAGGTTGAGCGCGTGGGCGTGGCCCTGCGAGCCGTAGCCGATGATGGCGACTTTTTTGGATTGGATGAGGGAGAGGTCTGCGTCTGCGTCGTGGTAGGTCTTAACCATTGGTTGCTTCCTTCTGTGGGGTGAGATGTGAAAAGTGGTTGGGTCCGAGATCGCGGTGGAGAAGATGCGGACGGTCTGGGTGAGCAAGAGAGCTTCGGGGTCCTTCGACTGCGCCCCCTGGGCTGCGCTCAGGATGACAGTGCGTGGGCGGGGTTAGGCCTCGCTCTCATCAAACTGGCTGGGAAGGGTTTCGTCCTCGGGGAGCGCGTCGGGGTCGAGGGTCGGGAAGTCGGAGGGGGAGAGACGGTGGGTGCCGAGGGCCTTGAGGACGCGGCTGGTGTGGTGGCCGCGACGCATGGCCATGCGTCCGGTGCGGGAGACCTCGAGGATGACGTAGTCGCTCTCGCGGAGAACCTGGAGGAGGCCTTCGATCTTGCTGGCGGAGCCGGTCATCTCGAGCATGACGGACTCGGGGGCGAGGTCGACGACGCGGGCACGGAAGACCTGCGCGAACTCGAATATCTGGGAGCGCGAACGGACACCGTGCGGCTCGTTGGGGCCGGCGGCGACCTTGATGAGGCAGAGTTCGCGGACGACGGCGTCGGCGCGGTTGACCTCGTCGACGTCGATGGTGGTTTCGAGCTTGTAGAGCGATGCGCGGATGCGGTGCGCGGCGTTCTCGGGGGCGTCGGCGACGATGGTCATGCGCGAGGTGTCGGGGCGCTCGGACTCGCCGACGGTGAGCGAGACGATGTTGATGTTCAGACGGCGGAAGAGCGAGGCGACGCGGGTGAGGGCGCCGGGCTTGTCTTGGACGAGTGCTACGAAGGTGTGGAGCATAAGACCTTTCTAGTTCGGCATCTTTCTGCTATTTGCGGGGCGTGGATGAAGCCATGTTCTTCCGTTGTGCCTCCGCGTAATCTGGTCCGGAGATCGCAAGGCTACTCGTCCTCCGGGTTGGGGAGGAGGGGGTCGCGGTGGGGGCGGCGGACCATCTCGTGGAGGGCGGCGCCGGGGGCGATCATGGGGTAGACGCCGTCTTCTTTTTCTACCTGGAAGTTGATCAGGAAAGGCTTGTTGCTGGTGCGGGCTTTCGTGACTGTTGGGGTTACTTCGGGGCGCTTCGAGACGTTCGCACCGGCGATGCCGTGGGCCGCCGCGAGCTTGACGAAGTCCGGCGAGAGGATCGGCGAGGCGGAGTAGTTCTTGTCGTAGAAGGTCTCCTGCCACTGGCGCACCATGCCGAGAAAGCCGTTGTTGATGACGGCGATGTTGATGGCCATGTCCTCCTGCACGATGGTCGAGAGCTCGGCGGCAGTCATCTGGAAGCCGCCGTCGCCGGCGATCACCCAGACGTCCTTTTCAGGACATGCGGCCTTTGCGCCGATGGCCGCGGGGAGAGCGAAGCCCATCGTGCCGAGGCCGCCCGAGGTGATGAGCGAGCGCGGTGCTTCGTGCTTGAAGTACTGGGCTTCCCACATCTGGTGCTGGCCTACGTCGGTGACGATGATGGTTTGCTCGAGGCGGCCGGCGGCGGCGGCTTCGTGCCAGATGTCGTTGATGACGTGGGCGGCGTAGAGGTGGCCGTTGTCGGGGAGATTGATGATGTCGCGGACGGCGGCGGTGCCCTTGCTGGCGTCGATGGTGCGGAGCCACTCGCTGGGCTGCGGCTGGGTGCGAGCATCCGATACTTCGCTGCGCTCAGGATGAGAATTCAATAAGGGCAGGAGGAGTTGGAGGACCTCTTTGAGGTCGCCGATGAGGGCGACGTCGGCGTGGACGTTCTTGTTGATCTCGGAGGGGTCGATGTCGACGTGGATCTTTTTAGCGTTTGGCGCGTAGCGGGTGAGATTGCCGGTGACGCGGTCGTCGAAGCGCATGCCGAAGGCGAGCAGGAGGTCGGCCTGCTGGATGGCGTTGTTGACCCAGGACTCGCCGTGCATGCCCATCATGCCGAGCGAGAGGGGATGCGCGGCGGGGATGGCACCGAGGCCGAGGAGCGTGCTGGCGATGGGGATCTGGTGGGCTTCGGCGAAGGCGAGGACTTCGGCTTCAGCGCCGGATTCGACGATGCCGTGGCCGGCAAGAATGACCGGCTTCTTGGATTGCTGGATGAGCTCGACGGCATCGCGGATGCTGGAGGATTCGGCCTTGAGCATGGGGTGCGGACGGTGGGGCCTGGGCCTTGCTGCGGCAAAGGAGAAGGCTGTGGTGGCTTGCTGCGCGTCCTTGGTGATGTCGACGAGTACGGGGCCGGGGCGGCCGGAGGTGGCGATCTGGAAGGCCTCGCGGAGGGTAGGGGCGATGTCTTCGGCGCGCATGACGAGGAAGTTGTGCTTGGTGACGGGCAGGGTGATGCCGGTGATGTCGACTTCCTGGAAGGCGTCGGAGCCGAGGACCTTGGAGGAGACCTGGCCGGTGATGGCGATGAGCGGGATGGAGTCCAGCATGGCCGTGGCGAGGCCGGTGACGAGGTTGGTGGCTCCGGGGCCGGAGGTGGCCATGCAGACGCCGGGGCGGCCGCTGGCGCGCGCGTAGCCATCGGCCATGTGCGAGGCGCCCTGCTCGTGGCGGACCAGGACGTGGTGGATGCTGGGGAAGTTGCGGAGGGCGTCGTAGATGGGCAGGATGGCGCCGCCGGGGTAGCCGAAGACGGTGGTGACGCCTTCGCCGGCGAGGGTGGCCCAGAGAATCTCTGCTCCGGTGAGGGTGGGGTGTTGGTTGGTTTGATTTGATTTCAACATTGAAAGTCCTCTAAGTCTGCGAACCAATTCTTTTTGTTGACGCTTCAAAAAATAGCGCGCTTGACACAATACGAATAGCTGCCGCCTGTGACAACGGCTACCGCGTTAACGATTTGATCTTGCGGAGGAAGCTTTTCCACCGACGGCAAACGGAGTGTCGCCTTCAAGATCGCATTCTTCAAGCCCGTCGCAGGAGAAGTCGTAACGAGCCGTAGAGCTTTGAATCGCTGGATTGCGTTTCTGCTCATGCCCTGTCCTGTCGAAGAACAATCTCCTCGACGCTCTTCCCAATTGTCTTGATTGAGCCCTGTACGTGAGCCACCAGCGATGGTCCATATCTCGTACTGGCGCGCTCCAGTTCGTCCTCGTTGCCAAATACCGGGGCTAGCCACGCCTTGCTCCAGGCCAACGTTTTGAGGCTGTATTCGATCGAGGACATTTTCTTGTCTTTTATGATCTCCTGTAACCTGGTCGTCTGGCAGGTGAGCGTCTGAAGTTCCTTCGCCAGCGTGAGCGCTTCCTCTGGCGATGCGGCGGAGAATGTCAGGCGTTCAAATTCCTTCAAAATCTCTCTTGCTCTTGACTTCTCCGGATTGGAAAGTCCCTGCTCCAGAAGCCTCAACCACTTAATGACGATTCCCGCATCGGCTAAATGGATCAGATGTTTTATGGAACGCAGGTGCTCTTCGTCCAAGTCTGGGAAGGCCTTTGCCTCTGGGCCGATCATCACGCGGGAGGCCAGTGCTGCGGCGGCTGCCTTAGGAGTCATCGACTGCTTCTTTTTTCGGAACAAGCCAAATAGCTGCATCTCCAGCCTCCTTTAAATATTGGACCTTACTTATTAATTGACGGCCTGTGACGACGATTACGTGGTGACAGCTCCTTCGCTGGCACTGCTGACGGAGTTTGCGTATTTGAAGAAGACGCCGCGTTTGTAGTGGGGTACGGGAGCTTTGAAGTTCTTGAGGCGGGCGGCGATCTCGGCGTCGGAGACGTTGAGCGTGAGCTTGCGCCCGGGGATGTCGAAGGTGATGGTGTCGCCCTCGCGGACCGCGGCGATGGGGCCGCCGAGTTGGGCTTCGGGGGCGACGTGGCCGGCCATGAGGCCGTGCGTGGCGCCGGAGAAACGTCCGTCGGTGAGCAGCGCGACCGTCTTCGAGAGCTCGGGAATGCCCTTGATGGCGGCGGTGACGGCGAGCATCTCGCGCATGCCGGGGCCGCCGCGGGGGCCCTCGTAGCGGATGACGAGGACGTCGTTGGGGTTGATCTTGCCGGCCTCGATGGCATGGAAGCAGGCGTCCTCGGAGTCGAAGACGCGGGCGACGCCGGTGTGGTGAATGCGCTCGTGGCCGGCGACCTTGACGACGCAGCCCTCGGGTGCGAGGTTGCCCTTGAGGATGACGAGGCCGCCGGTGGGCTTGAGCGGGTTCGACCACGGGCGAATGACGGGCTGGCCGGGAGTCTCTTCGGCGAGCTTCGCTTCTTCGTGGATGGTCTTGCCGCTGACGGTGGGGTTGTCCTGGAGCAGGCCGCGCTCGAGCAGGCGAGCGGCGAGGACGCGGGAGCCGCCGGCGTGCTGGTAGTCGCTGGCGACGTACGTGCCGCCTGGGATGAGGTCGCAGATGAAGGGCGTGCGGTCGGAGATTCTGTCGAAGTCCTGCATGTCGAGCGGGATGTCGAGTTCGCGCGCGATGGCGATGAGGTGCAGGACCGCGTTGGTCGAGCCGCCCGATGCGCAGACGGCGGCGATGGCGTTCTCGAGGGCTCCGCGGGTGATGATCTGGCGCGGCGTGAGGCCGGTGCGGGCGAGGTCCATGACGAGGCGCCCGGCCTGGCGGCTGGCCTCATGTTTGTGAGCGTCCATGGCGGGGACGCCGGTGAGGAACATGGGCGAGATGCCGAGGAATTCGCCGGCCATCGCCATGGTGTTGGCGGTGAACTGCCCACCGCAGGCTCCGGGGCCGGGACATGCGGAGGCTTCGACGGCTTCGAGCTGCGCGTCGTCAATTCGTCCGGCAGCGTGGGAACCGATGGCCTCGAAGACGGCCTGGATGGTGATGTCGATCTCCTTGCCGGTGCTTTCGGGGACTTCGCCGGGGAGTGGCTTGCCATCGGGGCCGAGGTGCAGATGGCCGGGGGCGATGGAGCCGCCGTAGAGCATGAGGCCGGGGATGTCGAGGCGGGCGAGCGCCATGATCGCCGCGGGCATGTTTTTGTCGCAGCCGGCGATGCAGACGAGGCCGTCGAAGGAGTTGCCGCGGGCGACGAGTTCTATAGAGTCAGCTATTACTTCTCTGGAAATGAGCGAGGCTTTCATGCCCTCAGTGCCCATGGTGATGCCGTCGGAGATGGTTACGGTGTTGAACTCCATGGGCGTGCCGCCGGCTTCGCGAACGCCCTGCTTGACGGCTTCGGCGATGTCGCGGAGATGGAAGTTGCAGGGGCCGATCTCGGTCCAGGTGTTGGCGATGCCGATGATGGGCTTGCTGAGGTCTTCCCTGGAGAAGCCGACGCCGCGGAGCATGGCGCGGGCGGCCGCGCGGGAGGCGCCTTCGGTGAGGACGTTGCTGTGGGTCTTGCCGGGGGTGTTGCTCACTTTGAGATTCCCTCAGGGCTAAAGCCCTCTTTGTTGGGGTCGTTACGGCGGTGCTGAAGCACCGCCCTTTCAAGTCTTCAGGCCGTGGCTTGGGCCTTGGGTGCGAGCCAGAATTCTTCGTTGTGTTTGGCTTCGTAGGCGTCGAGCTTGTCTTTGTGGAGCAAGGTGAGGCCGATGTCGTCGAGGCCGTTCAGCAGGCAGTGCTTGCGGAAGGGATCGATGTCGAAGTGGGCTTGGAAGCCCTGGTCGTCGGTGACGGTTTGCTGCTCGAGATTGATGGTGATCTGGTGCTGCGGGTTGGCGGTCGAGCGCTGGATGAGGGTTTCGACTTCTGCGTCGGTGAGGCGGCAGAGGATGATGCCGTTCTTGCCGGCGTTGGAGTAGAAGATGTCGGCGAAGGTGGGGGCGATGACCGCGCGGAAGCCGAACTGGTTGAGCGCCCATGCGGCGTGCTCGCGGGAGCTGCCACAGCCGAAGTTGCGCTCGGCGAGGAGGATCTCGGCGTGGGCGTACTCGGGCTTGTTGAGAACGAAGTCGGGGTTGGGCGTGGTGTGGCCCGCGGCGTCGAAGTTGTAGCGCCAGTCGTAGAAGAGGAAGTCGCCGTAGCCGGTGCGCTTGAGGAACTGCTTGGGGATGATCTGGTCGGTGTCGATGTTCGGCAGCGGCAGAGGAGCGGCGGTGGAGGTGAGGGTGTTGATGGGTGTCATTAGCGACCTTCCTTGCTGTTGAACTTCCAGTAGCGGACGTCGGTGAAGTGGCCGGTGATGGCGGCGGCTGCGGCCATGGCGGGCGAGAGCAGGTGGGTGCGGCCGCCGCGGCCCTGGCGGCCTTCGAAGTTGCGGTTGCTTGTCGATGCGCAACGTTCTCCTGGAGATAAGATGTCGGGGTTCATGCCGAGGCACATGCTGCAGCCGGGCTCGCGCCACTCGAAGCCGGCGGACTTGAAGACGAGGTCGAGGCCTTCGGCTTCGGCTTGATGCTTGACCGCTTGCGAGCCGGGGACGACCAGCGCGCGGACGGTTTTGGCGACGTGGTAGCCATCGACGATGCTGGCGGCGGCGCGGAGGTCTTCGATGCGGCCGTTGGTGCATGAGCCGAGGAAGACGGCGTCGATCTTGATGTCTTTGATGGGCGTGCCGGGCTTGAGATCCATGTACTCGAAGGCGCGCTCGAAGGACTTGCGGTCGGCGTCGGTTTTGGCGTCTGCGAGGGAGGGAACGGCGGAGTCGATGGTGGTGACCATGCCGGGCGATGTGCCCCAGGTGACGTTGGGAGCGAGCTTGGTGGCGTCGATGGTGAGCTCGCGGTCGAAGGTGGCGCCGAGGTCGGTGACGAGCGCGGACCACTGCTCGACGGCGAGATCCCATGGCGACCTAGATATTGGCGGAGGGTTGAACGAATCAGGGTAGTTCGGAATCGCGCTGACTGTTCCAACCGGGTCTTTTTCGTAGGCGGGGGAGAAACGGCGGCCCTTGAGGTAGGCGAAGGTGGTGTCGTCGGGGGCGATCATGCCGGCGCGGGCTCCGGCTTCGATGCTCATGTTGCAGACGGTCATGCGGCCCTCCATGGAGAGGGCGCGGATGGCGGAGCCGGCGTACTCGACGACGTGGCCGCTGGCGCCGTCGGTGCCGATGCGGCCGATGATGTCGAGGATGATGTCCTTGGCGGTGACGCCGTAGGGGAGCTCGCCGTTGACGCCGCCTTCGACGTTGATGCGGAAGGTTTTTGGCTTGTCTTGCGGGAGCGTCTGGGTGGCCATGACGTGCTCGACTTCGCTGGTGCCGATGCCGAACGCTAATGCTCCAAAAGCCCCGTGGGTGCTGGTGTGCGAGTCGCCGCAGACGATGGTCATGCCGGGCTTGGTGGCGCCGAGCTCGGGGCCGATCATGTGGACGATGCCCTGCTCGGCATCCTCTACGTCGAAGAGCTCGATGCCGAACTCGGCGCAGTTTTTGCGCAGCGCGTTGACCTGCGCGGAGGCGACCTGGTCGGCGATGACGAGGCGGTCTGCGACGCTGGTGGTGGGCACGTTGTGGTCGACCGTGGCGATGTGGCGGGCTGGATTGCGGAGCGGCCGGTTGGCGAGGCGCAGGCCTTCGAAGGCCTGAGGGCTGGTGACTTCGTGGACCAGCTGGAGGTCGATGTAGAGGATGGTGGGCTCGCCGGCGGGTTCGACGACGACGTGCTGCTGCCAGACCTTCTCGAACATGGTGCGTGGCTTCAAGGCTTGCGACGGATTTGATTCAGTGCTCATAGCTATTCGATGTCTGCCTGGTGGGGAGTGGTGGTGTCGGGTTGAGGAGCGATGGAGTTGGCTCCGGCCATTTCAGGGTCGAGCGCGAAGGACGAAGCGTCGGGTTCGACCAGGAGCGCGTGGGCGATGTGGGGGACGAGGCGGTGCGCGGAGGCGAGGCGGATGTTCCAGTGGGCGATGGCCTCGGTGAGCGCGAGCGGAAGCTCGTCGGGTGAGAGCTGGCGGTTGGAGAAGAGCCAGAGGTTGTAGTCGGCGGCGGGCTCGGCGGTGGTGCGCGCGTCGGGATTCCAGTTGACGGCGGCGAAGACGGCGAGCGGGTGGGGGCGGCCGAGATCGATCCAGAGCAGGCCGGAGGCGGCGCAGAAGCTGGGAACGCAGCCGTCGACGGTGATGTAGCGGTTTTGTTCAGCGGCGACCGCGCCGTACTGCGTAAGGAAGAGCGGGATGATGGTCGAGAGCGGCTCGTGCGTGCCGGGAGGGCCCCACATCGACTGCGGCTGGTGGAAGGCGTCCAGCAGGAAGGACTGGAAACGGCCGTCGAGGCGGAGGTCGTTGGCGCGGCCGATGGGCGCGGGCTGGGCGTATTGCCAGAGCCACTGGAGATCGTCGGCGGGGTGGATGGTGTGATGAACCGGCGGCTTGGGGGGCTGGCCGATGAGGTTGTCGGGGTTGGTGATCTGCGCACGCGCGGCCGTGACTCCGATGAGGAGAGAGAGGGTGGCGAGTTGGAGGAGCTTGCGCATAAAACAGGAAGTAGCAAGTACAACAGCAACGACAAGTACAGAAGCAGATCCCCTGCGGGGATGACAGCAAGAAAAGCAAGGGCAACCGCAAAAGCAACGACAACCGCAACAGCAAGGACAACCGCAATCGCGGTGCTAGACGGCGTGGAGCGATTGGCTGCGGTCGATGGCTTCGGCGAGTGCGCTGTGCACGAGCTTGCCCATCTGCGCGGTGGTGACCGCGCCGGCGGTGTTGCCGCGGGCGATGTCGGCGGTACGGTAGCCGGCGTCGAGGACGTGCTGCACGGCGGCTTCGACGGCGGCGGCTTCCTGCTCGAGGCCAGCGGAGTAGCGGAGCACCATGGCGGCGGTGAGGATTGCGCCCAGGGGGTTGGCCTTGCCGGTGCCGGCGATGTCCGGAGCAGAGCCGTGGACGGGCTCGAAGAGGTTGACCTTGCCGCCGATGGTGGCCGATGGCAGCATGCCAAGGGAGCCGGTGATGATGCCGGACTCGTCGGAGAGGATGTCGCCGAAGAGGTTCTCGGTGAGCACGACGTCGAAGTTGCGGGGGACGTTCATGAGGTGCATGGCCATGGAGTCGACGAGCTGGTGCTCTAAAGTCACGCCTGGATAGTCTTTGGCTACTTCCGTGACGGTGGCGCGCCAGAGTTGGGAGACTTCGAGGACGTTGGCCTTGTCGACGGAGGTGAGCTTCTTGCGGCGCTTGCCGGCGAGCTCGAAGGCGACGCGGGCGACGCGGACGATCTCGGCTTTGGTATAGCGCATGGTGTTGATGGCTTCGCCGGTCTGCTTGTTCCAGGAGCGCGGCTGGCCGAAGTAGAGGCCGCCGAGGAGCTCGCGCACGAAGAGGATGTCGACGCCTTTGGTTACCTCGGGGCGCAGCGGGGAGTTGTCGGAGAGCGCGGGGCAGGCGACGGAGGGGCGGAGGTTGGCGAAGCCACCGAGGACCTGGCGGATCTGCAGCAGGCCGGCCTCGGGACGCTTGTCCGGGGAGAGCGCGTTGAACTTGTTGTCGCCGACGGCGCCGAGGAGGACGGCGTCGGAGTCGAGGGCGATGTCGATGGTCTCCTGCGGGAGCGGCGTGCCCTTGGCCGTGATGGCGACGCCGCCGATGAGGGCTTCTGCGAAGGTGAAGTTGTGGCCGCCGGCTTCGGCGGCTGCGCTCAGGATGTTTCTGGCTTCGCGGGTGACTTCGGGGCCGATGCCGTCACCGGCCAGGATTGCGATCTTCAGTTGCATTGTGTCCTTCAAACGGTTGTGGAAGAGAAGCAGATTCCCTTCGGGGAATGACAGCAAGAAAGGCAAGTGCAAGAGCAAAGGCTTATGCAAAAGCAAAAGCAAAGGCTAATGCAGGAATCCTGCCCCTTCGAGTCTGCTCCGGGGCAGGATGACGACGAGAGACGGCAAGCGCTATGACACGGTTGTCGTTTCGGTTGCAGTCTCGGTGACGGGTGGCTGAAGCAGACCGATGATGTCCTGGTCGTAGAGGAGCTTTTTGCGGTCGGCGAGCTCGATGAAGCGCTCGTAGACGACGTCGATCTCTTCGTGGGAGAGCTTGTGGCCCATCTCGGCGAGGCGGTACTCGAGCGCGCGGCGGCCGGAGTGCTTGCCGAGCACGATGTTCTGGCCAGTGAAGCCGACGGAGGCGGGTGTCATGATCTCGTAGGTGAGGGGATTGGAGAGGACGCCGTGCTGGTGGATGCCGGACTCGTGCGCGAAGGCGTTCTTGCCGACGACGGCCTTGTTCGGCGGGCAGTTGAAGCTGATGATCTCGCCGAGCATCCTGGATGTGGGGTAGAGCTCGGTCATGACGATGTTGGTGGTGTAGGGGTAGCGGTCGTGGCGGGTGACGAAGGCGGCGGCGATCTCTTCGAGGGCAGCGTTGCCGGCGCGCTCGCCGANNATGCCGTTGATGGTGCACTCGATCTGACGCGCACCGCCTTCGACGCCAGCGAGGGAGTTTGCGACAGCCAGACCGAGGTCGTCGTGGCAGTGGGTGGAGAAGATGATGGCATCGCTGCCCGGGACGCGCTCGCGCACGGTGCGGAAGAGCTGGCAGTACTCGGAGGGGGTGGTGTAGCCGACAGTATCAGGAATGTTGATGGTGGTGGCGCCGGCCTGCACGGCGACGTTGATCATCTGGATGAGGAAGTCGAGGTTGGAGCGGGTGCCGTCTTCGGTGGAGAACTCTACGTCGTCGACGAAGGTGCGGGCGAGGCGGACGGCCTCGGCGGTGCTGTCGAGGGCCTGGGCACGGGTGATCTTGAGCTTGGCTTCGAGGTGGAGGTCGGAGCTGGCGAGGAAGATGTGAATGCGGTTCTTCGCGGCGGGTTCGAGGGCGCGGGCTGCGGCTTCGATGTCCTCGCGCTTGCAGCGGGCGAGCGAGGATATGCGCGCGCCGCGAACTTCCTTCGCGATGGCCTGCACGGAGTTGAAGTCGCCGTGCGAGGCGATGGCGAAGCCGGCTTCGATGATGTCGACGCCGAGCTTGGCAAGCTGGTGGGCGAAACGAAGCTTTTCGGCGTGGTACATGGTGCAGCCGGGAGACTGCTCGCCGTCGCGGAGGGTGGTGTCGAAGATAACGATCGGGGTGTTGGTTGCCATGGGGATAGACCTTTCCGTCTGGACAGAATCATAACGCGCTCTTATGCTCAGAGCCAGATGTATTGTGCATTCTAATAACGATATAGATAATTTACCGCATTGAAAAGGGTGGGCGCACGTGGATTTATTTCAGCTTGAGACATTTCTGGCTGTAGCTGAGGAAAGAAGTTTCTCACGAGCGGCGGCACGCTTGCACAGGACGCAGCCGGCAGTGAGCCAGGTGATCGCCAAGCTGGAGGCCGAGTTGGGGGAGATGCTGCTGGAACGGTCGGCGGGGAAACTGACGGATGCGGGGAAGGTTCTTCTGGAGTACGCGCACAAGATGCTGAATCTGCGCAAGGACGCGGGCGCGGCGCTGGCTGACCTGCGCTCGCTGCATAGAGGGCGGCTGGACCTGGCGGCAAATGAATATACGTGTCTGTATCTGCTGCCGGTGCTGGATGCGTTTCGGCAGGAGCACCCGCAAATCAAGGTGGCCGTGCAGCGGACGCTGGCCAGTCGCATTGCCGATGAGGTGCAATCGCACTCGGTGGAGATGGGCGTAGTGAGCTTTCGACCAGAGGATCCGCAGGTGGTGTCGACGGTGGTGTATCGCGATGAGTTGGTGTGCGTGGTGAGTCCGACGCACGCGCTGGCGGAGGCTGGGAAGGCGTCGCTGGTGCGGCTGGGGCGGGAGACGTTTGTGGCGCACAATGTGCCGTCGCCGCTGCGGCAGAAGGTGATTGCTACGTTTCAACGTCGCAAGATACCCCTGCAGATGGAGGTGGAACTGCCGTCGCTGGAGGCGATCAAGCGGTTTGTGCAGCGTGGCAATGGGGTGGCGCTGGTGCCGAGGCTGACGGTGGAGGGAGAGTTGGAATCGGGCACCCTGGTTGCGGTTCAGGTTCCCGAGTTGCAGGTGGAGCGAAAGCTGCGGCTGGTCCATCGGAAACAAGCGGTTATGTCGCATGCGGCACGAGAGTTTCTGCGCATCGTGCAAGCTCATGCGGTAGCGCATGGAGATCCATTCTGCTTCGTGCTGGAGAAGGGTTGAGTGACGCCCAGGAGCGGGAGTCGGAGGCCAAAGAACTGGGCGAAAGATATGTAGAATCGGCCGGAACATTTCACGGGATTCAGCGTCTGTATGGGAAGACAGACGCGCGGCGAGATATGCGGCGTGATCTTTCGAGAAGAAAGTAGGTTGAGCGTATGAAGAGCATCGTGAAGATGAAGATGTTTCGTGCAGCGGCGGTATTGCTGTGTGGTGCTGGCCTGGTTGTGAGTGCTGCTGCGGCTCAGCAGGATGTACCACCGCCGCCTCCCGATGGACAACAGCAGGGACCGCCGCCGGGTGGTCATCAGGGATGGGATCCGGAGCGTCGCGTGGAGATGCTGCAGCAACGGCTGGATCTGACTGCGGATCAGACCGCTCAGATCCGGGTGATCTTCGCCGATAGCCGCGCGAAGATGGAGGCGCTGCGCGCAAATGAGTCGCTTTCTCCGCAGGACCGTCACGCGCAGGCTGAGGCGTTGCACCAGGACCAGGAGGCGAAGGTCCGTGGCGTGTTGACCCCCGACCAGAAGCTGAAGTACGACGAGATGCAGGCCAGGCAACGCGAGCGTCGTCGTGGTGGTCAGGGTGGTGCGGTACCGCCGCCGCCACCGCCGGTTCCGCAGCAGTAGTCCGAATAGAAAGTGAGTGTAGAGGCCTCGCTTCCGGATACGGGAACGAGGCCTCTTTCGTCTAGCAGAAAGTGCAAACCACGTTCGCTAAAATCAGAATCATCAGCGATGCGCGTGTTGACGCTGTGTGCAGGTACAATAAGACATTAGCGCGCCGCGGTTACCGGCTAGGTACCCACTGGAGAGATCCGTGGAGTCCTGTGCCGGCGGTGTGAATGCGAAGGGATTTCAGCAAGCATGAAGAAAATGATGTTGCTCGGTGCACTGATCGTGTGTACCGCCGCCGTGGGACACGCACAGGAAAGCCGGCAGGATGCCAGCGTTAGCTTGATTGGGGTCTACGCACCGGCTGTCTATGGGACCTCGGTTCATCCGATGACGACAACGACCACCGGCGGCTTTCTGGCGAGCTACCGTTATATGCTGACCCCACGCAGCGCAGTGGAATTGAACTACACATTTGCGCAGGATTCCATGAAGTACGACAGCATCTCGCAACCCAATGGCAGGGTGGATGTCCGCCAACAGGAGATCAGCGGCGCCTACGTGTACTCGCGGACCTATAAGAGATATAACCCGTTTCTCGAGGCCGGGATCGGCGTCGAGATGTTTACGCCAATCCTGAATAATGGGACGACCCAGTTAGAGACGAAGCAGCAGATGGAGATCGGCGGTCTCTTTGGCGGCGGCGTGGCGTATGAGATCAATCCCAGCTTCGATCTTCGAGTTGAATATCGCGGCTTCCTGATGAAGGCCCCTGATTTCGGTGTACCCGGTGGGATATGGACCACGAATCGGTACTACGTACTGATGACACCGTCGCTGGGCGTTGCGTACCACTTCTAGCTAGATAGCAGTAATCGGGCAGAAGAACCCGGCCACGTGGCCGAGTTCTTCTGCCTGGTGGGTAGAGACCGCTCGATTATTGGCTGGAGCCTCCCTAGCGCCTGGGCTTGCCGACGGAGCGGTTTGGGCGGTCTACGGTGGATGAATTGGCAGTATTGTCTGGCCGTGTGGCTGTACTCCACCTGAGTGGTTCTGCTTGAGTGGTGCTGACAGGCCGCGGGAGGTACGTGACTTTTTAGGCGATAAAGGAAACCGTCTGCTGGTGTCAGAACCCCTGCCGACAGCCCTGCACCGCTAGCTTGCCGGCTTATCCTGCGACTTGCGCTTCCAATTCTGCCAGACGCTTGCGCAAAGCGCGCTCTTCATTAAATCGCACCGTCTCATCGCGGATCACCGCAGCAATGCCCACCACCGCGTGTTGCTCTGAGTACAGCAGCGCCACCGTGAAAGCGATCGACAAAGCGCGACCGTCCTTATGCACCGCAGGTACGCGCAGCACGTCATGGCCATAGCGGGTTTGCCCGGTCTTCATGGTTTTGTGATATCCATCCCAATGACGCTGCTGCAGGCGTTGCGGAATGATCAGATCCAGCGATTGCCCCAACGCCTCGCTTTGGGTAAAGCCAAACATACGCTCGGCGGCCGGATTCCACAGCGTGATCGCTCCGCTCGCGTCCGCTATGATGATCGCATCGCCGATGGCTGCGACTAATTGCTCGAAATCAATCGCTGCTGGCATTCGACTCACTCGCACTCGAAAAATGTCTGGCTAAAAAAAAATACGGTACCGGGAACGG
This sequence comes from Granulicella sp., assembly GCA_003138795.1. Lineage (GTDB taxonomy): Bacteria > Acidobacteriota > Terriglobia > Terriglobales > Acidobacteriaceae > Granulicella. Next base: position 38,269 of record PLHC01000146.1, on the reverse strand, counting down.
GGACCATATAGGTGTACTAAAGGCTTATCAAACAGCGCAGGCACCCGTGTAACCTGGCGATCTATCCCTGGTAATAACCAGGGTCTTTAGCAATAGCCAAGGCTACCCGGTTCTTGGTGCAAATAGACGGCTTCCGATTGCTCTCAAGAAGCAAGAGTTAATGGACTGGAGAGCCGCCAGTGAAGTGGTATGCGAAGCCAACCTCATAGAGAATAGGGGTCAGCCCATTCGGGAGGTATAAATTTTGTCCCGGGCCACCGACACCTGAAGGCCCGCGGGCGCCACCGGTAAACCAGCCCTGGTACTCCATTCCAACCCGAAGATTTAAGCGCGGCATAAGTTCGGTGTCGACGCCGGCGCCCGCAGTGAGCAAGTTATAGCCCGGTGATGCGCCTTTTTGCCACCAATACGGTGCAAAATCAAAGGTGCCGCGACCAGCAAGCGCTTTCGCGTAAGGGTTATAGCGACCATAGGTCCGATGGTAGCGGACACCGTACTCGAAGGTCCACTCCTTGGCCGGCGAGTTCTGATCGATGTAGATCTGGTGAAAGTCGAGCTCTGCCCCCCAGTGACTCTTGATGTCCAAGTCGGCATACACGCCGAAGCCCAGAGCCTGCTGTGGGGTGTAGTCGGGGTAGGCGAATGTAAACGTTCCACCAACCTGCAGGTCAGTATTTCGAGTCGCGCCAGGAATAGCTTGTCCCAGAGCAAAGGAGGAGCACACAGTCAACATTGCAAGAATGAGGACAGTTCATTTCAATGGATCGCCTCCATTGGCCGGGGTTGTGGTTAGTTAGGTCAAAAAATGTAGTTCAGGTTGCGCTGAGATTGCCAGCATTATTTGGGGGATATCCTCATGATTCAACATGTTGGGGGAGACCAGTTGGCAACGCAGATTAACAACTTTCGATGGTACGCTAAACAACCTTTCTTGAGCTCTGCGCGTATCGTCTTGTGCAAGGTTGCTGTGAAGAAGACTGAAACGGCACCCCGCCGAGGGGCGGGGTGCCGTCGATAAAGCGACTGCTTAGGAAGCTGCCGGTGATGCAGTTTCCTGAGCGGTTAGCGTTGCGGCTGTGAAGCCGGTGCGGGCGCTGGAGTTGCGGTGTCCGCCGGTGCGGGCGCCGGTGATACGGGGGCCTTCCAATAGGAGAGATTCACAGATACGGGTGTGATCTCGAACGGGAGCTTGTCCCGGGCGCTGAGAAGCGGTTCCGGGGCAGCGTTCAACTTAATCACCTGATCGGTCCAAGGATCATTGACGAGATAAGAGTTGAGCGGTTCGGCAGCCTGCTGCTTGAGATCGGTGTCGTTGAGCTTGGGCGCCTTGGAGATGAGGGCCTGCATCCAGAAGGTCCCATCCGGCTTGATGAGGCTGTCACCGAACTGCGGATTGGTGAGAGCCTTCAGGCCCTTCTCGCGAGCCTGCAACTGCTGGAGATAGAGACCGAAGTACTGCTGGCCATCCGCAAGATCTTTCACGCTGAGTAATTCCAAGGCCTTCTTGGCAGCCTCGGTGTCGTCGGCGTCCGTGTGGAACAGCGGCAGTTTTTGGAAGGCGGACTCGGGCGGAAAGAGCAGCCGATCGCTAAATGCGTACTTGGTGTCGATGTGGTGACCGAGGACGATTTGCGCCACCTGAAAGGCAAGTAAGGCGTTGAGGTTGCCCATCTGTTGCGCGCCGTCTGCGGTAACCACGGCGGTGGTGTCGACTAGGCCCTTGGAGATCAGAATTGTGTTGCCGACCGCTACAGACTCGAGCGGTTCCGTGAGAAGTGTACGAACGCGGACGGGGCGGTCGATTGGAATCTGGTTGTAGGCGAGGATGTTGTTGGCGAGTTGCGCGAGGACCTTGTCGAAGTCGCTGGGAGCATCGATAAGGCCTGCGGTATAGAGGCGCTCGATGACGTTGTCTTCGGCCTCCTGAACCCATTGACGCTGTGCGCCAAGTGGGCCGAGGACGCCATTCTGCTGGCTCTCGTCCGTCGCACCTTCGACTTCCAGCTCTGCCTCATCGGATTCCTTTGCGGGAATCTTCAGAGAATAACCCCAGATCTGGTTAATCGCCTTGAATCTGAGGCTATGTGAGGGACTCTTTGGATCGCTCTCTTCGATGTAAGACGCAGTGGGCAGCCAGAGACCATCCTCAACATTTGTGCGAATGGAGTTGAAGTGGAAGTACCGGTTGATGTCGTCTTTCTCGCCGCCGGCAAGGTTGCCGTCGTAGCGGACGATGTTTCCACCGTTGCGTTCAACCCAGATGCGGCCAAAGAAGCGGCCCGGAGCCTTCTTGATTGGAGAAACATCGAAGACTACGGTGGGAACGGTGCCGAGGAAGTCGTTGCGCAGGAAGGTGAAGTTATAGTGTTGACGGTCGAAGCCGGCGCTGTCGACGACGATCATGCGGACAAAACCTGCCTCGTTGTAAGTCATGCGCAGAGAGAGATCGGTGATGTAGCTGAGGGAGTGCTTGAAGCGGCCCTGTGTGCTGAGTTGGCCGCCACGGGCGAAGCTGTTCTCACCGATGACCTTGCCAAAATCGACGCGAGCCAGGAAGTGGACATCACTATCAACGGTTTGCCCCATGACTGGATCGGGACGCATGTTCTGGATGTAGGTTTCGACGATCGGGCTGCGCTCCCTGAGTGTCTTGACGATCACGGCCTCACGAACGATAGCTTTGTCGATCAAGGCATTCTGGGCCGGCGTGAGCTTGCGTGCATACGCCGATTCGAGCTGTTGTTTCTTCGGGAAGGCCAAAGCAGGCAGGGCCGATGCAACCATAAGAGCGAAAGCCATGGCGGCGGTGAGTTTTGACGGGAGGTTCATAGGCTTCAGGGGCTCCTTAGCTGGTGCGGCTACCGGTGAGGGCAGCCCTTTCGAAGATTCAGGAAATAAAGCGATGGGTTCTGCCTGGCGGGCTTTCCTACTGGATCAGATTCAGAATATTGTGAAGCTTTTGAAACTTGCCAACAAATAGTAATGCCTGACGGGACGTTTAGTTATTAATGATGAAGTGAACAATGATATTGGTTGGAAAGTCGACGGGATGGCCGCCAGCATCGAGGGCCGGACGGAATCGAACACCACGAGCGGCCTGAAGTGCAGGCTCGTCCAGACCGTGGCCAAGGCCGCGAACTAGACTGATGACCTCCATGGTCCCGTTCGCGTGGAAGACGACTCTGACAACAGCATCGCCTTGAATATGCTGCTCCTTGGCTTCCTCGGTGTACACCGGCTCTGGCTTGAAGGTGATCCTGGGCGGAGTAGCGGCGGACAGGGCGGAAGCGGCGGGCTGCCGGGCGGCGGGTGGCGGCGGTGGAGTACCCAGATGCACAGGCGCTATGGCCGCGTAATTTTTCGAGGTTATGGGGCCGGTTCCGCTACCCAGCTTCACTCCCCTGACGGGGCCCACGCCATTGTCATGACCGTTTAGATTGTTGGAATTTGGGGAGTCTGAGCCCATATTGACTGAGGTCGCACGGGGTCCATTGCCCGTATTGCCACGGTTCATGCCGGGCATTCCAGCAACACCGAGGTTGACGCTTGAAACTGCAGGCCCGGTGAGAGGCTTGAGGGGATTCGTCGGAGATCCGAGCCGCACGGCGGACGGATGCGCATCGTTATTCGGGACCGAAGCGGCCTTGGCCACGCCGAGGTTGACCTTGACCGGCGCGGGCCGGGGATTCTCGCGCTTGGGCGGAGCTGGCGGCTGCAGATTGACGGGCTTGGGCTGCGGGATCGGCAACGGCTTGACGTCAGGCGGCGGCTCCACAATGCGCGGCAGGTGAACCTTCGGTGGCCGTGTGGGCGTTGGCGGTAATGGCTTGGGCGGCTTCGGCGGTGGTGGCTTCGGCGCCGGCTTTGGCTGCGGAGGCGGCTCTGGAGGCAGCGTCAGCATGGCAACCTCTTTGGCAACGGTTGGATTGGTCTTGACGATGTAACCCAGGATGACTAGCAGGGCCAAAAGGGCGACGTTGATCGCAATTGAGGCGATGGCCGCGCCTTTGCTTTGTTTACCCGCGTCGAGAACACCGAAGTCTCTAAATTGAACACTTGGCGGATTAGGATCTTCGCTGCGTAGGGGCTTCGCCATTTGAGAATTCAGTCCTCAAGGTTGCACCGAAAATCGGGCAGAATTGCATTCGTAAAAAGGTATCCAGAGCATAGCAAAAGATTATGCCAGCCTTTGGAGCGGCTATTGAGCTTGCAGCGTAAGTACGCAACCCGCACCTTACCCCTCATTGACTAGTTAGCTACTGGCATAAAAGCGAACAATGCGACTGAATGATGTCTCAGATCGAGACTCCTGTGTACGACTGGCTCGATATTGCTCCGTGGGCCGGAGGCTGTTCTTCGTAGCGCGTTCGGGGAGAAGATCCGCTCAAAAACCCGACGGGTCGGGGTGGAGATCGAGCTTTATGACTATCACGGTCAGGATAGCACAAAGGTTGAGGGCAATTCGCGATCAAGCAGCACCGAAGAAGCCCGTAACCTGCGGAGAGTTTATCGATGCACGAGCTATTGCAAACGCTGTCGCACGACATGTTTCATGTGCCGCTGCAGCCAACGCCGAAGGCAAAGCCGATCAGTGCGGTGCCCTGTAATGAAAATTCACGATACGCATAATAATGTTATGCTTTTGCGGCATAGAGCCGCCTGAGTCGTTGCGACGACGCAGGTTGTGCCGTGCCGAGGTCCGCGAGAGCGGAGACTGTCAGCGATCAGCACCTTGTAAAGAGGGAGCCAAGCCAATGCCACAGGATAGCCAAGTCGCGAACGCCAATATTGTTGAGTCGCACATGCACGAGGTGCGCGTGTTTCCGCCGCCCGCGGAGTTTGCCGCGAAGGCATGGATCGGCAGCAAGGAAGAGTACGAGCGGATGTATGCGCGCAGCGTCGAAGACCCGGCAGGCTTCTGGGGGGAAGCGGCGAGGGAGTTGGAGTGGTTTAAGCCGTGGGAGCAGGTGCTCGGCGGCAGCGGGATGCATGCGAAGTGGTTTATCGGCGGCAAGCTAAACCTTTCGCACAACTGCGTCGACCGCCATGCGAAGGGCGCGCGCAAGGATAAGGTTGCTTTGCTGTGGGAGGGTGAGCCCTGCGTCGACGGCAAGGCCAGCGAGGTGCGCCAGCTGACGTATGGTGAGTTGCACGTGAAGGTGCAGCGGTTTGCCAATGTGCTGAAGTCGCTTGAGGTGAAGAAGGGCGATCGCGTAGCGGTGTACATGGGAATGGGGCCGGAGCTGGCGATTGCGATGCTGGCATGTGCGCGCATCGGTGCGGTGCATTCGGTGATCTTTGGGGGATTTGCGGCGCAGGCGATCTCGGATCGGGTGAACGACTCGGACTGCCAGGTGGTGGTGACGCAGGATATTAGTTGCCGGCGCGGCGGCGAGGTGAAGTTGAAGCAGATCGTCGACGAGGCGATGGCGAAGTGCCCGGGCGTGCGCAAGGTGGTGGTCTATCAGCGAAAGCCGGAGAGCGCTGTCGAGATGAAGGCCGGTCGCGATGTGTGGTGGCACGAGGCGATGGCGTCGGTCAGCGGGGAGTGCGCGGCAGAGTGGATGGACGCGGAGGACCCGCTGTACATCCTCTATACAAGCGGCACGACGGGCAAGCCGAAGGGGTTACTGCATACGACCGGCGGCTATGCGGTGCAGACCTATCTGACGAGCAAGTACGTCTTCGACTTGCACGACGACGATGTGTTCTGGTGTACGGCGGACATTGGATGGGTCACCGGACATAGCTATGTGGTCTATGGGCCGCTACAGAATGGCGCGACGGTGGTGATGTATGAGGGTGCACCGAACTGGCCGGAGAATGACCGCTTCTGGAAGATCGTGGACGACCATAAGGTCACGATTTTCTATACTGCGCCGACGGCGATTCGGGCGTTCATCAAGTGGGGGAGTGAGTGGGTACACAAGCATGATCTGAGCACGTTACGGCTGTTAGGGACGGTGGGCGAGCCGATCAATCCCGAGGCTTGGATGTGGTACCACCGCGAGATTGGCAAGGAGCGCTGCCCGATCGTGGATACATGGTGGCAGACGGAGACCGGAGCGATCCTGATTGCGCCGCTTCCGGGAGCGGTGGCGACCAAGCCGGGGTCGGCGACGCTGCCGTTCTTTGGTATCGTACCGGCGATTCTGTCGGGAACCGGCGAGCCTGTGGGGCCGGGGCAGGGTGGCCTGCTGATGATCACGAAGCCGTGGCCGTCGATCGCGCGAACGATCTGGGGCGATGCGGAGAGGTATGAGAAGTCCTACTTCTCGGAGATTCCGGGGATGTACTTTACGGGCGATGGCGCGCGTTGCGACGCGGACGGGTATTACTGGCTGATGGGCCGCGTGGATGACGTGATTAAGGTCAGCGGACATCGGCTGGGGACGGCGGAGATCGAGTCGGCGCTGGTGGGGCACCATAGGGTAGCGGAGGCGGCGGCAGTGGGGCGTCCGGACCCGGTGAAGGGGCAGGCGATCGTGGCCTTTGTAACGCTTGAGGAAGGCCAGGAGCCAACCGAGGAGCTGCGGCAGGAGCTGCGGCATTGGGTCGCAAAGGAGATCGGCGCGCTGGCGCGACCGGATGTTCTGCGGTTTACGCAGATGCTGCCAAAGACACGGTCGGGCAAGATCATGCGGCGATTGTTGAGGGAACTGGCGGCAACAGGTGAGGTGAAGGGCGATACGACGACGCTCGAGGACTTCAGCATCCTGGCCAAACTGAGGGAGAGCGAAGAGTAGGAGCGTTGACTGGTTTTGCGCTGCAGGTTGGTAATAAATAGTAGACCGTCCGGACTTCGTTTATCCTTAGCGTGGAAAACCCCATCCTTCAGGGCTGGGTCGAGAGCGTCCCGGCGGAGCCGGGGTGTTTCGCCTTGTCTTCGCTTTCAGCGGTGGGTATAGTTGTGGGAGATGGAACGGCTTCAAGCCTTCAAATACGAGATCATGCCAGACGGCAACCAGCAGCGCGACATGCGCCGCTTTGCCGGATCGTGCAGGTTCGTGTTCAACAAGGCGCTGGCGCTGCAACAAGCCAACCATGCAGCCGGAAACAAGTTCATCCGCTACGTGGAAATGGCAAACCAGCTTCCAGCCTGGAAAAGCGAATTCGCTTGGCTCAAGGAATCTCCTTCGCAAGCCTTGCAACACGCGCTCAAGAACCTGGATCGAGCCTTCACCAACTTCTTTGAGAAACGGGCTGATTACCCGCGCTTCAAGAAGCGCGGCTACGGAGATAGCTTCCGTTTCCCGCAGGGCTTCAAGCTGGACCAGGCCAACAGCCGGATATTCCTGCCCAAGCTGGGCTGGCTGCGTTACCGCAACAGCCGGGAGGTCCTCGGCGCCGTCAGGAACGTCACCGTCAGCCTCCGCGGTGGCAAATGGTTCGTCTCGATCCAGACTGAACGCGAGGTAGAGCAGCCGGTTGCCCAAGGTGATGCTATTGGCATCGACATGGGCGTGGTCCGCTTTGCAACGCTCTCAGATGGAACCGTCTATCCGCCGCTCAACATCTTCAAGCGGTATGCTGTCGATCTGCGCAAAGCGCAGCAGGCCATGAGCCGCAAGAAGAAGTTCAGCAGCAACTGGAAGAAGGCGAAAGCCAAGGTCCAGCGCATCCACGTTCGCATCGCCAACGCTCGCCGGGATTACCTGCACAAGACTTCAACCACCATCAGCAAAAACCACGCGATGGTCGTCGTCGAAGACTTGCAGGTAAGCAATATGTCGCGGTCTGCCGCTGGTTCTGTTGAACAACCTGGCCAGAACGTCCGCGCAAAAGCCGGTCTCAACCGGTCGATCCTCGACCAGGGCTGGGCGGAATTCCGTCGGCAACTGGAGTACAAAATGCTCTGGGCGGGTGGCGTGTTCCTCGCCGTGCCGCCGCAGAACACTTCCCGGACGTGCCCACATTGCGGTCATGTCTCAGGAAATAACCGCTGGACGCAAGCAGGATTTGCTTGCGTCGAATGTGGCTTTCAAGAGAACGCCGACCTCGTCGGCGCGATCAACGTTCTAAGGGCGGGACACGCCCGGTTAGCCTGTGAAGTGAACGGCGAGGTAAGCCGTCAGCAGCAGGAACCCTCCGAAAGAGCGGCCTAGCTGCCCTCGTCGGAATCCCCTTCGTTCCCGCGCAAGCGGCGACCACAGGTCGAGGAATGGGAGGATGTCAAGACAATGAAGCGCCGCGTCGCTGCAGGACTCGTTGTTTCTGCCGGTGGATGAGGTGACGGCGAAGCTATGGGTTTCATCAGATCGAACTGAATGCGGCGAACGCGCAGATGAATCAGAAGATCGATATTCTGATGCGTTCCGGGTGCTGCGCGGCGACTTGCACCAGTTCGGATCAAGCGAGCGTGCTGGGGGCGGAGTGAATGGGGAGAACCAGCTGCGAGGTTGGGTGGGCGTGGTGGTGACGGAAGACGAAGTGCTTGCCATCGAAGTCGACAAAGAGGTAGGCGAGCACGAACATCACCAGAAGCGACCCGCAGACCAGAAGGAAGATCAGGAGAAAGTTCGGCTTCTTCTGGGTGGTCTGCTCGATTTCCATGCGATGCAGGATGCGCGGCTGCGTTGGGATGTTGACTCCAGAAGCAGGTGAGCTGTGATTTTGGGTTTGGAGGCTGGAGCGACCTGATGGATGATACAAGTAGTTGGCACAAGGAGACGGTCATGAGAGCAGGGAAGTTCAGGATGGGGCTGATCGCGGCTGGGGTGGCCTTTGCTGGCGTGGCGTTGATCGTGGGTGTTGGAGCGCGGGCGCAGAATTCGCCGATTCCGAGGAAGCAGATCTATCCGGCGATCGAAGCGGCTCCGGCCGACATCAGGGCGGCGCTGGCCGAAGCGCGGCGCACGCATAAGCGCGTGATCCTGGACTTCGGTGGAGACTGGTGCCCGGACTGCCAGGTGCTGAACATCTACTTTCATCAGAGCCCCAATGCGGAGCTGGTGGCAAAGTACTTCATCCTGGTGGATGTGAACATCGGTCGAATGGATGCGAACCTGGACATCGCGCACAAGTACGGGATTCCGTTGACGGGCGTTCCGGCACTGGCCGTGGTGGACGGAGACGGGAAGGTTGTGTACGCGCAGAACCAGGAGTTTTCGGATATGCGCCACCTGGAGCCCTCGGCACTGACTGCGTTTCTGAACCAGTGGAAGCCGTAAGAGCACGAGGTTCGGATGGCGCATGCAGCAGCGAGCGAGGCGAGGGGGAAGCACCGCTGGAGGTCGCAGGCGGAGCACGCGCTGGCTCTGGCGCAGATGCTACGCCGTGCAGCGCTGACGGCGCTCGAGCATGATGCGCTGACGGTGGCGCAGGCGACGGCGTACTCGGCGATGGTGGCGTTGTTTCCTGCGCTGATCGTGGCGGCGGCGGTGGCCAGCCAGTTGCCGGATACCCTGCCTCTGCGCGTGCAGATGGCGCTGTTCTTCGGTCGCGTGCTGCCGTCGAATGTGAGCCCGCTGCTGGAGATGTACTTTTCGACGGCGCACGGGAGTGTACATACGACTCGTGCGCTGCTGGGGTCGGTGGTGGTGAGTGTCGCGGGCGCTTCAAGCGTAATGTCGACGCTGATGGAGGGCTTTCGGAAGGCGTACGATCTGCCGCTGACGCCTGGCAGCTTCTGGTCGCGGCGGGTCCGCTCACTTGCGCTGGTGCCGCTGTCCCTGCTGCCGCTGGCGGCGGCTAGCGCGCTGGTGGTTTTCGGTCACCTGATAACGCATTGGCTTGCGGGTGAGGTGACGCTGGCGCTGCGGATGCCTGTGCTGGTGCTGGCGTTTCTGTTGCGATGGACGATAGCGCTCGCGGGCAGCGTTGGGATTATCGCGGTGATCTACCACCTGGGGACGGACCTGACCACGCACATGCGTGAGCATCTGGAGCCCCTGCTGCGCGAGCCCTGGATACTGTTGCGTAATGACTGGAGCTGGCGCGCGAGCTTGCCGGGAGCAGCGGTGGCGACGCTGCTGTGGCTCGTGACGACGCTGGTGTTTGGCTACTATGTGACGCGCTTTGCCAACTACTCACAGGTGTATGGATCGCTGGGTGCAGCGATCGCGCTGATGTTCTGGCTGTATATCATTGCGTTGAGCGTGCTGATTGGAGCGGAGTTCAATGCACAACGCGCAGCGCACGGGCCGAGGAGACGTGATCCGAAGCTCTCGGAGTTGCTGTGGAAGCTGCCCGGCCTGCATAGGCGCCGTACAGGTAGAATTGCTGACTAACAGCGATAAAGCGTTTAGCGACCGGGCGTGATTCCCAGGCTGGAAGGATGATGTACGGATGGATGGAAGAGACATACTTACGACGGCGCTCGGTGGACGCCGCGCAAAGATTGTAGCAACGCTGGGACCGGCATCGAGCACAGAGGCGACGTTTCGAGAGTTGGTTCGGGCAGGGCTTGATGTAGCGCGGTTGAACTTTTCGCATGGATCGCATGAGCAGAAGTCCGAGCTGATCGCGATGGTGCGCAAGGTGGCGCGCGAAGAGGGTAAGCCGATTTGCATCCTTGCCGATTTGCAGGGGCCGAAGATTCGCACGGGCAACCTGGTGGACCACAGACCGGTGCTGCTGGAGGCTGGGAAACGGCTGACCATTACGCCGGACCCGATCGACGGCACGGTGGAGCGCGTGAGCACGGTGTTCACAACGCTGGCGGAGAACCTGAAGCCGGGCGATCAGATTTTGCTGTCGGATGGGTTGATCGAGCTGCGCGTACAGGAGATTGTGGGCGCGGATGTGGTGACCGAGATCGTCAACGGCGGATTGCTTGGCGAGAAGAAGGGCATCAATCTGCCGGGTGTTGCGATCAAGGTGCCGTCGCTGACCGAGAAGGACGAGATTGATCTTGAGTTTTGTCTGAAGGCCGGTGCGGATACGGTGGCGGTGTCGTTCGTGCAGACGGCCGACGATGTGCGCTATGTGAAGCGTCGTATCGCGGAGCTGGGATCGGATGCGTGGGTGATTGCGAAGCTGGAGAAGCCGCAGGCAATCGACCATCTGGACAGCATTCTCGAGGTTGCGGACGCGATCATGGTGGCGCGTGGCGATCTCGGCGTTGAGGTTCCACCGGAAAAGGTGCCAGCGATTCAAAAGCACATCATTCGGCGCGCGGCGGAGTATCGCAAGCCGGTGATTACGGCGACGCAGATGCTGGAGTCGATGATTGAGAACCCAAGGCCAACGCGGGCGGAGGCTTCGGATGTGGCGAATGCGATCTACGACGGAAGCGACGCGGTGATGCTTTCGGCGGAGAGCGCTGCGGGTAAGTATCCGGTGGAATCGGTAGCGATGATGAGCAAGATCGTGATTGAGACCGAGAGCCAGATGCACCTGCTGGGTCAGAGAAATGGGCCGCGGCCAATGCATGTCGGCAAGCGGCGGTCATTGACGGTGCCGGAGACGATCTGCGAGTGCATGGCGCACTCGGCACAGGACCTGGATCTGACGGCCATTGCGATCTTCACGGAGAGCGGAAATACGGCACGGCTGCTATCGAAGTACAGGCCGGATGCGCCAATCTATGCACTTTCGCCGTTTGAGCATGTGGTGAATCGTGCGATGCTGCTGTGGGGCACGGTGGCGATTCTTTGTGAGCGCTTCGAGGGCACCGATACGCTGGTGAGGATGGCAGAGGAGATGCTGCAAGCGCGCGGGTATGCGAAACCGAATCAGGTAGTGGGAATTGTGGCAGGAACGGCGACGAAGACCGGAGCGACGAACTTTATGCGGCTGCATCGGGTGGGTGACCGCTAGGATTTCAACCGCGATTTACGCAGGGCTGGTGCGAGGCCGCGGGCGCCGCTGACTACAATCGAGCAATGGGCAGAATCCGCGTGTTGTCGGACCAGGTCGCCAACCAGATCGCCGCGGGCGAGGTGGTGGAGCGGCCTGCGTCGGTGGTGAAGGAGCTGCTGGAGAACTCGCTCGACGCTGGTGCGACGCGGATTCGGGTGGAGATCGAGGCGGGTGGGCGCAAGCTGATTCGCATCGTCGACAACGGTCATGGAATGGGACGAGACGACGCGCTGCTGGCGTTTGAGCGCCATGCTACGTCGAAGCTGCGCTCGTCGGATGACCTGCTATCGATTGCAACGCTGGGATTTCGCGGGGAGGCGTTGCCATCGATCGCGTCGGTTGCGCGGGTGAGCCTGGAGACGCGCGCTGCTGAGGATGAGGTTGGCACGGTGATGGAGATTGCCGGTGGCAATCTGCTGCGCGTGGAAGATGCTGGACTGCCTGCGGGCACGACGATTGCGGTGCGCGATCTGTTCTTCAATACTCCGGCGCGGCGGAAGTTTCTGCGTGCAGAGCAGACGGAGCTGGGGCATGTTGCGGCGCTGGTAACGCATTACGCGCTGGCGAACCCGGACAAGCACTTCGAGTTGCACTCGGCGACCCAGGCGCTGTTGATTGCACCGGCCGTGGCCAATGCGGGCGAGCGGCTGTATCAGATCTTCGGGCGCGAGACGTTCGAGAGCCTGATTCCGGTAGCGGCGGAGATCGACTTTTCGCGGGCAGGTTTGCCGGAGCCGCCGCCGTGGAAGCGTAGCGAAGATTACGAGCCGCCGGAGCCGGGATTCGTGCGGCTGAGTGGTTTTGTGTCGAAGCCGGAGCTGCAGAAGCTGAATCGGAACTCGATCTATGTGTTCGTGAATGGACGGCTGATTCGCGACAAACTGATTCTGCATGCGTTCAACGAGGCGTATCGCAATATCATTCCGCCGACGTCGTTCCCGGTGGTGCTGTTGTTTTTGGAGATGCCGCCGCAGGAGGTCGATGTGAATGTGCATCCGGCCAAGACCGAGGTGCGGTTCAGGCAGGGAAGTTTTGTGCATGATTTTGTGCGCGATTCGGTGCGGACGGCCCTGATGAATGCGCGACCGGCGGCGAGCTTCTTTCAGGCGCTGAGCGGTGGTGCGTTTGGTGGGCGGACGGCGAGTTCGTCGTTGATGGTGGATGTTAGCCCGCTGCCGGGTGTCGAGCAGGGAGTGTATGAGCCTCGCGAAGGGATGATTGCCGGGAGCGAGGGTGCGATTGAGCCGGGGGATGTTGCGGCGTTTGAGCTGCGTGAGCGGCTGATGCCGCCGTCGCCGGGCAGGTTGGGCTTTGATGGTGCGGGGATGGCCGTGGGGTATGACGAGCCTGCGACGGGTGCAACGCTGGAGGCGTTGGCAGGGCAGAGCGCGGGCAATCAGCCGACGCTGAACTCGCTGGCGACATTGAAGCCGCTGGGACAGTTGCGGGACTCGTTCATTCTGGCGACGAATGAGGAGGGGTTGTGGATCGTCGATCAGCATGTGGCGCATGAGCGGGTGTTGTTTGAGAAGATTCTGCGCGAGCGAAAGGTCGAGGCGGTGCAGCGCCAGCGGCTGTTGATGCCGGTGCTGATCGAGCTGCTGCCGGAACAGATGGTGACGTTTGCGGCGATCGCGGAGGAGTTGGAACGGAATGGGTTTGAGGCCGAGCCGTTTGGGCCAAAGACGCTGGCGGTGAAGGCGACGCCGGTGGGTTTGGAGGGGCGCGAACTGGAGCGGGTGCTGGAAGAGGTGCTGGGGGTGACGGAAAAGTCCGCGCAGGTGGAGAATGAGGAGCTGCGGCGGACCAGGATTGCGGCGTCAATTGCGTGCCACGCGGCAATTAAGGTGAATATGCCGCTGGAGCCGGCAAAGATCGACTGGCTGCTGGCGGAATTAGGGAAAACTGAGCATCCAATGAGCTGTCCGCACGGCAGACCCATCGCATTGCGGTATTCTCTAAGAGACATCCAACGGGCGTTTCAGCGCATTTAGCTGTTCCAATTGAGCTAGCTCGGCGCGCGAGCGAGCCCGCACATCACAGGATTCCCCCGATGACATTGCTGCGACCTGAGGGTATCCTCTGCGTGGTAGATCGGGAGCTGTGCGCAAACCCTGGCGCAGCAATACAAGATAGGGGCACTTTTGAGTTCAACACCGGAGTTTAACGAGACGCAGCTTAGTGCTGCACGCGCGACCGCATGGCGACAGGCAGGCGAGCCGCTGCTGACCCTGGAGGCAGCTCGCGACTGGATCAACGAACGTGGGCTGGTGCTGTTTGCGCCTCGTGCGTCGCAGCTGCCGGCACCGGCTCCATCGCTGGTGGAGGCGACGCTGGGAGCGGCGAACGCTGCACCGACATTGGCGGAGACCGAGGTTGCCCGTGGGCTGGTTTCGCGGCTGGTGGGCGAAGGCCTCGCACTGCCGCTGAATCTGCTGAGTGTGCCCGGCGACAACCCGGATTTTGTGGTGAGCGCGCAGGTGTTCAGCTACATCTTCACGATGCGCGGCGACAAGGCGTGGAAGCAGCCGCCGTCAACTTCGGGCGCGGTGAAGGTTTCTCCGCTGGGGCTGCGGGTGTTCGAGGTGCTGACGGAGCGCGGGCCGATGTCTGCGGCCGAGCTGGCACAGGAGTTGGGCCGTGAGGTGACGGAGACTGCGATTCTGCGCTCGCTGAGCGAGTTGTGGTCGCAGTTGCGCGTGCTTCCGCTGCTACAGCAGGGTGACGGCGTTACGTTGTGGGAGCTGACATCGCGGCGCTTCACGAAGGCGATTAAGGCAGGCGCGAATGCAGGTCAGCCGACGGCGCTCTCAGCGCTGGTGTCGTTGTACCTGGCGCAGGTGTTTGTGGCGACCGAGGAGGAGATTACGACGTTCCTCTCGCCGCTGACGGCGCGCTCGCGGGTGCGCGAGGTGCTGCATGCGCTGATGGGCGCGCGGCAACTGGAGACGGTGGTGCTCGAGGGCAAGACGCTGCTGCATATTCCGGGTACGCTGCCGGCGTTTGCCGTGGTTGCTGGTGAAGAGACACCGGTTGAAGGCGGTGAAGTGGTTGCGGCGGAGCGTCCGAAGAAGGTGGGGACGGGCCGCATCAAGAGCTTTAGTGGCGAGGGTAAGACGGCAGGCGAGTTCCGTGGCAAGCCCGCTGCGCGGAGTTTTTCGGCTAAGCGTGCCGGTGGGCCGGTGAAGCCGTCGGCTCGCTTTGGCGCGCGTTTGGATGGTAAGACCGACAGTGAGCGACGGCCGTTCAAGAAGGATGGCGCCGCGAGACCGGCCGGGAAGTCGAACTTTTCGAAGCCGTGGAATGAGGACCGTAAGGCTCGTCCAGCAGCAAAGCCGGATGGTTTTACGAAGTTCCGCAGGCCGGCGCCGGAGGATCGCGAGCCACTCGGACCAAGAGAGCAGGCAGGATTGCCGCCAGAGCAGCGGAGTGCTCCGAGGTCGAGCTTTGATCGTGCGAGCAAGCCGGCTGGGTTTGCGAAGCGGCCCTATACGCCGCGAACGGCTGAGGGTGGTGAGCGCGGGTCGTTCAAGCCTCGCAGCTATGAACGTGCAGGCGGGGATCGCGGTAGCAAGCCGGGTGGATTGGGGGCGAAGCGTCCTTACACGCCACGCACGGCCGAGGGCGGAGAGCGCACGTTCGCGAAGCGTCCGTATACGCCGAGGACTGCCGAGGGCGGAGAGGGCACGTTTACGAAGCGTCCGTATACCCCGAGGACGTCTGAGGGCGGGGATCGCGGGTCATTCAAGCCGCGTAGCTTTGAAGGCAGGGATCGTGGTGCGAAGCCCGGAGGCTTCGGGGCGAAGCGTCCTTACACGCCGCGGACCAGCGAAGGTGGCGAGCGCACATTTGCGAAGCGTCCATACACGCCGCGTACAAGCGAGGGTGGCGAGCGTTCGTTTGCGAAGCGTCCTTACACACCGCGAACAAGCGAGGGTGGCGAGCGTTCGTTTGCGAAGCGTCCTTACACACCGCGCACGTCGGCGGGTGGCGCTGCGGAGTCCAGCGTGGAGCGTACGCTCCCGAAGAGGCCGTACAAGCCTCGGGCGGCGGACGCCGACAAACGCGCCTTCACTAAGGCGCCGTGGGTTCCAAAGACGGAGAGTGACGGTGCGAAGCGACCGTACAAGGCTCGTGCAGCGGGTAGCTTTTCTCGCGCAGGTGCGGGTCCAAGGAAGAGCTTTGGAGGCAAGCCCGGTGCCAAGTTTGGCGGCAAGCCGGGCGGATTTGGCGCGAAGCGCAGCGGTGCGGCGGGTGGCGCCAAGCCAACGACGCGCAAGAAGCCCGAGACACAGGAGTAGATCATGGGCACGCCCGCAGCAGAGACTGGATCAATCGCAAAGCCGGCAACAACTAAACGGCGCGAGCGGCCGGTGATCGCCATTGACGGGCCGGCAGGCGCAGGCAAGAGCACGCTGGCAGCATATTTGGCGCGACGTTTTGGGTTTCTCAACCTGGAAACGGGGGCGATGTATCGCGCGCTGGCATTGAAGGCTATCGACAACGACCTGGGCTTTGACGATGAGGACGAGTTGTTGGACCTGGCTGGACGTACGCGCATTGCGCTGAAGCCGCAGCTTGAGGGGAATATCGTTCTGCTGGATGGCGTGGATGTTTCGCGGCGCGTGCGGGATGGGGATGTGACGGCGGCGGCGTCTCGCGTATCGGTGCATCCCCGGCTGCGGGAGTGGATGGTGGATCAGCAGCGGTTGATGGGCGCGAGCGGCGGCGTGGTGATGGAAGGCCGTGACATTGGGACGGTGGTATTTCCCGATGCAGAGGTGAAAATCTTTCTGGATGCGGCGCCCGAGGTGCGCGGCAACCGGCGCTACCGGCAAGGCGTTCCGGCGCAGGCCGAGGTGACTGAAGAGGCCGTCATTCGCGAGCTGAAGGAGCGCGACGCGAGAGACCGTAATCGGTCGGAATCGCCACTGAGGCCGGCAGCGGATGCTGTGATTCTGGATTCGACGACGATGAGCTTGAATGAGGTGCTGGCGGCTGCTGAGGGGATCGTCCGGACGCATATTGGAGAGCCTCAATTGCAATAGTGCGCAACAGATGCACTGGAATCAGTGTAGTTCCAATTGATTGCATTTTTTTTCGTGGAAAATTAGACCTTTGTGCTAACATTTCCCCATCGTTTGAAACAGATTGGTTTTTTCTGCAAGAGTTGTAGCCGAAGCCCCGATTTGGATTCAGCGTCAAAGTCAATCACAAGGATTTACCAGACATGGAACAGGGAACAGTGAAGTGGTTTAACGACGCCAAGGGTTTTGGCTTCATCAGCCGTCAGAATGGTGAGGATGTTTTCGTGCACTACTCGGCAATCAACTCCAATGGCTTCAAGAGCCTGCAAGAGGGCCAGGCAGTACAGTTCAACGTGGTAAAGGGTCCGAAAGGCTGGCAGGCGTCCGACGTTCAGCCTCTCTAAGCTACGGCTAAGGCAGACTGGTGGGTGAGATTCTTTAACTCTGCAGGAGGGAAGAGCTGCGGCTCATCCCTCCTGCGCATTTAAGGCCGCTGTGGCGGGGACGGTTGGCTGGGCGTTGGTGGCGGCGCGGGTGCTGACTGTTCTGGGGTCTTGTTTGGGACAGGCTGGCCGTCGGGCCCGATGGCTCCGTTTGTCGAGACGATCGTACTGGTAGCGCGGAACTTGCGATAGTCAGAGGTGACGAGGCGGAAGCGCCCTTTGACGCTGTCTACGAGGAGAATGCGTGCGCTGCCCTGTCCGTCGACGATGGCGGGAAGCCAGACCTCGCCGTTGATCCTGGTGGCGCGGAAGTCGAAGCTCAGCCCTTTATGGATATTGAGGACGAGGCCGCCGCCGATCTTGAAGTCATTGAGGAAGTGACCTTCGCCCCGGACGAGGACACGGTCCTGTTCGTCGATCCAGGCGGTGCCGACGAGATCGCGCACGATTCCTTCGAACTCGTTACGAGTCCTGGCGTTGGGATCGCCGGCGTAGTCTACGACGATGGTGGGGCGGCCGTCGAGGTCGGCGCGGCGCGGGTTGGAGAAGGCGCCGAGCTCGAGGATGCGCGAGGCTGGAAGGATGACATCGCCGCGCGAGTCGGTCTCCTGGCCCTTGTCTTCGCGTTTCTCGCGGCGTGCTTTCGCCCTGGCGATTTCTTTGTCGATGCGCTGACTTTCCTCCTCTGCTTCGTCGGGGGTGAGCGGCTTTCCGTTGCGGGCAACGACGCGGTCCACGAGCACGCCGTCGATGGTGAGGCTCTCGGAATCGGTGATCGTGGTCTTCTTGATGTTGCCCATGCGGTCGAGATTCTGCTCTTCGAGATGAACGTGGTAGGTGTAGTCCTTGCGGGCAGCTTCCGCGGTCTTCTCATTCCGTTCGACGTCAAGCAGTAGCTCGTGGATTGGCGGCAGGGGTTGCGCCGCGGTTGCATCCTGTGGGGCTGCTGGCGCAATTGGCTGCTGCGCCGACGCCAGTGCACTGGCGAAGCAGAGGGCGAGCGTCAGACATCGGTCCATGCTGCACTATAAACCGCGGTCGATGCGAAAGTCGTTACCGGAATCGGCCCGCTGGGTGGCAGCATACGCGGAGTGGCATCATAGAGTTGTGGGCGAGACCGGGCACGTTGATTCAACCGACATAGTACCAGCGGTGGCCATGCTTCCGGGCGGCCCGAACGCGTTCGAGCCGCTGAAGCTTCCGCTGTTCCGCGACCGGTGGATTGCGTCGACGGTGTCGAGCCTGGGCACGTGGATGCAGGATACTGCGGGCACGTGGCTGATGACGGTGCTGACGACGTCGCCGTTGCTGATCGCGCTGATGCAGACCGCGGCAAGTTTACCGGTGTTGTTCCTGGGATTGCTGGCGGGAGCTACGGCGGACATCTATGAGCGGCGGCGGCTGCTGATCTTCTGGCAGTGGTGGATGCTGGCGAGTGTTGCGGTGCTGGCGGTGTTGACGTTCTTCGGCGTGATTACGCCGGTGATGCTGCTGCTGTTTACGTTTCTGATGAATATCGGTTCGGCGATGAACAATCCGGCATGGCAGGCGATCGTGCCGGAGCTGGTGCCGCGCGAGCAGATTCCCAATGCCGTGGCGCTGAATGCGGCGAGCAACAACATCGCGCGCGCATTGGGACCAGCGCTCGGCGGTTTGATGATTGCGGCGTTCGCGGTGCCGCACCGCGGGGCGGGGTGGGTGTTTGCGCTGAACTCGGCTTCGTTCGCGGGCGTGATCTGGATATTGTGGCGATGGAAGCGGCAACCGATTTACAAGAGTGCGCTGCCGGCGGAGCGGATTGCGGGCTCGGTGCTCTCGGGGCTGCGGTATCTGCGGCATGCGCCGGATTTGCAGGGGCCGCTGATTCGGGCGTTTACGTTTACGTTTTTTGTGAGCGTGGTGTGGGCGCTGCTGGCGCTGGTGGCGAAGAGAGACCTGCACCAGGGGGCGATGGGGTACGGCATCCTGAACGGCTGCCTGGGGCTGGGCGCGGTGATAGGGGCGACGTTGCTGGCGCGGATTCGGCGGCGGTTCGATGCGGATACGCTGCTGCTGGCGACGGGGGTGTACTACGTTGCGACGATGCTGGTGCTGGCGCTGGTGCGGATTCCAGCGGTAGTGATCGTCGCGCTGATCGGTGCGGGCTTCTGCTGGACGACGACGATGTCGACGCTGAATGTGTCGGTGCAGCTGTCTGTGCCTGCGTGGGTGTACGCGCGCGCGCTGGGCGCCTACCTGATGACGTTCCAGGGCGGGTTGGCGCTGGGTAGCGTGCTGTGGGGAGCCATTGCGCAGCGGAGTTCCACACGGGTTGCGCTGATCTGCTCGGCGATCGGACTCGCGGCGAGCCTCCCATTTATGCAGCGCATTCATATCCTGAAGGGCTTGCTGCCGGACGTCACACCGTATAAGTGGAAGCGTCCGTTACCGGGGTTTGCTGCGACGCCTGATCCCGACGACGGGCCGGTGCGGATCTCGGTGGACTATCGCATTGCGCAAGAAGACTATGCAGCGTTCACCCAGGTCATTCACTCGCTCAAGGGCGTGCGGTTGCGGGGTGGTGCGGTGCGGTGGGGCATCTATCGCGATGCCGCCGATCCCGAGCACCTGAACGAGACGTTCATCATGGAGAGCTGGCTTGACTTTCTGCGCAGCCGCGAACGCATGACAGCGGCCGATCAGGCGATACGCGCGCAGGTGTATGCGCTGCATCGCGGGAAGGATTCGCCGAAGATTACGTTCCAGATCTGGGCCGGTGAGGTCGAGACGCATGAGCCGGTGCAGTCGTAGCGTGGGTACCGCTTTGGCCCCCCACCGAGCCAAGAACGCTCGCCGGCCAGCCGAGCGTCTCAGATTCCTCTTCTTAATCGAGACCGAATAGTTGCGTTTCGTTCCTCCGCCAGGGGTGATGCGGGGACTTTCCTTCTCAAGGGCGACCATAAATCAAGCAAGAACTCAACTTGCAGGACGGGAGCATCTTACGGAGAAGTCGAGGAAGACCTAATGCTCGCAGGCAAGGCTGCCACGGTCCCACCAACGAAGGCGTACCCAACTGCAACACCGCTTGGACTCAGCAGCGATGCTGCGGCAAGCCTCCTTCAAAAAGACGGCCCGAATGCGATGCCGGATACGTCAGTCAATCCGCTTCGCAACGCATTGGCCAAGTTCTGGGCGCCGGTCCCGTGGCTGCTTGAGGCAGCCATCCTGCTTCAGGTGGTCCTCCACAAGTACTTCGAGGCCGCGGTCATTGCGGGCTTGCTGGTCTTCAACGCAGCATTGGCCTACTTCCAGGAAGGCCGTGCGCAGGCTACGCTCAAGGCTTTGCAATCCAGTCTCGCGTTAAACGCTTCAGTGCAGCGGGACGGAGCATGGAAAACTGTGCCCGCTACGGAGTTGGTTTGCGGCGACCTGGTGAAATTGTCGCTTGGTGGCGTGGTCGCGGCCGATGTTCACCTGATCGATGGATCTGTCTCCCTTGATCAATCGATGCTCACGGGAGAGTCGTTGCCCGTCGAGGCCGGTGCTGGGGCAGATTCCTATGCCGGCGCGCTCGTGCGGCGCGGTGAAGCTACGGCTCAAGTGACAGCTACGGGTGTCCATACGAAGTTCGGACGAACTGCGGAGCTTGTTCGCACGGCTCACTCGGTGAGCTCTCAACAGACCGCCGTCCTGCGCATTGTGCGCAACCTTGCCATCTTTAATGGCATCGTGATTGCGCTCATGGGCGTCTTTGCGTATTCGCAAAAGATGCCATGGAGTGAGATCGTGCCCCTGCTGCTGACATCGGTTCTTGCAGCGATTCCGGTGGCATTACCCGCAACCTTCACGCTTGCGGCGGCGCTCGGAGCAAGTGCACTGGCGAAGATCGGAGTTCTTCCAACGAGGCTGTCCGCAGTAGATGAAGCGGCAACCATTAACGTCCTCTGTTCGGACAAGACCGGCACGCTCACCCTCAATGCTCTTTCGGTAACGAGCGTCCGGCCAATGCAAGGCTTTGACGAGGCCCACGTTCTGGGCATGGCGGCCCTCGCAAGTTCCGACGGAGGCGATGACTCCGTTGATGCCGCAATTCGCGCAGCATCCTTGAGCAAGCCAGCATCGGACCTTCCAAAGCTCGCCAAGTTCGTCCCATTCGATCCTGCGAAGAAGACCTCTGAGGCAGAGGCAACAGATTCCAAGGGTGGCACGGTGCGGATCGTCAAGGGCGCCTTCACCGTGGTCGCCAGCCTTGCTGCACCGACGCCAGATGCATCGGGCATAGCCGACGAGTTGGAGAAGCAGGGCTTCCGCGTCCTGGCGGTAGCTGCGGGCCCTTCCGCATCCATGCAACTGATCGGGTTTATCGCTCTCAGCGATCCTCCACGAGCCGACTCTGCTGCCCTCATCTCGGAGTTGAAGTCCCTTGGCGTGCGCACCGTGATGGTGACCGGCGATGCACCCGCAACGGCCGCCATCGTCGCGCATGCCGTCGGGCTCGATGGAGCGGTCTGCCCACCTGGACCCATTCCAGACAGCGTCAAGCCGCAGGACTTCGCTGTGTTTGCAAGCATTCTCCCTGAAGGCAAGTACAACCTTGTCAAAGCATTTCAGAAGAACGGACATACGGTCGGGATGTGCGGAGACGGTGCAAACGATGCTCCGGCTCTTCGGCAGGCGCAAATCGGGATCGCTGTATCGACAGCAACCGATGTGGCGAAGTCGGCAGCGGGCGTCGTTCTAACGAAAGCTGGTCTGGGAGGAATCGTCGCTGCGGTGAAAGAAGGCAGGACAACATTCCAACGCATCCTCACCTACACGCTCAACTCGGTGATCAAGAAGATCGCTCAGGTGCTCCTGCTCGCAATCGGCCTGATCATCACGGGACATGCCGTCCTGACGCCATTGCTGATGGTCCTTGTGATGATTACCGGCGACTTCCTGACCATGTCGCTGACCACCGACAGGGTCCGCCCATCGGAGACGCCGAACTCCTGGCAAATCGGCAGGATCACGGGCGCTGCTGCCATTCTTGGCGCATGTCTACTCACGTTCTGTGTAGCGATCCTCGTTGTTGGCAAGTTTGAACTGCATCTTGGCATCGATGCCCTGAGAACCCTCTCAGTTGTGACAATTGTCTACGGCAGCCAAGCCACAATCTACGCCATAAGAGATCGCCGTCACTTCTGGGGTTTACGACCGACCTTGTGGCTGTTCTTGTCCTCGATGGCTGACGTTTTGATCATTTCCACGTTGGCGTTGCGCGGAATCGCGATGACCCCGATTCCTTTGGCAGTTCTGTCCTATGAGTTTGGAGCAGCGATTGTTTTCGGGCTGCTCCTTTGCGGAGTCAAGATCCCAGTCTTCCATCGCCTTGGTATCTCGTAACTCTTGCGAAGAACTGGGAAAGACGAGACTTCGTTTTAAAGCAAGGAGAGCCATTCTCGCCTGAATGAACTGTCCAGAATATCTGCGACTACGATGCGTATCGTGTGGATTAGTAATGGGAAGTGAGCCAGCATTTACCAATCTACTCGTCGCCCGGACCCAGGCTGAAGGTCGACAGTTGCCAACAGGGCGTGGCGCTCCGTAAAAAGTCTGTCGGTCCTCTCAGACAGGTCGCGAGTGTGTGGTCGGCGATCCGGGACTGGTTGCTACTCCCTATTGGGTTGGCTGGACTAGGAGTCGTGGCCGAGGGCCAGGTCGATGAGGGTCTTTTCTTCGAGCGCGTGGGACTTTGCCGAGCCGGTGGCTGGGCTGGCAGAGGCGCTGCGCTTGACGCTCAGCGAGGCGCGGTCGCCGGCGAGGCGCTTGAGCAGCGGCTGCACGTAGGAGAGAGCGCCCATGTTGGCCGGCTCTTCCTGGACCCAGACGATCTCGGTTGCGGAGGGGTGCTGGTCGAGTGCGGCTTGCAGTTCGGCTTCGGGCCAGGGGTAGAGCTGCTCGACAAAGATAATCCCGACAGACATGTCGCCACGCTTGGCGCGCTCGACGCGAAGATTGTGACCGATCTTGCCGGTGCAGACCAGCAGGCGGCGCGGGTTGACGACGCCGATGTCGGGAAGGACGTTGAGGAAGGTGTCGCGGTTGAGGTCGGCGACCGGAGACATGGCGTCGGGGTGGCGCAGCATCGACTTGGGAGTGAGGACGATGAGCGGCTTGCGCCACTGGCGCAGGGCCTGACGGCGCAGCAGGTGGAAGTACTGCGCGGCGGTTGAAGGCTGAGCAATTTGTATGTTGTCCTGCGCGGCGAGCTGGAGGTAGCGCTCAACGCGCGCGCTGGAGTGCTCGGGACCCTGGCCTTCGTAGCCGTGCGGAAGCAGCATGACGAGGCCGGAGAGCAGACCCCACTTGGCTTCGCCAGCCGAGAGGAACTGGTCGATGATGATCTGCGCGCCGTTGGCGAAGTCGCCGAACTGCGCCTCCCAGAGGACGAGGGCTTCGGGGTAGTCGCGGGAGAAGCCGTACTCGAAGCCGAGGCAGGCGGCCTCGGAGAGCAGGGTGTTATAGACCTCCCATCGGGCTTGCGTGGGCGCGATGTTGTTGAGGGGGGAGTAGCGGACTTCGTTCTCGATGTCGATCAGCACGGAGTGGCGCTGGTTGAAGGTGCCGCGCTGGGAGTCCTGGCCGGTGAGCCGGACCGGCACGCCGGTCTTGAGTAAAGAAGCGTAGGCCAGCAACTCGGCCATGCCGTAGTCGAGCGGCTTCTTGCCTCGCCCCATCTCGACGCGCTGGGCGAGGAGCTTTTCGACCTTGGGGTGGATGTGGAATCCAGCGGGCGCGGTGGTCAGCGCCGTGGTGAGCGATGCAATCTCCGCGGCGTCGAGGCCGGTGCGGGGGTTGTCGTCGTCGCGCAAGGGGCCACCGTAGAAGGGCTCCCAGTAGTCGGGGATCTCGTACATCTGCGGCTTGTGCGAGGCGTGGGTTGCGGCCTTCTGCTCTTCGAGGAACTTGCCCTGGATGGCGGCGATCTCAGCGCTGGTGTCGACACCGAGCTTCTGGGCGTAGAGCTTGTAGAGGGGCGGATGGTCCTTGATGATGGCGTAGCGGCGGGGCTGCGTGACAGTCGGGTCATCGACTTCGGAGTGGCCGTGGCGGCGGTAGCCGATGAGATCGACGACGACGTCCGAGTGGAAGGTCTGGCGATAGTCGGCGGCGAGCGCGGCGATGCGGGCGACGGCTTCAGGGTCTTCGCCGTTGACGTGGAAGATGGGGATGGGCAGACGCTTGGCGAGGTCGGTGGCAAAGCGCGAGGAGTTGGATTCCTCGGGGAGAGCGGTGAAGCCGATGAGGTTGTTGACGACGACCTGGATGGTTCCGCCGACGTTGTAGCCGTGGAGCGAGGCGAGGTTGAGGGTTTCGGCCCAGATGCCCTGGCCGGCGAAGGCGGCGTCGCCGTGGATGATCATCGGAAGGACTTGCTGTTTGGCGTCGAGGTTGCTGGCCCCACCATTTTCTTTATCGATGCGCTCCTGGTAGGCGCGGGCGCGGCCCATGACGACCGGGTCGGCGGCTTCGAGATGGCTGGGATTGGAGGCGAGGTGGAGCTGCACGGTCTTGCCGTTGGCGGTGGTGAAAACGCCGGTCGCGCCGGTGTGGTATTTGACGTCGCCGCCGCCCAGGGTGCTGCGCGGGTCGACGTCTTCGAACTTGGTGAAGATCTCGCGGGAGGCGCGGCCGATGGTGTTGACCATGACGTTGAGGCGGCCACGGTGGCTCATGGCGAAGACGGAGCGGTTGACGCCGTTTTCCGCCGCAGCGGAGAAAAGCTGGTCGAGGAAGGGAATGAGGACGGTGAGGCCTTCGAGGGAGAAGCGCTTGGTGCCGAGATAGCGCTGCTGGATGACCTGCTCGAAGAGGTCGGCGCGGATCAGGCCGGTGAGGATTCTGGCGGTGTCGACGGGGAGGACGCCGCTGGCGGGATCGCTGGCGGGATCGCGTGCCGGATCGCGTGCTGGATCGCGTTCGAGGCGCTGCTGAATCCAGGCGCGCTTTTCGGGCGAGGGAATGTGCATGAACTCGGCACCGATGGAGGAGCAGTAGTAGCGGCGAGCCTCCGCGGCGTCGGGACTGTCTTTGAGGTCGTCAGGGACAGGGGTGGGAAAGGGCTCGGGCGGGAGGAGCTGGCCGAGCGGATCGAGCGATGCCTGGAGGTAACCCCAGCGGCGAAATATGTCGAACGTTGAACTTCGTGATCCGGGGTTCATGTTGCTATTGGATGGCTTAAGCGGGGTTTTAGTTTCGACAAACGGTGTTTGGCGACGTGATGACGGTCACAGACATCGGGCGGGGCACCCATCAAGATGAAGCTGGAGGATCTATATGCCGTCTATCTCTCTTCCTGAGGTTGTGCAGTCGTCGACTCCCTGCTCATGCGCCGGACCTTGCGCGGGCTATGGCAGCCGGACCGGGTGCCCGTCGTTGCTGGTGCTGGCGACTCTGGTTGCTGCAAAAGACGCGCTGAATGCTTCGTCGTCCGGTGCTGGTGGAGGGATTGGATGAGCAATCGGCCTATGGGCTGGATGCCGCAGAGAATGCCAAGCCAGTGGCGGTGGGCCACGGAGCTTTCTGAGCAGCCGACCATAGCCTGAAGCGTTAGCTGCTGAGGCAGGGCCCGAAACGCATTTCAGCAGATGTTGCTATTGGATTATTTTGATCTTCAAACCGGTGAGCTTGCTGTCGGCAGGACGGCGAGTACTGGTCGCTGAAGCTCTATCTGGGGCTCTCTTGGGAGAAAGGGTTTCTGGATAGGGAAGCTGCCGCTCGAGGTCCCTCTCGAGCGGCAGTTGAAAAAAGATTCCACTCGGCAACTAGAGCATTTCCCCTGATGTTGTAGATCGAAGCCCCTGATGCTGTAGATCGAAGCCACAGGTTTCAACACGGTTCTTCCAAAGAAAAACAGCCCTCTCATATCCCTCCGATTCACGGTAATTGGGAGATGCTCTAGCAGTAGAGAGCTTCGAGCTTGTCGGGATGGTGCAGGACCATGTGCTCGCTGGTTTGATTGATCAGGCCTTCGCGACGGAACTTGCTGAGCAGGCGGGTGACCGTCTCGCGGGACAGGCCGGCCATGCTGCCGAGTTCTTGGTGGGTGAGCGGCAAGGAAAAGGAGATAGGTCGATCTTCTTCCACCAACTAAGATGAACTGTCGATTCGGGCAGGCGAAGAGGCCGAGGCTGGTCTTTGCGTGGTAGTCTGCGGGGAATGTCTGAACACATCGAACGCCATCGCAAGGTAATTCATTCGCAAGAACAACCCGTGCATTCGCAGCACACCCAACCTGCCAATTCATGGCGGGATGACGGGCACAGAGGGCGCGGCTTCGACCTGGCACGGGCTGCGCTCGAGGAGATGCATGAGGCGGGGTTTCGGCCCGAGTTTGGCGCGGGCGTGGCCGAGCAACTGGCGGGAATTGAGGCGAGGTTTGCCGCAGTGCAGCCGACGGCGGGTGTGGAAGATCTGCGCGCGCTGGGGTGGTCCTCGATCGACAACGATACGTCGACAGACCTTGACCAGATTGAGGTTGCCGAGCGGTCTGGCTCCAGCAATGGAGGCGGGATCAGGCTGCGCGTGGCGGTCGGAGATGTCGCGACGGCGGTCGATGATGGAAGCCCGATCGACAAGCATGCGCAGGCGCAGACGCAGACGATTTACACGGCGGTGAGGAACTTTCCGATGCTGCCGCTGGAGCTTTCGACGGGTTTGACGAGCCTGAACGAGAATGGCGACCGGCGGGCGGTGATGCTGAGCTTCACCGTTGGCGCGGATGGCGCGATGTCGGACGAGAGCGTGTCGCTGGCGCTGGTGCGGAATCGCGCCCAACTGGCGTACTCGCGGGTGGGGCCGTGGCTGGAGAATACGGCGGCGGGGATGGTCGATGATGATGTCGCATCGCTGCGGTCGGATAGCGCGAGAGAGCATGATGCGACGCTGGAGGAGGACGCGACGGGGGCGCTTTCGAGTAACTGGCTGGTGGAGCAGTTGAAGCTGCAGGATGAGGCCGCGCAGGCGCTGCATGAGGAGCGGGTGAAGAATGGCGCGCTGGAGTTCCACAGGGCCGAGTCCGATCCGGTGGTGATGGATGGGCGCGTGATCGCCGTGCATGAGGTGATCCAGAACCGCGCGATGAATTTGATTGAGGACCTGATGGTCGCGGCGAATGGAGTGATGGCGCGGGCGCTGCGACGGGGCGGACGGAGCGGATTGCAGCGCGTGGTGCGAATTCCGGCGCGGTGGGACCGGATTGTGGCGCTGGCGGCGCAGCACGGGACGACGCTGCCAGTTGAACCGAACTCCCTGGAACTGAATAAGTTTCTGCAGGAGAAGCGGCGGACGGACTCGATACATTATCCGGATCTGGCGGTCGCAGTGATCAAGTTGATGGGGCCGGGCGAGTATATTCTGATGCGGCCGGGTGACGATCCGACCGGACATTTCGGGCTGGCGGCGCGGGACTATACGCACTCGACTGCACCGAACCGGCGTTTTCCCGACCTGGTAACGCAGCGTGTTCTGCATGCGATGATGCGTGGCGAGCCCGCGCCGTACAGCGATATGGAGCTGGCAGCGATCGCGCTGCACTGCAACGAGGCGGACACGGCGCTGCGCAAGATCGAGCGCCACATGCAGAAGCGCGTGGCTGCGGTGGCGATGGCGGGACGCATCGGCGAGGTGTTTCCGGGGGTGGTTACGGGCTCGAGCGACAAGGGCGTGTATGTGCGCGTGATCCAGCCGCCGTTTGAGGGGCGCGTGATCCAGGGCGAGGCTGGGCTGGATGTCGGCGACAGGGTCAATGTGAAGCTGATTCACACGGACCCGGAGCGCGCGTTTATTGATTTTGCGAAGGTGTCGCTAAGGCCGGTGAGCTAGGCTGGGGGGCATTGAGAAACTGCATCATGCGCACATAGACGGCGTTTGTCCATCCAAAGCCGATTACGTTGGCCTTGTAGCCGGTGGCGACGGCGACGTTGGCTGAGGCGTCTGCGAGGTTGTACTTCTCGCGAATGGTGCTGTCGTGCGCGTAGTTGATTGCGACGGTGGAGGTGAACTCGCGCGCGATTCGATGGGCCTCGGCGGTGTAGCCATAGCGAGCAAGCCCGATGGTGGCGAGCCAGTTGGTGGGTGCCCAGCCAAAGGGCGCGTCCCACTGCTCGCCGGTGATTTGGGTGCTCATGGCGAGGCCGCCAGGGCGCTCAAAGAGCGGCAGCGCAGCGACGAGCCTCTTCGCCTGCGCAGGAGAGGCGATGCCGGCCCAGAGCGCATAGTACGTCGTGAGGTAGGGATAGGTGGAGCGCTGCTGCGTCTGCAGGTCGTAGTCGAAGTAGAGGCCTGTGTTCTCGTCCCACAGCAGGCTATTGATGGCCTGCAGACGATCGCCGGCAGATGAACTCCAGGTGACGGCAGCAGTCGTGTCGCCGAGCGTGGCGGTGATGAAGGCGAGGTCGCGCTCGTACTTGTAGAGCAGCGCGTTGAGACAGATGGGAGCATAGTCCTCGGTTGAGCCGCCGAAGGGGCCGAAGCGGAAGCTGGTGTCGAAGCCGGATTCGCGCATGGCGCGGTCGCCGGCATAGAAGGACGGCGTAAGCTCGTAGCCGTCTGCCTGCGTCTGGAGACAGGCGCTTGAGCCCGACTGTGCACAGTGCGCGGGTGCGGTGGTTGCTTTCTCCAGATAGCCGGCGGGCGCTTGTGCCGGATGAGCGAGCAGCCAGTGGATGACGTCGATGTAGTAGGTGCTGTCATCGTTGATCTCGGGCACCGGGCCGTTGCCGAGATCAACGTAGCGCGAGAGGCCGGTGGTGGGGTCGAGGTGCGGCAGCGTGACCCAGAGACTGTGGTCGCGGATGAGGTAGGGCAGCGCTTTGCGAAGGAAGTTGCGCGCTTCCTTTGGGTTTTCGGGCTCTTCAGCGTGGTACACCGCGAGGACCATCGAGGAGAGGAACGGAGGCTGTGAGCGGGTGAGGTAGTAGGTGCGGTTGGCGTTGAGGATCGAGCCGTAGTGGTCGATCTCGTAGAAGAAGTTTTCGATGGTGCCGCGGGCGAGGTCGATGCGGCCATCGGCGAGTTCGCCCAGCAGGATGAAATAGCTGTCCCAGCCGTACATCTCGTTGAAGCGGCCGCCGGGGACGACGTAGCGGTTGGGCAGATAGAGCAGGCCGGGCGTGGGAATCTGGTTGGGCTGGAGGTCGCCTGGCTTGCGGATGCGGTGCGGCAGATGCAGGACCTGCACGTTGCACTGCTGCTGCAGGGTGCGGACGGCTGCGGGTAGCTTCTCTTCGGCGGGAAGGTAGAGCACGGGCGCGGCGGCAAGTTTGCTGTCCGGAAACGAGGCGCAGTCGTTCATCGAGCGGGAGAGCGTGTCCCAGCCCTGGTGGATGTATGTGTCGATTGGCGTTTGCGGCTGCTGCGCGGGTGCGCACAGACCCACGAGCAGCAGAGCGGTGAGATAGTAGCGCAGACGCATGACGGATGCGATGCTACACCAGACGAAACCGTTTGTGAGCGGGGAACTCGTTAGACCCAGTCGCCGTTCCGCATGAGCGGCTGGGCGGTGCCGTCGGCGGCGAGGCCGTCGACGTTCATGGTGGGGCCGCCGATCATCCAGTCGACGTGGATGAGGCTCTCGTTTGCGCCGAGGGCGGAGAGTTCCTCGCTTGACATTTTCTCTCCGCCGATGAGGCAGGTGGAGTAGGCCTGGCCGAGTGCGATGTGGCTGGCGGCGTTCTCGTCGAAGAGAGTGTTCCAGAAGAGAACACCGGACTGCGCGATGGGCGAGTTGTGCGGGACCAGCGCGACTTCGCCGAGCTGACGCGCGCCCTCGTCGGTGGAGATGAGCTTGTTGATGGCAGCTTCGCCGGCGGTTGCAGTGGCCTTGACGATCTTGCCATCTTTGAAGGTGCAGCGGATGTTTTCGATCAGCGTGCCCTGGTGCGAGAGCGGCTTGGAGGCGGTGACGTGGCCGTTGACACGCGACTTGTGCGGCGTGGTGAAGCACTCTTCGGTGGGGATGTTGGGCTGGCAGTAGACACCATTGCCTGCGGTGGTGCCGCCGCCGGCCCAGAGGTGCTGGTCGGCGAGGCCGACAATGAGGTCGGTGGCGCCGTCGGGGGTAAAAAAGTGGAGGGAGTGGAAGCGCTTGGCGTTGAGGAGGTCTACGCGCTTCTTGAGGTTTGCGCCGTGCTCGCGCCACTGGGCGACGGGGTCGGCAGAGGTGATGCGGGAGGTGCTGAAGATGGCGTCCCACAGCCTGCCGAGGGCGAGCTCCGGCGGGTCGTTGGGGAAGACCAGTGCGGCCCACGCGGGCGAGGCAGAGGCGACGATGGTCCAGTTGATCGCGTGGCGCGTGATGAGCTCCATGGCGGGTTTGTAGGCCTTGGAGACGGCGACGTTGGCGCGCGAGACCTTGGCGGGGTCCTGAGCAGCAAGTAGAGCAGGGTTTGCGCCGGTGATGCCCATGCGTGCGGCACCGCTGCGGTAGGCGGTGGCGAGGGCGTCGTAGTACCAGGCGGGCGCGTAGTCGAAGGTGCCGTCGGGGGCGAACTGGTAGCGCGCGAGGGTGGTGGCGTCGTCGGAGAAGAAGGTCGTGACGAGCTTGGCGCCGGCCTTGTAGGCGTGCTCGGTGATGAGGCGCACCAGCGGGATCGCGTCGATGGGCGCGGTGATGACGAGTTCCTGGCCTGGCTGCAGGCCGAGGCCGATGCGGACGGCGACTTCGGCGAGGCGGTCGAGCTTTTGTGCGAAGGGGAGAGAGGCGAAGGTGGTGGGAGCGAGGGTTGCGACGGAGCTCATGAAGTCAAGGTTAGGGTTTGCAGCGACTTCTCGCAAGCGCAGCATGAAATTTCAGCCGGAGGAGTTCAGTTGATGGAGGAGTTCATCGATGCGATGGACAGTCGTGACCTCGCTACGACAAATGGCCTCCGTGGCTTTGATCGTTTCGGCGGTCGGCTACATCTTTAACTCTATGTCGATCCAGCCAGGGAACGAATCACGCGGAGTGCGGACTGCAACGCATCTTTCCCGACCTTATTTTCAAATTCTCTTTGAACCTTGTCCAATGCGCCAATCACGCGTATCGCTGTCTTCCTGCCCTGGGGTTTCAGCGTCAGGTGATATGCCCTCGCATCCTCTGGATCAATCTTCCTCTGAACTAAACCTTTGGCCTCTAAAGACGAAATGCAATGACTCACATTGCCTCTCGTGGTCCCGAAAGTTTCCGCGAGTTGCGAAGGTTTCACCGCGGCGGAGGACTCGAAAAACAGCGTTGAGATGATGAGGGCCTCAAGAAAATTCAGGTCGTCTGCTTCCAGCAAATGGGTTGTCAGCGTGTCGAAACGGCGTGCCGTGAGGGCGATGCAAAACATGGGACTCTGTTTCAGAAAGGTTTCGATTCGCATAAACTTTTTGCCTTTGATTGAGCAACTCAATTATCTCAGACGATACCAAACTATGCTTGAAAGTTTTGCGCGTGTACCTCAATCTCAATGGGTGAGGTCATAGATTTTGGAGTTATCCATAAGAGTGAAGAGCGCCGCGTGTGTGTTGCCGTGGATATTGGCATTCGCTGTAGCGGGCAGTGCGCAGCAAGGGGAGCAGCATCAACCGCAGGAGAACCAGGCGCAGCAGGGCCAATCGAGTGGAAGCCAGCAGGGCCAGCAAGAACCGGAGAAGATTCCGGAGGTGAGGTCGACGGTGGTGGTGGTGGGGACGCCCGATCCGTTGACGGAAGAGGAGTCTCCGCGCTCGACCGAGACGCTTGAGGTCCAGAAGTATCCGCTGGCATACACCGATTTGAACGATTTGCTGCGAGACGATCCATCGGTGGACCTGGAGCAGCGCGGCGGAGGCGGTGTGCAGGCGGATTTGTCGATCTGGGGGAGTTCGTATGAGCAGACGCTGGTGTTGCTGAATGGGTGGCGGGTCAACGATGTGGAGACATCGCACTTCAATCTGGATCTGCCGGTTCCGATGGAGATGGTAGGCAGTGTGAATGTGCTGCATGGGGCGGGGTCAACGCTGTATGGCTCGGATGCGGTGAGCGGCGTGGTGGACTTTGTGACGGCGGCACCGGCGCCGGGGGCGCAGCTACGGCTGCGTGAGGGGGGCGGGAGTTTTGGCGAGGATGACCAGGCGGCGGTGGCGTCGTGGGGTGGAAAGAAGTTGAGCGAGGTGATCGGCGGCGGGCGAGATTTTTCGGATGGGTTTATGTTTGACCGCGGTTATCGCTCGGAGGAAGGGAGTTCGGAGACGCGATTTCATTCTTTGCTGGGCGACTCGGATGTGCTGCTGGGCGGGAGCGATCGCAGCTTTGGAGCGAACCAGTTCTATGGCGACTACGACTCGTGGGAGCGGACGAAGGAGTGGTTTGCGGGGATCAATCAGCAGATAGATGGGAAGACGCAGGCGGCGCTGGCGTATCGGCGACACAGTGACCTCTTTGTACTGCTGATCAACGATCCTTCGTACTACAAGAACCAGTACGACGACATGAGCTGGCAGGGCGCGGTGCGGCGAAGCGATGATCTGCCGTGGAAGGGTATGGCGGTTTACTACGGGCTGGAGGCGAATGCTGACGAGATCAACAGCACGAATCTGGGCGATCATGGGCGCAATCGCGGTGCGGGCTATGCGGACTTTGAGCTGAAGGGAAAGCGGTGGGGAACGATTTCGGGGGGAATGCGCGAGGAGATTTTTAGTGGTGGGATAGCGGTGGCGACGCCGTCGGCTGCGGCCAGCTTCTGGGTGCAGAAGAAGGTGAAGCTGCGAGCGTCTGTGGAGCGTGGGTTCAGATTGCCGACGTATATCGACTTGTATTACAGCGACCCGAGTACGGTTGGGAATCCGAACCTGAAGCCGGAGTCGGTGTGGAACTTCGACGGAGGTGCGGATTGGTATTTGAGTGATCGGCTGACGTTCACGCTAACGGCATTTCATTCGAACCAGACGAACGCGATCGACTATGTAAGGGCGGATGCTTCGGTTCCCTGGCAGGCGGAGAACCTGAATGGGGTGAGTTTTACCGGCATCGCGACAGAGATGGAGTGGAGGCCGATGGCTGGACAGGAGCTGCGGCTGGGGCTGACGACGCTGGAGGGAGCGCAGTCGGCGCTGCATGGGCTGCAGTCGGAGTACGTGTTCAACTATCCGGTGCAGAATGCTGTCGCGGAGTGGATGGGTCAGTGGAAGAACGGGGTGCTGCTGCGGCAGAGAGTGCGCGTGGTGAATCGCGTGGACAGGGGCGTTTCGCCGGTATGGGATGCGTCGGCGGTGTACGAGAAGGGACGCGTGCAGCCCTATGTGCAGATGACGAACCTGAGCAACACGGGCTACCAGGAGATTGTGGGCGTGCAGATGCCGGGGAGGGCGTTTGTGGGCGGGGTCCAGGTGGTGCTGGGGCGGAAGTAGCGCTAGAGTTCGTTGAAGACTTCGTGGAAGTCGTAGACGCCGATGCGGGTGGAGAGCCACTCGGCGGCGTGGACGGCGCCTTCGGCGAAGGGACGGCGCGAGGTAGCCTCGTGCGTGAGGATGAGGCGGTCGCTGGCGCCCGTGGCGATGAGGGAGTGGACGCCCGCGACGTCGCCGGTGCGGTTGGCGTGGATGACGACTTCCTCGTTCTGGCCGACATCGTTGCGACCGAGGGTCGATTGCACGGCGTCGCGCAGGGTGAGGGCGGTGCCGCTGGGCGAGTCGAGCTTGCTGATGTGGTGGGTCTCGGAGATGGAGAAGGTGTAGCCGGCGTCCTTGAGCGCGGCGGCCATCTTCTTGGAGAGCTCGAACATGATCTGCACGCCGATGGAGAAGTTGGTGCCGTAGAGCAGGCCGGCTCCGTTGTGCTCGGCGAGGGCGCGGAGTTCGGAGAGCTTGTCATACCAGCCGGTGGTGCCGACGACCATCTTCGTGCCGGCTGCGAGGCAGGCACGCATGTTGGCGACGACGGCATCGGGCGTAGTGAAGTCGATGACGATGTCGAAGCCAGTGAGGAAGGGCGCGGTGAGTGCGGCAGCGTCCTTGTTCTCCCTGGAGCCGAGGACGTGAACGTTGTGGCCGCGCTCGGCTGCTACTTCTGCTACGAGCTTGCCGGTCTTGCCGGTACCGAGGACGAGGATGCGCATGATGAAAAACTCCTAGGCGTTGCTGGTGACGGCGCGGTCGTCCGTCTGGGCCGCGGCGCTGACGTCGAAGATGGTGGCGTCGGGCGCGCTGAAAAACTTCTTATGCAGCGAGCGGACCGCTTCGTCGACATCTTCCTCGTTGATCATGAAGCTCATGTTGATCTCGCTGGCGCCCTGCGAGATCATGCGCACGTTGACGTGCGAGATGGATGAGAAGACCTGGCCGGAGATGCCGGCCTGGCCGCGGATGTCTTCGCCGACGAGACAGATGAGGGCCTTGTTGCTCTCGTATTTGACGTCGGCGATGGTGCTGAGTTCGGCGCAGATGGCGGGGAGCGCTTCACGCGAATCGACGGTGATGGAGATCGAGACCTCAGAGGTGGAGACCATGTCGATGGCGCAGTGGTGCTTGTCGAAAATTTCAAAGACCGCTGCGAGGAAGCCGTGGGCGAGGAGCATGCGGCTGGCGACGATGTCGATGATGGTGAGCTTCTTCTTGGCGGCGATGGACTTGAAGGGGCTCGCGCAGGGCGGAGGCGTGGCGGTGATCTTGGTGCCTTCGTTCCCGGAGTTGCGGCTGTTGAGAACGAAGACGGGAATGTTCTTCTGGACCGCAGGAAGGATGGTGGCGGGGTGCAGGACCTTGGCACCGAAGTAGGCAAGCTCGGCGGCCTCTTCGAAGCTGATGGTCTTGACGCGCAGGGCCTCGGGGACGATGCGCGGATCGGTGGTCATGATGCCGTCGACGTCGGTCCAGATTTCGATGGCGCCGGCGTGGAGGCCGCCGCCGACGATGGCGGCGGTGTAGTCCGAACCTCCGCGACCCAAGGTGGTTGTAATTCCGTCGCACGATCCGATGAAGCCGCCCATGACAGGAACTTTGCCGAGGTCGACGATCGGCAGGACCTGTGCGGTGAGGGCGCTTTCGGTGGCCGGCTCGTTGGGTGCAGCTTTGCCGTAGTGGTGGTCGGTGAGGATGACGGTGCGCGCGTCGACGTGGGCGCTGGCGATGCCATGCTCGGCGAAGGCGGCGGATACGAGAACGGACGACAGCCGCTCGCCGAAGCTGACGACGTTGTCGGAGGTGCGGGAGGTGAGCTCGCCGACCGCGGAGATGCCGCGGAGAAGGTCGTCGAGAGTGTCGAAGTCGTTATGGATGTTGAACTGGAGCGAGGTGAGGCGGTCGCCGCTGGTTAGTTCCGCGGCGGCGTTGAGATGGCGCGTGCGCAGTGAGTCGGAGAGCTTGAGTGCCGCTTCGCGGTCGTTGCGTCCGGCTGCGGCGGCGGCAGCAAGCAGCGTGTCGGTGACCTTGGACATTGCGGAGACGACGACGATGGGACTGAGCGTTTTCTTCAGGCGCGAGGTGACGATGGATGCCGTGCGCAGGATGGCCGCGGAGTCCTCGACCGACGTGCCTCCGAACTTCATGACGACGATGTGCGGGCGGGGTGTGCTCATGCGTTCACCAGCGCTTCTGCGTTCTGGCCGTACTGCACGGGAGGAAATTCGCGGAAGTCGAACTTGCCGAGGACGGCGAGGATCTCGGCGTTGAGGATGGCTGCGCCGGCGGCTCCGCGGATGGTGTTGTGCGAGAGCAGGGTGAACTTCCAGTCGAAGAGCGTGCAGGGCCGCAGACGGCCAACGGTGGTCGCCATGCCGTTGCCGCGCATAAGGTCGAGGCGCGGCTGCGGGCGTGCCTCTTCGCTGGTGTATTCAATCGGGAAGAGCGGCGCGGACGGGAGGTGAAGGCCGTCGAGACCCTTGCCGTGGAGGGGCTGGAATTCGGCCCAGGCTGCGAGGATCTGCTCGTAGGTGGCGGGCTTGCGGAGCTTGATGCTGACGCACTCGGTGTGGCCGTCGATGACGGCGACGCGGTTGCAGTGGGCGGAGAGCGTGGCGGCGGCTGGGGTGAAGCTGCGGCCGTCGGTCGAGCCGAGGAGCTTGGCGACTTCTTCCTCAAGCTTCTCCTCTTCGTTCTTGATGAAGGGAACAACGTTGCCGAGGATGTCGAGCGACGCGACTCCGGGGTAGCCTGCGCCGCTGATGGCCTGCATGGTGGTGACGAAGAGCTTCTCAATGCCGAAGCGGGCTTGTAATGGGGCTAGTGGAAGCACTAACCCAATCGCGCTGCAGTTTGGGTTGGTGACGATGTAGCCGCCCGAGGTGTGGCGCGTTGCCTGGTGCTCGATGACGACGAGGTGATCGGCGTTGACCTCGGGGACGACGAGGGGAACGTCGGGGGCCATGCGGAAGGCCGAGGAGTTGGAGATGACGGCGCAGCCGGCGGCGGCGAACCTCGGCTCGAGGTCGCGGGCGATGTCGGTGTCGAGCGCGGCGAAGATGATGCGCGGGAGCTCGGTAGTGCAGGCCTCGGGGGTGTTGGGCTGCAGGACCATCTCCGCGATGCGCGCGGGGATGGGCGTGTCGAGCTTCCACTTGCAGGCCTCGGCGTAGGTTTTGCCGGCACTGCGGTCGCTGGCGGCGAGCCAGGTAATGTTGAACCAGGGGTGGTCTGCCAGAAGTTGGATAAATCGCTGACCGACCATGCCGGTTGCGCCCAGAATGCCTACGTTACGCCGTTCCATTTATCTAGGATATCGCAAGCTTGGCGGATTGCAGGCGCTGGAAACGAGACCATGTATCAGGGCTGAAGCGCCATGCTTCGCAAGTCTCTGAGATAAGTCCGGCTGAAGCCCGGACTTATCTCAGAGACAACAGCGCATTTCCTTCGGTGGAATGAAAGAAATGCGACTTGGAATGCAATGGCTTAGTCGACCTACGCGAGGCGGCGGCGGTAGACCCGCGAGCTGCCGCCGCCCCATGCGATAACAAGCGCGATGGCGTGGAGCAGGAACCAAATGGTGATGCCCTGATCCTGATAGATCCAGAAAAGGATCAGGATGCGCGGGATGAGAATGGCGACCACAATCTGCAGAATAGTGGCGGTCGCTGGAATAAAGTGTCCCATGCCGTGTTGAAGCCAGGCGACGAGGATGCAGATGCGCGGAAGGAAAAGCGATAGAACCAGAAACCAGAGCGGAATCGCGTGAACAGGTAGGGCGAGCGAGAAGTTCATAAGAAGCCTTTCAAGGGACGGTATGCGCAATGGATAGTACTGAGTTGCACTGGGACGGTTATCTGGATGTCTGGTTTGCTGAGCTTTTCATGCACGGCGGGTGCGGGGTGAGCCTGGATGGTCTCACCATTGGGTTCGGCCGGCGCGGGGGAGGGCTTGCAGCCGGAGATGAAGATCGCGGTAAAAGGAAGCAGTGAGGTCGAGCTAAAGTTCACGATGCTTGCTTGGATGCGGAGAGTTGTCGCCGGGATGTGGAGCGCGGCCCACCATTAAGAAATGGGTGTCGCTAGCGGGGGTTGGGGCGTTTGGTGCGGGAGTCTTTGCCGCTGAGGAGGCCTTCAAGTTCAATTTTGAATTCGTTGACGTCCTTGAAATCGCGATAGACGCTTGCAAAGCGGATGTAGGCGACGGTGTCGATATCCTTGAGGCGCGCCATGATGAGTTCGCCGACGGAGGCGGTGGAGCGCTCGCGCTCGGGTGAATCGACGACAAAGGCCTCGACGGCATCGACGATCTCCTGCATCTGGGTGACGGAGACTTTGCGCTTCTGGCAGGAGTGCAGCAGGCCGGCAAGCACCTTCTGGCGGTCGAAGATTTCGCGGCGGCCATCCTTCTTGACGACCATGTAGGGAATTTCGTCGAGACGCTCGTAGGTAGTGAAGCGCTTGTTGCAGCGTT
The DNA here is from genome assembly GCA_003138795.1 of Granulicella sp. Taxonomy (GTDB): domain Bacteria; phylum Acidobacteriota; class Terriglobia; order Terriglobales; family Acidobacteriaceae; genus Granulicella. Next base: position 162 of record PLHC01000146.1, on the reverse strand, counting down.
CGCACTCGCGGCGGCGCCGGATGGAGTCGGCGTCCTTGCTCTCGCGGCTGTCGATGACCTTGTCCTCGGTGAAGGCGCAAAACGGGCATTTCATGAGGCCTTCATTCTACCAACTCCTGCGCGGAGGGCGAGCGTAAGACAGATGAGGGGATGGCTGCTAGG
>PLHC01000100.1 GCA_003138795.1 Granulicella sp. | reverse complement strand
CGCCAGGCTCACCGCGACGACGATGGGAGCCAGCAAGGCGGCCGGATGTCCGTGGTAGTTATGCAGCGAATCGGGTCTGGCCAACACGGTCGCGGGGATGGCCAGGACTGTGGCAATCGTAACGAAGGGCCAGAGCCGACTGGCGGCGACCAGCGCACGGCGTCGGAGGTCTCCCTCGGTCTTGAGTATGAGGTACAGAGCGCCGTGGAGCGAGAGCGCCAGCAGAGCCATTACACCACCGATGACCGTATACCAGTCCAGAATGCCAGGATTTGGACCGGTGCGCCAGTTGGTCCACAGCGGGAGAAAAAAGTAGCTGTCCGCACCTAGGGGAACGCCGCGGATGACATTGGCCAGGGCAGCACCGAAGAAGATGGCGAGGAGGGCGCTTGCGACGAAGAGCAGGCTGCCGAAGAAGCTGCGCCAGAGAGGGTCTTCAAAGTGCATGCGCAGTTCTACCGACAGGCCTCGCAGGATCAGCAGCCAGAGAACGATCATAAGTGGCAGGTAGAAGCCGCTGAAAGAGGACGCATAGACCAGCGGAAAGGCGAAGAACAGAGTGCCACCGGCGGCCAGCAACCAGACCTCGTTGCCGTCCCAGACAGGGCCGATCGCGCCGATCGCGTGCTGCCAGTCGGTTTCCGTCCTGGCCACGAAGGGGAGGAGTATGCCGACGCCCAGATCGAAGCCGTCTAGTACCACATAAGCGGTGAGCATCACCGCGACAATCCAGAACCAGAGAGTATCCATGTCGCGCCTCCTAAGCGGTCTTAAGGGTTTTGTCAGCGGCGAGTTCGGAGGTGGACTTCGGTCCACCTTCGATGATGTGGTAGACCAGCAGTATCCACAGAATGGCAAGGACCGTATACATGCCCATGAAGCCAATTAGGGTGAAGAGGCTGGTGCTCGCCCCGATGAGCCTGGAGTACCCATCCGCAGTGCGGACCAGGCCGTAGGCTACCCACGGTTGTCGACCCACCTCAGCCGTTATCCAGCCGGCAGTATTCGCAATATAGGGCAGAGGGAAGCTGAGAAGAATTGGCCACAGCAGCCAGCGCGAGGTGAAGAGCTTGCCGCGCCAGAGCAGGAAGGCGGAGACGGCCATGAGTGCGGCGAAATATGTTCCGAGTCCCGCCATGATGTGGTAGCTGTAAAATAGCAGTGGAAGCGCCGTGGGCCACTGGTCCTTGGGATAGGCGTCCAGGCCCTGAACCTCAGACACTGTCGTCCCGTAGATCAGAAAGCTCAGGAGCTTGTTGACGGCGAGTGGATTGTCGATCTTCTGGGTTTCATAGTCCGGCTGGCCCAGCAGCACGACCGGTGCGCCCTTTTCCGAGTGAAAGAGCCCTTCCATACCGGCCATGGCAAGCGGCTGGTGCTTCGCTACGAACTTGCCGTGGAGGTCGCCGGTCGGAAAGATCATCGCGACACAGGACAGGACTCCGGCAATTACTCCCAGCCGAAGGAAGATTTGGCCAAAGTTGTCCTCCCGCTTCTGGAGGATGTACAGTGCGCCGACGGAGGACATGACGAAGGACGCTGTAACCACCGTGCCGCACATATTATGCGTGTACTGCAGCCAGGCCCACGGATTCAACATAAGTCCCCAGAAGCTGGTCAACTGGTAGGTTCCATTGGACATCTGCTGGTAGGCGACCGGGTGCTGCATCCAGGCGTCCGTCACGATGATGAAAAATCCGGAGAGCCAGGAGCCGAGAAAGACCATGAAGGCCGCTCCCCAATGGGCAAGGCGCGACAGCCGTTTTTCGCCGAAGAGGAAGAGCCCGAGGAATGCAGACTCCAGAAAGAAGGAGAACACGCCCTCCATGGCCAGCGGCTGGCCGATGATGCCACCTGTGCGGCGGGAGAACTCCGACCAGTTCGTTCCGAATTGGAACTCCATGGGGATTCCCGTGATCACACCCAGCAGAAAGTTCACAGCAAAAATGCGGGCCCAGAAACGCGCTGCGTCGTTGTAGCGCTCATCCTTGGTACGCAGGGCAATCGTCTTGAGCACGACGATGAGCAGGGCAAGGCCCATCGTCAATTGTGGAAACAGATAGTGGAAGGTAATCGTAAACGCGAAGTGAATCCTGTGCAGAGTAAGCGCATCCATGTCGCAATGTCCCTCTTACGAAATAGGATACTGCGAAATCGGTTCAGGGCTTGTACCTTCGTCCGGTAAACGATGTCCGCTCATCTCAGACCGGCTCGGAGCGAGTGGTTAAGGATAAAGCTGCGAAAGGCCCCTGCGTTGCCTCGCGGTTCCGGACCGACCGGATAGGCAAGAGAAAACTTTCGCGAAAGCTTCAGGCCCTTAACCTGCGCAATACCTAGAGTGCACAAGGCAAGTTGGTTCCGCACGGCCCAGCGAGACACGAAGGTGACTCCCAGGCCAGCCTCGACGGCGCTCAACAGACCTTCCGTCGAATCAAGTTCCATAACGGTTTTCAGATCCTTCTTCTTGAGTCCCACTTTCGCCAGTGCATTCTCGACAACCCTGCGAGAACCCGAGCCAAACTCGCGCATCAAGAGTGGCGCTTGCCGCAGTTCTTGAGCATCAATCTCTTGCCCTGCCCATTCATGGCTGGCGGGAACAACCAATACCATCTGATCTTCCATAAAGGGCTGAATATGCAGATCCTTCCGCAGCCCCGGCCCTTCAATCAGCGCGAGTTGAATGCGGTGTTCCGCGACCGCTTCCAGCATCGCGTCCGTATTCCCGCTGATAGCGGTCACGGCAACACGCGGATACTCGCGTAGAAACGCGGCGACGAAGTTCGGAAGAAGATATTGCCCGATGGTCTGCGATGCACCCAGAGCCAGAGCTCCTGCGTGACTTTCAGAGGTGCTGGTGACGACTTCAAACGCTTCGTCGGAGATGGCCTTTAGCTGCTCCGCATAGGGAAGGAGAACCGTCCCCGCAGCGGTGAGCGTGATGCGGCCCCCACTCCTATCGAAAAGTGGGACCCCGTACTCGTCCTCAAGCGCCTTGATCTGCTGCGTCACGGCCGGCTGAGTCAGGAGTAGCTCCTCGGCGGCTCTTGTGAAATTCAGATGCCGAGCGACCACTCGAAAGACCTTGAGCCGGAAGTTCTCCATCGTGTTTCTGGCCTCACCGTAGTTACTCCGCGCTGCACTTTGTTGCCTCATCGCGTGATTCATTGTCGCAGATGAGCGTGGCGGCGATCCCGCACAGACGGCAGCAAGAGGCCGCCATAAGCAAACGGAATCCGCAATAAGAACTTCCGCTTGGACTCTCCTTCGCGTTCGGACGAGACTGCAACAAGAGGGAAGCATGAACCTGTTATCCAAACTCAACGCGAAGACCGTGTTCTTCGTTGCCCTGATCCTGACCGCATCCGGGATGATTTCGCCACCCCTGGCATTGGTTATTGGGATCTGTTACGGCTTCAGCTTCGCCCATCCGTATCATATCGAGAGCAGGAACCTGTCCCGTCTCCTGTTGAAGCTAGCCGTTGTAGGTCTCGGCTTTGGAATGAATCTGCGCCAGGTGGTACACGCGGGTAAATCTGGGTTTCTTTATACCGCGATAAGCATTTCAGGCGTCATGCTTCTGGGATGGCTCTTCGGGCGTCTCCTCCATGTCAGCAAGAAGGCCTCGTATCTCATCACCGTGGGAACCGCCATCTGCGGAGGCAGCGCCATCGCTGCCATCGCGCCTATCACGAACCCGAATGAGGAAGAGATGGCCATGTCGCTCGGGACGGTGTTTGTCCTGAATTCAGTCGCGTTGCTAATCTTTCCGCCTATCGGATTTGCGTTGCACCTGACGCAGACACAGTTTGGGCTGTGGGCAGCACTCGCCATACACGACACAAGTTCAGTCGTTGGGGCGTCGGCTAAATATGGAACCCAGGCCTTGCAGATTGCTACCACCGTGAAGTTGACGAGGGCTCTCTGGATCGTCCCGCTGGCGATGCTCACCGCCTATTTCACCAAGAGCAAGGCGAAGATCCAGTTGCCCTGGTTCATCCTGTTCTTCTGCCTTGCGGCGGTTGCGTATACCTACTTTCCTGCCGGTCAATCCCTTTACCTCGTCTTGAGCAGGCTCGGGCGCGTTGGACTGACAGTGGTCCTCTTCCTGATCGGCACGGGACTCTCCAAAGAAACACTGCGGCGCGTAGGAGCGCGCCCTTTTCTTCAGGGCGTAACCCTGTGGGCAGTGGTTGCCGTGATCTCGCTCATGGCGATTCGAGGGGGTTGGATCTCGCTGTAGCGAGCAAGCTTAGCCAGGTATTTAGTCCGGGAATTTGATGGTGCAAACCTTCTTATTGTGGGGCCATTGATTTTCTCAAAAGGCCTCTGCTCTTGTTTCAGAAGATGAAGGGCGGATGCAGTGTTTACATCCAAGCGTGCATGCCAAAATAATTTTTCAATCGATCAGAAAGACCGATCAGCGTGCCCCATCCCAAGAACCCGAACGCGCCCGCTTCTGCAATCCATTCTGTCGATTGGAAGCGCGTGGTATGGCGAGCTCGCGGTCCTAGCGATATATCTCGCGTATTCCAATTCGTTTCAGAATGGCTTTCACTTCGACGATTTCCACACCGTGGTGGATAACCCTGGGATCCGCAGCCTCCATGATGTGCCGCGCTTTTTCACGGGTGCTACAACCTTCAGCGTCCTTCCGGCGAACCGGACCTACCGGCCGATCGTCTCCGCCTCGCTGGCTTTTGACTACGCCTTGGGCCGGGCGGCCTTTACCTGGCTGGTGAAGAACTACTTCTCGCTGCATCCGTTGCCCATCTTCATGATGGCGGCTCTTGCCTATCTCACCGCGTTGGTCATCTTCCAATTCCTTGTCCCACATCTGGGGGGCGTCTTCTGGGTACGGGCATGGTGCTGAGCTCGCTTCAGGTGGGAGAGCGTAGTATCCGCTGGTCTGCGGTGAGGATTTCGACGGCAAGCCCCCAGATGTATCGCATTGCACCGTAGCGCCGTATGCGTGCGGTGGAAGACGATGTCTGCAAGGGCTTGGCAGGGACGACCGAATGAAGAATGCGGTGGCTACGCCGGCTCCATGAATTGCATCTAACGATGTCGTATCAGATCGCCGGCCGGTAACGCGGGGATCGAAGGACAACTACATGAAGACAACCAGTTCAGTGCCTGGATTAATATTCATCATCATTCTTGCGATTGGCGCAGCGGTCTCCTATTCAGTGCATAATGCAGGCGCTGAGTTTGCAGGCGCAGCGATCTTCGTCCTGACGATCCTCTTTGCCGCCCTTGTCTCTTCATCCATTCGTATTGCCGACCAATGGAGTAAGGCGGTTGTCCTGCGACTTGGAAAATTCCGCGCGCTCGAGGGGCCAGGGTTGTTCTTCATCATCCCGATTATCGAGACGATTCCTTACTGGATCGACACGCGCGTGCTCACCAGCTCCTTCAAAGCGGAGAAGACGCTTACCAAAGACACTGTGCCTGTGGATGTGGATGCGGTGCTCTTTTGGAAGATCGTGGATCCGAAGATGGCGGCGTTGAACGTGGCGGACTACCAGACCGCAATCGGTTGGGCATCGCAGACTGCATTGCGTGATGTGATCGGCAAGACAATGCTCTGCGATATGCTCGAAGGCCGCGACAAGATCAGCGACGCGTTGCAGAAAATCATCGACGCACGTACCGAGCCGTGGGGCATCAATGTCATCTCGGTAGAGGTGAAAGACGTTCTCATCCCCGCCGCGCTTGAAGATGCCATGTCGATGCAGGCGCAGGCTGAGCGTGAGCGCCAGGCCCGCGTGATTCTGGGTGACTCCGAGCGCCAGGTGGCCGAGAAGTTTGGAGAAGCCGCAAAGACATACATCAATAACCCTGTCGCGCTGCATCTGAGAGCAATGAATATGCTGTACGAGGGCCTGAAGCAGAACTCGACGATCGTGATTGTCCCCAGCTCCGCGGTTGAATCCATGCAGCTGGGCGGGATGGCTGGGTTGACTGCGCTGACCATGGGCATCGGGCAGGAACGCACGATCAGCGAGGCCAAGAGTGAGCCGCCGGCGAGTTCCGGCCGACCACCTGCATCTGAAGCTGGAGGGCCAATGAGTATGGCAGCCCTGCTGCAGCAGCTTAGACCGCCCATTGGCAGTGCCGATGCCACCCGCTCCACAGGAGATTCATCGCGTTGAAAGCTGCCATATTTGATGGATCATCGATTTCGCCGGGGAACTATCTTCGCATCGAAGACGTTCCGCGTCCGCAGCTGCAGCCGAGGCATTTACTTCTTCGGGTGATTGCGTGCGGAGTCTGCCGTACGGACCTGCACATCGTCGAAGGCGACCTGCCGCAAGTGCGGCCAAGGCTTATTCCGGGGCATCAGATTGTTGGAGAGGTTGTCGACGGTGCGACTGCGGACTCGCCCATCGGGACGCGCGTTGGGGTCTCCTGGATGGGAGGCGTCGATGGTGATTGCTGGTTCTGTAAGCACCAGATGGAAAACCTTTGCGACCATCCAATATTTACCGGCTACACGATAGACGGAGGCTACGCCGAGTATGCCCTGGTCCGCGCAGACTTTACGTATCCATTGCCGCAGGAGCTGGATCCAGTGCATGTTGCGCCGCTTCTGTGCGCGGGCATCATAGGGTTTCGCAGCCTGCGCGTTGCAGGCGTTCAACCAGGGGAACGAGTTGGTCTATTCGGCTTTGGAAGCTCCGCAACGCTGGCAATCCGCGTTCTCCAATCCTGGAAGTGCGAAGTCTACGTGGTGACGCGAGGCGAGGCCCATCGAAAGACCGCCGCCACCCTCGGAGCCACGTGGGTTGGCGGGGAAGACAAGAAGCCACCGGTCGAACTGGATCGCGCGATCACCTTCGCTCCGAGCGGTAAGGTGGTTATCGATGCGCTATCCAGCCTGCGGAAGGGTGGAGTCGTCGCCATCAATGCCATTCATTTGGACCAAATGCAGGCCTTCGATTACGACAAGCTACTGTGGGGCGAACGACAGATTCGCAGTGTCGCAAATATGACGCGAGACGATGCGCGCGATTTTTTAAAGATCGCGCACGAGCTAAAAATTCAGCCTCGTGTTTCCACGTTTTCTCTGGCTGATGCAAATAAAGCGCTCATGGCCGTGAAAGATGAGACAGAGAGTGGATCGGCCGTAATTGTGATGTAGGAACTGTGCTTTGGCCTGACCCACGGTGATATTCCTGTGCTGCTCTTTTGACGTGGTTGTGAACTGCATCACAACTGGCAGTTTCTTTGAACATTAGACTCATTTCAACGCATTGCCAGGCAGGTACCGCAAGATGCAGATACTCGTCGTGAACAGCGGCTCCTCCTCAATAAAGTTTTCGATCTTTGCTGTGGATGCGCAGGCTGGTCCTGCTGAGCCGCGATGTCTTGTAGATGGCCAACTCAGTGACATCGGCGAGGCCGAAAGCACGTTGACCGTTCAGTCGGCTGACGGCACGGGGCGGAAGTCCACAGAGTCCAAGGTGGGAATTCATAGTCTGAAAGAGGCAATCGCCGAGGTCCTCGACACGGTCTCAGGGAGCGGAATGCCCGCATTTCAGGCGGTGGGGTATCGCGTGGTGCATCCGGGGCCGAAGCTGGACCGGCATCAACGAATCACGACAGAGGTGTTGCGCGATCTGGAGGAGGCTAGAGAGTTTGCGCCGCTGCATGAGCCCCAGGCCGTGCAGATTATTCGCGCGTTTACGTCACGATTCCCGAACATTCCGCACTATGCATGCTTCGATACGGTCTTTCATCAGACGATGCCCGAAGAAGCAACGACCTATCCGCTGCCAGAGAAATACAGGGAGCGCGGCGTGCGACGGTACGGCTTTCATGGACTCAGTTGCGAGTCGATTGTGCGGCAGTTGCAGGGACAGGGGGAGGTTCCGAGGCGGATGGTCATTGCACATCTTGGCAGCGGATGCAGCGTGACGGCGTTGGTCGATGGCCGATCCGTGGATACAACGATGGGGTTGACGCCGACAGGAGGCGTGTTGATGGGAACACGTTCTGGCGACCTGGATCCGGGATTGGTGCTCTATCTTTTGCGGGACCAGAAGCAGCAATCTGGCGAAGGAGTTACAGCCATTGAGACGTTATTGAATCATGCATCGGGGATGGTTGCCCTAAGTGGCATGGAGAATGATGTAAAGGCCGTGCGCAAGGCGGCAAACGAAGGAAATGAGCGCGCGGCTCTTGCATTGAAGATCTTTACCCGGAGCGTTACCAAGGCCATCGGTGGCTTCTGCTGGCTGCTGGGCGGACTCGATGCGATCGTGCTTGCTGGTGGCATCGGTGAACATGATCCACAGACGCGAATGGATATTGTGGGCGGCCTCGCCGGCCTCGGCATCGATATCGATGTACCGCTCAATCAGGCCACCGCCAGTGGCATACAGCAGATCAGTTCGCGGGTCTCTAAGACTGCGGTCTTCGTCGTTCCAGCTCAGGAAGACCTGATGATCGCCGTGCATGTCGAACGCATGGCACAACAAGAAGCGAAAGAAGCATCTGACGGCAATGGAAGCGATAACTACGGCGCGGACGAGGAGCAGCATGAAGAGCAATGAATCTGCCAATGTTGAACTGAACCAGTTGGACTCTGAACGCGCACCGCTAAGCGCGGACGAGCTTCGCAGGATGGATGCTTATTGGCGTGCCTGCAACTATCTCTGCGCTGGCATGCTTTACCTCCAGGCAAATCCTCTGCTGCGCGAACCGCTTCGTGCAGAGCACATTAAAAACAGGTTGCTGGGCCATTGGGGCAGCGATCCCGGGCAGACGTTTACATGGGTGCATTTGAACAGGCTCATCACGAAGTACGACCTTGATGCTATCTACATCTCCGGCCCTGGACATGGAGCACCTGCAACCCTGTCGAACAGCTACCTCGAGGGTGTCTACTCGGAGGTCTATCCGACGATAAGCCAGAACCTCGAGGGAATGCAGAAGTTTCTAAAGCAGTTCTCCTTTCCTGGTGGAATCGGCAGCCATTGCACGCCGGAGACACCTGGTTCCATCCACGAGGGCGGCGAGTTGGGTTACAGCCTGTCGCATGGATTTGGCGCTGCCTTCGACAACCCCGACCTCATCGTTACGGTTGTCGTCGGCGATGGGGAGGCAGAGACCGGCCCTCTCGCAACGTCATGGCACTCGAACAAATTCTTGAATCCGATCTGCGATGGTGCGGTGCTGCCGGTACTTCATCTGAATGGCTACAAGATTGCGAACCCCACGCTGCTCGCGCGGGTCACGCCCGAGGAGTTGGAAAGCCTTTTCGTTGGCTATGGATGGAAGCCTTACTTAGTAGAGGGCGACGACCCAGCGCTGATGCACCCAAAGATGGCGCAGGTCATGGAGCGGTGCATTCTCGAGATTCGTGCCATTCAGCAGAAGGCGCGCAGTGCACCTGCTGGAACACCGACCGAACGGCCACGGTGGCCGATGATCATTCTGCGTTCTCCCAAGGGTTGGGGGTGTCCGAAGGAGATCGACGGACACAAGCTTGAGGGCTCCTGGAGAGCGCATCAGATGCCCATTCTTGATCCAGTAACGAACCCGGAGCATCTCAAGCTCGTTGAGCATTGGATGAGAAGCTATCGTCCGGAAGAGCTCTTCGACGAAGCCGGAACCCTCATTGCTGAACTCCGCGACCTTCCACCGAAAGGCACGCGACGTATCAGCGGCAATCCTCATGCGAACGGTGGTCTACTGCGCAAGCCGCTCGATCTTCCCGACTTCCGCGAATACGCCATCAAGGTTGAAGAAACGGGCCAGATTGAGGTCTCGCCGACGGATACGCTCGGACACTTTCTGTGCGACGTCATGCGGAAGAACATGACAAGCTTCCGCGTGTTTGGGCCGGATGAGACGGCGTCGAATAAGCTGGACGCGATCTATGCAGCCAGCCCCAAGACCTGGCTTGCGGAGATGGTTCCTTCGGACGCCGATGGCGGCTTTCTTTCAACCCATGGCCGCGTCATGGAGATGCTCAGCGAACACACGCTCGAGGGCTGGTTCGAGGGCTATGTCCTGACCGGACGCCATGGATTCTTTTCAACCTATGAAGCCTTTGTGCATATCATTGACTCGATGTTCAACCAGCACGCCAAGTGGCTGGAAAAGAGCAAGCTGGAGCTGCGCTGGCGAGCCCCGATCTCGTCGATCAATCTCCTGATTACGTCGCTCGTCTGGCGTCAGGATCACAATGGCTTCACCCACCAGGATCCTGGCTTTCTGGATATCGTCACGAATAAGAGCCCGGAGGTGACGCGCATCTATCTGCCGCCCGATGCGAACTGCCTGCTTAGCGTGGCAGACCACTGCCTGCGCAGTACGAACTACGTGAACGTGATCGTCGCAGACAAGGCGCTGCACCTGCAGTATCTGAGCATGGATGAGGCAATCGATCATTGCACAAAGGGCATTGGTATATGGGACTTTGCCAGCAATGACGAGGGGATCGAGCCGGATGTAGTAATGGCGTGTGCTGGCGACATACCCACGTCGGAATCGCTCGCCGCCGTCGCCATCCTGCGCGAGCGCTGCCCTGAGCTGAAGATCCGATTTATCAACGTCGTCGATCTCTTCCGTCTGATGCCAGAGCAGGAACACCCGCACGGGCTATCGGAGCGCGAGTTTGACAGCCTATTTACAAAAGACAAGCCGGTTATCTTCAACTTTCACGCCTACGCAACACTCATCCACAAGTTCACCTACCGCAGAACGAACCATGACAACTTCCATGTGCGCGGCTATAAGGAGAAGGGCAACATCAACACGCCCCTGGAACTGGCAATCCTCAACCAAGTTGACCGATTCAACCTGGCGATCGACGTGATCGATCGTGTTCCGTCGCTGCAGATCACAGCTGCCCACACAAAAGAGTGGCTCAAAAATCAGATCATCGATTCGATATGCTATGCGAACGAGAACGGAATCGATCGTCCGGAGATAAGGAACTGGAAGTGGCCAGCGAAGACGATACAGCCCTGAAGGAGCCGCAGCAACTGCGGCGCATAGGGAGACTAGAAATCAGAGCAGCAGGGAAAGAGTGGTTTCTGAGCGCAATGGAGAGAACGTTCTCATGCACTCGGAGAAGGCCGCCGTCTTCCGCTCTTCACTGGATTGGACGGATGCGATGCTCTCCGCGGCTCGAGAAGCGGCCAGGCGAAAATGCCGAGATATCAACCGTGGGTGCTTTTCCTTCGAGCAGGTCAGCGATCACAAGGGCTGTAGCCGGTGCTTGCAGAATCCCGTTCCGATAGTGTCCGCTGGCGATGAACTGGCCGGTGCGGGTGCATGCTCCGAGGATCGGCAGAAAGTCAGGTGTGGCAGGACGCAGCCCAGCCCACGACTCCACCAGCGGAGCGTCGGTCTCCGACTCGAACTCTGGGAGCAACTCAGCCGCGAGCGCGCGCAGGCCCCCCAGATCTTCAGTTCGTACTGTGGTGTCGAAGCCGGTGTCCTCCACCGTCGCTCCGATCAGTGCGGTCCCTGCCTGAGGTCCACGTGTGCGGGGGACGATGTAAACCTGTTCGCTGCGATGGACTTCGCGCAGCGCCAGCGCCGCCGGCAGTCGAACACGCAGCATTTGACCCTTTCGTGGGGCGATCGCAACCGCGTCACCGTGCAGACCTGCCATGACCTCGGCCGTCCACGCTCCCGCAGCGTAAATGATCGCTCGCGATGCGATCACCACCGCACTCGTCAGGCGAATATCCACGCCATGTGTTGCCTCTTCTACAGTTGCAATCCGCGTCTCCTCAAGCAGCCGAATGGAGGTCGTTTTGACTGCAGCCAGAAGCGCCGGAGCGAGTTGGCGGGGGTCGAGTGAATGCTCCGCGAGGCGCATTGTCGCGCCGTCTGCCAGATATTGGACCGTCGCCTCCGTCTGGAAGGGAACCGCGATTCCGGAGAGTTCTTCGATCCGGCGGAGAAACGTGGGGTAGCGCTCTGCGCTCAGCCGGGAGAGCAGCCGAAGCTCTGGACGGTTGTATGGGTCTTCAACCGCAAGCATCCCTGCAGCGGCTGTGGACGCCTCCGAAAGGCTGCGTCCATGCTCGATGACAGTAACAGCTGCACCGCGGTCGTGCAGTTCCAGCGCGATCGCCAAGCCGATCAACCCAGCGCCGACTACGACAATATCCGGGGCCAGGTCTAGGTTGGAGCTGGAGCTCAGCACACTCATTCTTCGCGCAATCCTCCTGCAACTTATAGTATGCGAATCGTGCATCCCTTCGCGAAGGTTGCCTAATTTTCGGTGCGCGCGACGGACAATTATGACTTCAATCCGTCGTTTTGGTCGTTTCCCGCGTCTAACCGCAAGGCAAGTTGCATCTCATGAGCGTGGAACGCTCAGAGAGCAGGCCTACAAGGAGGAATGCCAAGGATGAGCCTTAACGATGACAAGCAAGTAACAACGCAGCAATACGTGGAGCCGCAAATGTGGCTTGTAGGCGTCGCCATTGCTGCGCTGCTGGTGGCTTTAGGCGGCTTGGCTTGGAGCTTCACTCTGCAAAAGCACATCTCCGATGCGGAGGCGAAGCTCGCGACCGCCAACCAGCAGAACACCACTCTGGCTGAGAAGATTGACGACACGAATGAGCGGCTGAAGGCCCAGGGCCAGGCGCTGGCTCAAAGCGTCGGCCTCACGCAGAAGCAACTCGAGGATAAGTCGGATCAGCTTATCGCTGCCCAGGAGACTACGACGGCCCAGACGGCCCGGTTAGCGCGCGAACAAAAGGCGACCGAGCAGAAGGTCGGTGCGGTTCAGACCGATGTCTCGAGTGTGAAGACCGATGTTGGCGGCGTGAAGACCGATGTCGCGACCACGCAGGCCGATCTTGCTGCGACCAAGACGCAGCTTACCAGCGTCATGGGCGATGCAGGTGTGATGAGCGGCCTGATCGCGACCAACCACAGCGAGCTCGAGGAGTTGAAGCATAGGGGCGACCGCAGCTACTACGAGTTCACGCTGCACAAGGGTGCGCCGTCGGAGAACATCGGCACAATCAAGCTGGCGCTAAGGAAGGCAGATGTGAAGCGCTCCAAGTTCACGCTCACCGTCAGCTCGGATGACAAGAACATCGAGAAGAAGGACAGGAATCTCGATGAGCCGGTACAGTTCTACTCCGGCAAGTCGCCGGCCCTGTTCGAAATCGTAGTGAACAACATCACCAAGAACACCGTGACGGGCTATCTCAGCACACCAAAGAATGTGCCCGCACCCATTGCGGTTCCGTAATTCACGCTCCACCTACCCAAGGGCTGCGCAGAGTCTGCGCGGCCCTTGCTGTTTTCGGGCCTAGGGCAGAGCGACGATTTGTGGCGCTGCATCGTGCGCCAGGTTGAGGGTCAGCGTGGCGGACTTTTTCGTCTGCCACGCCTTCGCGGATATCTGCGGAAACAACAGCACCACCGACCCCAAACGCGTCGCCCCCGGCGCCACAGCGTCATCAAAGCTGATCGGCTGGGCCGACGGCGGGCTTACCAGCGGAAGAACCTGCGGAAACGTCTGTTCCAGCCGCGGCAGATCGTGCGGGGAGATGACCGTTGCTTCGACGGTTGCTCCCTCGGCCGTGGTCATCGTCGCCGAGTTACTGTCCAAAAAGATTGGCAGCCGCAGCTTGTCGGTGATCCGCAACGTCGCGACGACGTAAAGATCGTCCTCGGAGGCTGCTGGTGCGCCGATGATCTGATTTTCGCCGGGGGTGGCTTTGAACTCCGTGTGCGGTGCAAAGAGATCGACCTTCTGCACGGATATCTCCACAGTTTTGCGGGGATTCAGCATGAAGACGGCCACGCCGGCAACGATCATCACAAGGCTGGCAATCAGAAACTTTGGGACCGGATTGTTGCGGTCTGGTGGGGGCGCAAGATGGAGTTCAAAGTCTGGCATCGTTCCATCAGAATAGCGCGGCAACTCTACCGTTATGCCCTCCGCAAACTTATCAGCAGTTCGTCCACGGGCCGCGTATTGAGCAGGTCCGCGGCACTCAGCCATGCCCGCCGCAGCTGCACGATTCCATAGTCGATCTGGTCGAGCTCATTGGTCGCGTGTGCGTCCGTATTCACGACGAGCTTGCAGCCGTGCTCCTTGGCGAGACGCAGGTGTAGATCGCTCAGGTCCAAACGCGCCGGCGAAGCGTTGTGTTCAACCGCAACACCGAAACGTGCCGCGGCAGGTAGCATCTGGGCCAGGTCGATCTTGTAGGGCTCACGCTGGAGCACCTTGCGCCCGGTGGGATGGCCAAGGATGTGGACGTGCGGGTTCTCAACAGCACGCAACATCCGCGCCGTCATCTCCTCGCCTGGTTGATTAAATCCCGAGTGCACACTTGCGACGACGATATCCAGCTGCGCGAGCGTCTCATCGGCGAGATCGAGCGAGCCATCCAGCAGGATGTCGACCTCAATGCCCGCGAGGATGCGGAAGGGAATTGCAGGCTTCTGAATATCCGGCTCGTTATTGCGCAGCCGCTCCTCGTAGCGTTCCCACTGTGGCCCGCGCCCTGCGGCAAACTCCCGCGCGAGCTCGTCTGAAACCTCGCGGATGCGCCGCGCATGCGCCAGCGTACGCTCATCGTCCATGCCATGTGTCATGGCAAGGTTCTTCGAGTGATCGGTGATGGCGATGTACTCCAGCCCGCGCGCGATCGCAGCCTCCGCCATCTCACGGATCGAGTTGTTCCCATCGGATTCGGTGGTGTGCATGTGCAGGTCGCCCCGCACATCACCCCGCACGATCAGCGTCGGCAGCGTGTGGTTAGCCGCTGCTTCGATCTCGCCGCGGTTCTCCCGCAGCTCCGGCGGAATGTAATCGAGGTCGAGCGCGTTGTAGATCTCCTGCTCGGTCGCGGACGCGACGACGACATTATCCTCGAGCCGCAGCAGAGCGTATTCGCTCAGCGTAAGCCCCCGCTTGATGGCGCGCTGCCGCAGCGCCACATTATGCATCTTGGACCCGGTAAAGTACTGCAGCGCCGCGCCGTAGCTGGCCCGCGGCAGCAGTCGCACGTCGACCTGAAGATTGTTGCGTAGCGTAAAGCTGACCTTGTTCTGGCCCTTCGCCAGCAGCTTGTCGATCAGCGGCAGAGACGCCACGTGCTCGACCGCTGCGGCAACCACGTCGGGCTCGCATGCAGGCCCGGTAACCAGCAGATCGAGGTCGCCGACGCTCTCCCGCCCGCGTCGCAAGGATCCTGCCGGGGTGATCGTCTCGATGCCCGGAAACAGCCGGATAAGCTCGCTGATCCGCTCCGCATGCTCGCGCGCAACATCGATGCGAAACCGCGATGAATTCTTGCGGTAGTCTTCGATGCCCTTCAACAGCTTGTCGGTAAACTTCTGCCCCATCCGCGGCAGGGTCAGCAGGTCGCCGCGTTTAGCTGCCTCCTCCAGCGCATCGATATCGCTGATGCTGAGCGCCGAATATAGCATTGCCACCGTCTTCGGCCCCATGCCGGGCAGCCGCAGCAACTCCAGCATCGTCGGCTTGTATCTCTGCAGCAACTCCTCGCGCAACGGCATCGTGCCGGTCGCAACCAGGTCGCGGATATTGGCAGCCATGCCCTTGCCTATCCCCGGAATCGCCAGCAGCGCCTTCGGATCTGCGTCGACCGTCGCGAGCGTAGCCAGCTGGGTTGTCTGCTGCTCAACAGCCTCGGCGGCGCGGCGATAGGAGCGGATGCGAAATGGGTCACCCGCGTCGATCTCCAGCAGTGCGGCTGTTTCGTCGAGCAGGCGTGCAAGGGTAATGTTGTCCATAGAGAGTCGAAGGCCTGGGGCCGCCTCTGCGTGAAGGCCTGGCCGTCTCTGATTGTAGAGTTGCGAACCACCGGGCCTGAAGCCCTATCTGCCAGCGCGCTAGACAGCTTTCGTGCGAATCACATTGTCCGCCTGTGGGCCTTTTGTTCCCTGGATGACGTCGAACTCCACCTCGTCGCCCTCCTTGAGAGTTTTGTAGCCATCAAGCTTGATGGAACTGTAGTGTACGAAGACGTCGGGGCCATCTTCACGCCCCAGGAATCCGTAACCCTTTGCGTTGTTGAACCACTTTACCGTGCCTTTGTACTGTGCCATGGGTTCCTTTGCCGTGCTCGTAATGTGCCTCCCGCGTGGCCGGAAGAACGCTACGTATATGACGCATCTCCGGGTTGTTAGGCGGCCTGAAATACCTTCGTAAAAAATAATTGCGGACGCACGGCTTTTCTCGCCCGGCTACCCGAACGGAAAGCGAGATCGGGTAGCCGGGCGAAAGGAGAGTTTTACAGGAGCCAAATCAACTTAAATCACCACGCATCAGAGCTTCCTGGACCGGCGCAGAGAGTCGTACAGCAGGACCCCAATAAGCGTCTTCCCATCCTCGATCTTGCCCGCATGGATCAGCCGCATCACCTCAGAGAGCGGCGTCATGTGCACTTCGATCTTCTCGTCCTCTTCTGGCGCGGCCTCACCCTGAGTCAGGTCCTCCGCCAGCAGGATCGTCATGGTCTCAGTAAGAAACCCCGGGCTCGCGTAGTAGGACGCGTGTTTGGACCACCGCTTCGCCCGGTAGCCTGTCTCCTCCATGAGCTCGCGTTTTGCCGCCGAGAGCAGCTTCTCGCCCGGCTCAATATGCCCGGCTGGCAGCTCCAGCAGTAGCTTTCCGGCCGCATGGCGGTACTGCCGAATCAGCAGAATGTCCGGGTCTTTCGAGTTCGACTCCGTATCCACAGCCAGTACTACAACCGAGCCATGGTGACGGATAATGTCGCGAGTTGCCTTCACGCCGCCGGGTTCGATGACCTCGTCATGTGTCACGCGGAAGACATTTCCCTGATAGACGGTCTTCGAAGAGATCGTTTGCCCACGCCCGGTGAGCTTGAGCGGCTTCGCTGCCGGCGGCGCAGATTTCTTTGTCGCTGGCCGGGTCGTTGCCGGCTTTGTTCTGGAGGTGGAGGCTGTCTTCTTTGCGGTCTTTGTCTTTGAGGGTGCCATGACCGTACAGTATACGACCCGGGCGGGGACAAAAATCAAAACGACGACAGAAGGATTCAGTGCATCGGCGGTCCGTCTCGCGCATCCAAAGAGATTCAAGATGAGAGAGACTAAAAGCTGCATGGACTCCCAGTGCTACCCCATCTCGACGCTGCCGGGCACAACTGCGCTCTTTCGTGACTATACGGAGACGGCTGCATCGCCAAACGCGGCCGCCCTTCGGCGCTGGTATCCAACGGACCCATTCTCGATGGCATGGGCGAAGACCTCGCCCTCGCTGGACGAATCGCACCGCGCTCGCCTGACCAGCACACTCCTGCGGCAGGCGGACGACCTCGACGCCGACACCGCCGTCCTCGCCAATATCGAGCGCCTGAAGCACGGCGCAGCGGCGGTCGTCACCGGCCAGCAGGTTGCGCTGTTCGGCGGCCCGCTGTTGACGTTCCTGAAGGCCGCCACTGCGGTCCGCAAAGCCCAGGATGCGACGAAGATCACCGGACGTGAGCACGTCCCCATCTTCTGGCTGGCCAGCGAAGACCATGATCTCGCCGAGGTCGATCAGCTTGCCCTGCTGGCCAGGACCAACGTCGAAACGCTGCGCCTCGGCCTAAGAGCCGGTCGGCCGCTGCCAGTAGGGGCGATGCGTGTCGACGGCGGCAACGAGCAAGGCCGACTGCACCTTGAGGCTGCGCTCCACCGCGCCAGCGAACTCCTCGGATGGGCGCCCATCTGCTCTTTGTTGCGCGAATGTTATGCCCCCGACACCAGGCTCGCAGGAGCCTTTGGCCGGCTGCTGACCAAGGTCTTCGCCGCGCACGGCCTGATCGTCATGGATGCAGCCTCACGCGAGTTTCACGCTCTCGGAGCTAGCGTGCTGCGCGCCGCTATTGAGCGCGCCGATGAGCTGGAAAACGCGCTGCTCGCCCGTTCGCAGGAACTCGTGGCCACGGGATATCACGCCCAGGTCTTGGTATCGCCGACACATTCGCTGCTCTTCCTGATCGATGCTGAAACCGGCGCACGCGTTCCGCTGCGCCGCAGCCCGGACGGCGAGTGGCAGGCAGGCACACGCGTCTACTCCGCCGAAGATCTGCTCGGAATTCTCGCCGCCGAGCCCGAGCGCCTGAGCCCCAACGCGCTGCTGCGGCCCGTCCTTCAGGACGCGATTCTGCCCACGGCGGCCTACGTCGGCGGCCCGGCAGAGGTCGCATACTTTGCCCAATCGGCAGTTCTTTACGAGCGCATCCTCGGTCGCATCACGCCCATTCTGCCGCGGCTCTCAGCAACCTTGATCGAGCCCGCCATCGCAGCCATGATGGCCACCAACGAACTTCAGTTCCCGCAGGTGCTCGAAGCGAAGACCGCCGAAAATCTCGCACTGCGACTCGGTGCCCGCTCGATGCCCATCGAGGGCAAGCGAAAGATCGCTGCCGTCGGCAATGCAATGGATGCGGAACTGACCGCGCTCACCGAGTACATGACCGCGATGAGTTCCGACCTCGGTCGCGCCGCCGGCGTCTCCGCCAGCAAGATGCGCTACCAGATGAACCGCCTGCGCCGCATGGCTGCGAACTTTGAGCTCCAGAAAGAGGCCTCGCTGAAGAAGCACGCGACGGCCATCATGCTGAGTCTCTATCCGGACGGTCATCTCCAGGAGCGACTGCTCGGCGGTATCTGGTTCCTCGCGCGCTACGGCGACGCACTGCCTGGTCTGCTGATCGAGCACGCCGCGCAGGAGTGTCCCGGCCACCGCGTCCTCTGCCTCTGATCCGAAGCGCGGCAAATCTCGCCGTTCAGGGCGGGGTCGAGAGCGTCCCGGCGGAGCCGAGGGTATTTTCGCCTTGTCTTCG
>PLHC01000108.1 GCA_003138795.1 Granulicella sp. | reverse complement strand
CGCAACTGGTGCAACTGGGCGAGACCGAAGCGCTCGGCGTGTTCGATGACCATAACCGTGGCGTTGGCGACGTCGACGCCGACCTCGATGACGGTGGTGGAGACGAGGACGTCGATCTCGCCGCGCTTGAAGCGGGCCATGGTGATCTCTTTGTCGTCGGCGGACATGCGGCCGTGGAGTAGTCCGAGGCGGAGGCCTTTCAATGGGCCGAGGCCTAGTTCTTCGTGCATTTCGGTGGCGGAGCGGAGCTTGGGGCGCTGGGCTTTTTTGCGCGGCGATTTGGTTGTCGGCTCCGTGGCTTCCGGTTCGAGTGCGAAGTCGAGTTCGGGCTGGTCGTCTTTCCCGCCTTCGATGACGGGGTAGACGATGTAGGCCTGGCGGCCTGCGGCGACCTGCTTGCGGACGAAGTCCCAGACCTCGGCAGAGCGCTCTTCGGGCATGCGGCGGGTGAGGATGGGAGAGCGGCCAGGTGGGAGCTCGTCAATGACAGAGGCATCGAGGTCGCCGTACAACGTGAGCGCGAGGGTGCGGGGGATGGGCGTCGCGGTCATGACCAGAACGTCGGGTTCGGTGGCTGAAAGGGGCTGGCTGGATTGCGGCTGCGGGCTGTCTGGCAGGTCCTTCGACTGGGCGCTGCGCGCTGCGCTCAGGATGACAGAGTCCTGCGCGGACGGCGAGGGGCTTCGCGTGGCCTGGCCGTTCGGCGGTGGGGCGAGTGGCCGAGATGGGGCGCCAGAGTTGGGTTTGCGCATGAGTTGGAAGCGCTGCTGGACGCCGAAGCGGTGCTGNNGCGTCTCGCGCTTGGCGCGGTCGTCGAGCGAGCCGGTGAGCAGGGCGATGCGATAGGGGCGACCGGTGCGCGGGGAGAGGACGTCGCCGAGGAGCTTGCGCGCGGAGAGGTAGTGTTGCGTGGCGAGGATCTCGGTGGGGACCATGAGCGCGACCTGATAGCCGTTTTCAATGGCCACTAATGCCGCTTGAAAGGCGACGATGGTCTTGCCGGAGCCGACATCGCCCTGCAGCAGGCGGCGCATGGGTTGGGGGCGGCGCATGTCGCCGACAATTTCCCCGAGTACACGTTTTTGGGCGGCGGTGGGCTTGAAGGGAAGGACCTGCTTGAGGGCCTGGCGCACGCTGTCGTTGGTGGTGAAGACGGTTCCCGCGCGCTCGCGCAGACGGCGGCGTTTGAGTTCGAGTCCGAGCTCGAGGTAGAAGAACTCCTCGAAGATGAGGCGGCGGTGCGCGGGGGTGCGCGCGCTCATCAGCTCGGTCATGGAGGTTCCGGCGGGGGGGAAGTGGAGGGCTTGCAGGGCCTCCATGCGCGAGGGAAGAGCGAGGCGTTCGCGCAGCGCATGGGGCAGCGTTTCGGACTGCGCGTCCAGCGAGGACTGCGCGTCCTGCGAGGGGCTTCGCGTGGTGGAGGCACCGGGATTTTGGGTGGCTGGATTGGAGCCGGAAAGTGATGGAGAGACTTGCCGGTTCGAGCGGGCTGGCGGGTCCTTCGACTCTGCTGCGTCGCGATGAAGCAGAGTCGCAGCTGCGCTCAGGATGACAGGGTTTTTTGCTGAGGAAGTTGATTCTGCTGCGCTCAGGATGACAGAGTTTTCTCTTTCTGCAGATTCGGTGAGTTCGCGGAAGACGGTCCACATGACGCGGCGCATCCAGCGCGAGGTGAGCTTCGCGCCCCAGGGGGTCTTGCCGCCGAGCGACTCGTAGACGGGGACGATGCGGCCCATCTCGAGCATGGTGAACTCGGCGTCGTCGCCGGTGGCTTGAGCGTCGGGGAGGATCTCGAAGGTGGGCTGGATCATCTTGAACCTGGTTGATCCGGGCGGCGCATGGAGGGCGTTGCCGCTGCGGCTGCCTTCGAGCTTGCCGTAGAGCGCGATGCTCTGGCCGGGGTGGAACTTGTCCTTGAGATAGCTGCCGTGGAACCACATGCACTTGACGGTCTCCCAAATCGGTTGATGGATGGGGGAGGGTGTCCCGGGGGCTAAAGCCCCCTCTTTTTTATTGTTGGGTGTGAGACCCGAGGCTAAAGCCTCGGGGTACCCGATTTGCGCCGGGTCGAAATGTGCCGGGCCGAAATGTGCCGGGCCGAAATGTGCCGGGCCGAAAGAGGGTGGAGGTGCGAGGAGGCCTTCCATGGCGGCTTCGCTGTCGGCGGCGGGAGGCTTGATGCCGACCGTCATTTCGAAGATGGGACCGGAGCGGGTGCGGAGGAGGACGGTGCCGCGGACTTCGCCGATGAGCGAGGCCATGTCTCCGGGCTGATAGAGCGAGAGTGGCCGGGGGTGGAGGCGATCTTCGTAGCGGAAGGGCAGGTGGTAGAGCAGGTCTTCGACGGTGGAGACGCCGCGTTCGGCCAGGCCCGCAGCGATGCGATCGCCTACGCGCTTGATGAATTTTACCGGCGTGGAGAGCTGCAACGGCACGGCATTGATGGTAGCAGTGGAGGTTCTGCGAAACCCTCCCGCGCCGGTGCCGCACACGGGTGGCCCACAGATGAAATAATGAACGTGCGCATGTTGCCGTTCCGCCTCCTGCCTGCTGTCTCTCCAAGATGGACTCATTCTTTACACGCTTCAAGAATCCGATGGTGCTGATTGCGATTGTGCTGACGCAGGTGATCGCGCTCGCCATACAGGTGCAGCGCCCGGCGAGGGATGCCGCCGGTGGCGCGAGAGAGATGGATGCCACCGGTGGCGGGCCGGATGGCCGCAAGGTTACCCTGTTGCGGCGCTGGACGATCCTTGGAATTACGCCTGTCGAGCGAGTGGTCCATGGATCGAGCCTAAAGGTGCGCGGGGTGTGGGACGGCTACATCGACCTGCGTCATACGCACCAACAGAATGAGCAACTGAAACAGGATGTGGCGCGGCTGCGCGAGGAACAGGCGTCCTTCGCCGAGGACGCAGCACAGGGCCGAAGGCTGCAAACGCTGCTGGCGTTCAAGCAGCAGTATGTGACCAGTACGGTCGCGGCGCAGGTGATTGGGACCAGCGGGTCGGAGCGCTCGCATGTGCTGTATCTGGATAAGGGCTCGGACGATGGGCTGAAGCCCGAGCAGCCGGTGATTACGCCGGATGGCGTGGTGGGCAAGATTCGCGATGTGTTTCCGCATACGGCGCAACTGCTGCTGATCAACGATGCAACGGCGGGCGCGGGCGTGATCCTGACGTCGACACGCGTTCGCGGAATCCTGCGCGGGTCGGCGACGGGCCAGGTGCAGATCAATAATCTGACGGCGGATTCGCGGATCAAGCCGGGCGAGCAGGTGGTGACCTCGGGCGGAGATATGGTGTTTCCGCGCGGGCTGCCGGTGGGTGTGATCGAGTCGATCGCGCCGGACCCGCTGCACCAGCCGTATACGGCGATCAGGATCAAGCCGGCGGCGAATCTGGCGCGGCTGGAAGAGGTGCTGGTGATTACCGGAACCTCCAGCACGCTGCCGCCGACCGCCGCGCAGGATGCGGCAGATGCAGAGGCCGCGGCGCAGGCTAATCAGCGCGCAGCGGATTTGATCGCAGAGAAGCTGCCCAGCCTGCACTCCAATGCGAGCGATAGTACGGCGGCGAATGGCGCGGAGAAGCCTGCGGAGGATACGGAGAGCCAGGTGGGGAGCGTGTCGGGAATTCCGAACTCGGGGCTGCCGAGGCCTAAGCCGATTTTGCATCCGGATCGCTTTTCACCGGGAGCTACGCCTCCGGCAGAGGACTTGAGGCCGGGCGCGGCGGCGGAGCCACTGCCTGCGCAGTCGCAGAAGCCACAGTAGAGACAGAAGCAGATTCCCTGCGGGAATGACAGAAAGAAAAGCAGGGGCAAAAGCAAGGGCAAGAGGGCGATGGTCGAACACAGTTACACATCACGCGAAGAGCTCGACCAGTATGGATTCCATCCGGGGGTGACGCTGCTGGCGCCGCTGGCCTGCATCCTGCTCCAGGCGGTGCTGCCGAAGACGTTCCCGTGGCTCATCAGCATCGACCTGCCGCTGATTGCGACGATCTTCTTCGCGGTGTCGCGGCGCAATCCGATTGCGGGTACGGTCACGGGAACACTGATCGGGCTATTTCAGGATGGGCTGACGAACCATCCGTTCGGGGTGGATGGGATAGCCAAGGGCATTATCGGGTATGTTGCTGCGAGTGTTGGGTTTGCTGTCGATATCGAAAGCCTGATCAACCGCATGCTGCTGGTCTTTACGCTGAGCCTGTTTCAGGGCGGCCTGCTGTATCTGATCGCGCATTGGCTGCTGGGCGATCCGACGTATCGGCTGCAGCCGCTGCACCAGGTGATTTGCGCGGTGGCGAACTGCGTGGTCGCGATTCCGCTGTTCTATCTGCTGGATACGTTCAGAACCCGGGATTGAGTTGCGCCGGCAGTAAAATAGAGACAGCTACAGCCAGGTTTCAGGATAAGTAGCAGGGGCCCGCCACATGGATTTGGACAGCGTCGATCGCAAGGAGAAGCTATCCGCTACGAGGCTGCAGGTGTCGCAGTACGGGGTGGCGCTGGTGCTGGTGGTGCTGGGCTGCTGGCTGTGGCGTTTGCAGATTCTGGGCGCGGACACCTACCGCGTGCTCGCCGAGCAGAATCGCGTTCGCAAGGTTCCAGTGCTGGCGCCGCGGGGGCGGATCTTCGATCGCTATGGACGCATCCTGGTGGACAATTATCCGTCGGTGACCTGCTATTTGTTGCGCGAGCAGCAGAAGGACCTCGATGCGGATCTGCCGATGATCGCCGCGGGATTGCATATTCCGCTGGAGCAGATCCAGGACACGCTGCGGAACTTTCAATATGCGCCGAAGTACCAGCCGATTCCGCTGAAGCAGGACATTACGCCGGATGAGCAGGCGTTCATTGAGGCGCATCGCAATGAGCTGCCGGAGTTGGAGACGCTGGATGAGCAGCGGCGGCTTTATCCGAAGGATGGATTCGCGGCGCATCTGATCGGGTACGTCGGCGAGGTGAGCGAGAACGACCTTAACCAGGAGCGCTTTGCGGCGTATGAACCCGGCGATGTGGTGGGGAAGTCGGGCATCGAAGAGACCTACGACAGTATTCTGCGCGGGACGGATGGATCGCGCGATATTGTGGTGAACTCGCACGGCAGAGAGGTTGGGCAGATGGGCCAGGAGCTGGCAGTGCCCGGCCAGGATCTGCGGCTGACGATCGACCTCGATGTGCAGATGGCCGCGGAGAAGGCGATGGAGGGCAAGATCGGCTCGATCGTGGCGATGGATCCGCATACGGGCGAGATCCTGGCGATGGTGTCGCGGCCGACGTACGATCCGAACCAGTTTTCGGTGCGGCTGTCGTCGGCGTACTGGAAGTCGATCATGGAGAATCCGGACCATCCGATGATGAACAAGGCGATCCAGGCGCAGCTGGCGCCGGGATCGACGTTCAAGATCATCATGTCGCTGGCGGGGTTGCAGGAGAATGTTGCACAGAGCCTGCGCGTGATGTGCAACGGCGGCGGCATGTTCTACGGGCAGTTCCACGCATGCGATAAGCACCATGGGATGGTCGATATCCAGAATGCGATTCCATGGAGCTGCGACACGTTCTACTACACGTTGGCGGAGAAGCTGGGCATCGATACGATTGCGCGCTATGGGTCGAGCGTGGGCATTGGACAGAAGACGGGGATCGACCTGCCGGAGGAGGCCTCGGGCATTATGCCGTCGGTGCTGTGGAAGCTGAAGACGCAGCATCAGCCGTGGTATCCGGGCGAGGTGATCTCGGTGGGGATCGGGCAGGGAGCGCTGGAGGTTACGCCGCTGCAGTTGGCGCGCGCGATCGGCGGGATTGCTTCAGGTGGCGTGCTGGCGCGGCCGCACGTGGTGTTCGCGGATGAGTTGAGAGCGGATGAGCTGTCGGCGATCCGGTCGACGTATCCGGGCAGTGGCGACAAGACGATTCCGCTGACGAACGCGAACTGGCAGATCATCACGGATGCGATGGCGCAGACGACGGCCCCAGGCGGCTTCGACACGGCAGCGGCTGCACACATGGACGGCATTGATTTCGCAGGCAAGACCGGAACGGCGCAGGTGATGAGCCACTCCGCGCTGGCCCGCACGGGCGGGGGCCACTCGACGGTGCCGAATGCGTGGTTCGTGGGCATCGCGCCGCGGCGGAATCCGGACATCGTCGTCGCGGTGCTGTGGGAGCACGGCAACTGGGGCAACAACTCGGCGAAGCTGGCGGCGCAGGTGATCGATGCGTATGTGACGGAGCAGCGCGCGCGGGCCGGGAATCTGCAGAAGGTCGCGGCGGCGCCCAAACCGGTGCAGACGCCCGATGGTGCGGGTGGGACGGCACCGGCTGGGCAGTGAGACTCCAAGGACTCGAGAGAGTCTAAGAACGATAGACTGGAAATGAATGATTCGCTCGCGATTTCGTGACTTCGACTGGATGCTGCTGAGCTTCGTGCTCGTGCTCTCGGTTGTCAGTGTGCTCGAGATTCGGTCGGCGACGGCGATGACGAAGTTCCACGGCTTCCAGCAGAAGCAGATGGTTTTTCTGGCGGTGGGGATTGTCGGGATGTTTGTGATCTCGCTGATCGATTACCACCGACTGCTGGAGATCGCGTATTGGGCGTATGGCGTTAGCCTGGTGTCGCTGGTTGCGGTGTGGCTGGTGGGGACCAAGGTGCTGGGTGCGCGACGCTGGATCAACCTGGGCGGCGGAGCGCACTTTCAGCCGTCGGAGTGGGTGAGGCTGGTGCTGATCCTGGTTGCGGCGCGTTTTTTCTGGCAGATCGTGGAGAGTGGCCGCGATTTGAGCTGGAAGGACATTGGCAAGGCCTTCCTGCTGATCGGCGTGCCGTTGGCAATGGTGCTGAAACAGCCGGATCTGGGGACGTCGCTGACGTATCTGCCGGTGCTGGTGGCGGGACTGTTTCTGGGCGGGATTCGATTCAAGCAGGCGGGTATTATCCTGCTCGCCATCGCTTTGCTGGGCGGCATTGGGTTGAGTTCGGGCAGGCTGCTGAAGCCGTACCAGCGCGCCCGGCTGACGTCGTTTATGAATCCGGACAGCGATCGTCAGGCTTCGGGCTACCAGATCCGGCAGTCGCTGATTGCGGTGGGCTCGGGCGGGCTGTGGGGCAAGGGTAGCAACAAGGGATCGCAGACGCAGGGGGATTTCCTGCCGATTCCGTATACGGATTTTATCTTTGCCGCATTCTGCGAGGAGCACGGGTTTATCGGCGCGGTGGGCGTGCTGCTGCTGTATTTCCTGATCCTGGTGCGGCTGATCCAGAACGCGCAGACGGCGGCCGATCCACCGGGGAGCCTGATTATCATGGGCGTGGCGGGCGTGCTGTTGTTCCAGATTGCGGTGAATATCGGCATGTGCGTTGGGTTGATGCCGGTGACAGGAATTCCTTTGCCGCTGATGAGCTACGGCGGATCGTCGATTATCTATATGTTCCTGGCGCTGGGGATCGTGATGAACATTCGGATGCGCCGGTTTGTGAATTAGAGAAGCTGGCGCACATTGCCCAAGTTTGGTGCATACTAGAGGCAGACGATCGACCGTAGGGGTGATCGCTATAACGACCGCGGCACGGATGCGACCTATCTTTCCCGGCGCCGCGGTACAACGATTTTTAGAAGGCCGGCCAGGCGCGGATCAACTTCCGATGGCCGGACAGGTTTTGAGAATGAACGTAAACGGACGGTTAACGGCCCCGCCTCGGGTTGAGGTTGCGTTGGTCACAAACTCCGTGGACGGCATTGTGTCGGAAGGCAGGAACGATCAGCCCAAGACGCGCGGTACAACACTGGAATTATCCTCTCCCGGCACCTGCTCGCGGACGCGCAACCTGCGCGGTACTCTGCGGACTGGGGGGCGCGCTGCTACAGGCGCACAGAGCCTCCGGAAGTTCGATCCAGTCACCGCAACTCATCGTCTGTCCGTATCACAGGAGTCAGTTGCAAGGATCTAACGCTCCGCGTTAGAGCTTCTGCAGCGCGATCTTCGCCTGTTCTGCCAGCACGCACCTCGGCCTGAGCGCCGAGTGCGAGGGAGAAGCAGAGCAATGTCGAAGGAAATTTACATATCCAGCACGCCGCACGAGACGCNNCAACGGACGCGTGACGCGCGTTTTGCCGGGTATGCAGTCGAGCTTTGTGGACGTTGGGCTCGAACGCGATGCATTCCTCTACATCACCGACTTCATGGAAGAGGCCGGCGAGGTTACGGACTTTGGCGGCGCCGCTGGCGGCGAAGCACGTGCTCCGCGCGGCGAGAGGCCCAAAGCTGAGGTCCCGAGTGAGGTCCCGAGTGAGGGCCGAGTTGAGGGCCGCGGCGAGGGCCGCCGCGAGGGACGTGGGCGTGGCCGCCGCGAGGGACGGAATGGCGAACGGCGCAGCCGCGAGGCGCAGCCAGAGGTGCAGCCTGAGGCCCGCGTGGAGAGCCCGGTTGAAGAGTTCCGGAGCTTCGCGCCGGCGGACGAGGAAGTTCTGAATGTGACGCCGCGCGAGAGCGAGGGCGAAGAGATTGGCGAGGGCGCTCCGGGTGCCGATGGCAGCCGCCGCTGGCGCGGTCGCCGGGGCCGGCGCCGGGGACGCAGTGTCGCTGGCGAGCAGCAAGCTGAGTCGCCGGTTGCGGGCGAGCCGGCTGAGATTGTGATCGAGGCTGCAGCGCAGGAAGAGAGAGCTCCGCGGGAACCGCAGAGAGTTGATGCAGAGACGCGGCCGTCTGAGCCGCGCGAGGCTGGACGTGAGCGCGGCGGACGTGAGCGCGGCGCTCGCGATCATGGCGGAGATCGTGGTTCGGAGCGTGGGGGCCGCGACAACCGGCATGATGCGGTGCGGGAGCGGTTTGCACCGCGTGGAGCACGTGCGGCGTCGAGCGAGGATGAGGTGGTTGACCTGAGTGCTTCGGCTGGAGGTCCGGTTATAGCGCCGTTCATCCTTCCGGGTGAGTCGCTCTCGAAGTATCGTCGCGGTGAGGATGGAGCGGAGAGTGAGCCGACGCCAGCGAAGACGTTTGGCATTCCGGTGATCGCGAAGCCGTCCACGGAGATTGAGCCGCTGGTCGGTTGGGATGGCGGATCGGTGCTGCCGGGCGAGACGCTCTCGCGGCATCGTGAGCCTGCGTCTGAGGCGCGGAGTGAAGCGCGTGGAGACTCCCGTGGCGAGGGCCGCCGCGAGGAGCGCGGTGGTGAGCGCGGTGGAGATAGAGGCCGCGACCGTCGCCGTGGACGCGATGAGCAGCGAGGCCGTGGTGGCCGCGACAATCGCGATGCTGCACCGCGGACGGAGTACCGCGCCGAACCAGGCGGGATCGATCCGGCGGAGGCTGTGCTTCCGGCGGTGACGTCGCAGCATGATGTTGCGGAGAGCGAGTATGAGCCGCACTATCCTGCCCAGACCGACCTGACGCCAGTAGAGGCGCTCGAGCCGGCAGCGGAGCACGAGGCTCAGTTCGAAGAAGCGGTTGCGGAGATCCATGCGGTTGAGTTGCAGGAGGCTGAGTTCCAGGAGCCTGAACTCTCAGCGCCTGAACTCTCAGAGGCCGAGCTCCCAGAAGCCGAGTTCCACGAGACGACGACGGAATATGAGCCGGATGAGAATGCTTCGGCGTCGTATCGCGTCGATCCTGCGGGGCAGCGTGAGTTTCGTCAGAACGCGCCGGTTGCGGAGGTTGTGGTTGAGGAGTTGGTGGCCGAAGGGACGCTCGAGCCGGAGCCCATTGCGGAGCACGAGTTCACGATCCTGCAGCCCAGCGGCGAGCTGATCTCCGAGGTCGTACATGCGGAGATCGTGCACCCCGATCCTACGGCTCCGATTGAGCACGAGACGGTTGTGCAGTCGGTGCATTCGGGTGAGGCGGAGGCGGAGACCGTTGTGCCGTTTGAGGCAGCGGCAGGATTTGCGCCGGGCGCTGGCCAGCTCGAAGAAGAACTGCTGGACGAGGAGGAGTCGGAGATCGGCTCGCTGCAGGCGAGCGGGTTCGGTTATGACAGCGAGGGGGACACGGAAGAGGAGACGCTGGAGAATGCGGCGGACCTCGGCAGCATGATTCGCGACATGACGATCGACGACATTACGCGGCATGAGCCGGTGGGACTCGATGAAGAGGAGGAGGACGAAGACTTCGATGAAGAGGAGGATTTCGAAGAGGACGAACTCGCGTCGACCGGCGATGAAGATTTTGTGGAAGAAGAGGAAGTCTCGGGTAGCCAGATCAGCGAGGTCGAGGAGGAGGAGTTTGCCGAGACTTCGGACTTTGAGGAGAATGGCGGCACCGCGGCCCCGGTTACGGAGGGCGAGATCGCGCCGCGTGAGGGTGAGGGTGAGCGCGAGGGCGGACGTCGCGGGCGCCGGGATGGACGTCGTAACGGACGCGAGCGTGTTGGAGAGCGCGGAGGTTCGCGCGATCGTCGCGGCATGGCGAACTCGCGGCCGAGTGGTGGTGGTGGACGCGATCGCGGCGGCCGCTCGATGCAGTCGACGAACCTGCCGGCGATCAGCGACCTGCTGAAGCCGGGGCAAGAGATCCTGGTGCAGATTGCTAAGGAGCCGATTGCGAAGAAGGGTGCGCGCATCACGAGCCACATCGCGCTGCCGGGCCGCTTCCTGGTGTTTATGCCGACGGTGAACCACATGGGCGTTTCGCGCAAGATTGAGTCCGATGGTGAGCGGCGCAGGCTGAAGGAGATTCTGCTCAGCGAGAAGGGCGATGCGCAGGGTGGCTTTATCGTGCGCACGGCCGCTGCGGGAGCGACGGAAGAGGAGCTGCGCAGCGATCTGCGCTTCCTGCTCAACCTGTGGGCGGACATCAAGACGCGCTCGGAGAGCTCGAAGTCGCCGGCGTTGATCTATCACGATCTCAACCTGATCGAGCGCGTTCTGCGCGACCAGGTGACGGACAACTTCTCGGCGATCTGGGTCGATACGGAGACGGAATACGAGCGCGTGCTGCGCTTCCTGCAGCGCTTCCAGCCGAGCCTGATCCGGCGTGTGAAGCTCTACACGAAGGACACGCCGATGTTTGAGCAGTTCGGCATCACCGAGGAGATTAACACGGCGCTGCGCTCGAAGGTGTGGCTGAAGTCGGGTGGATCGATCGTGATCAACCAGACGGAGGCGCTGGTTGCGATCGACGTCAATACGGGCAAGTACGTTGGCAAGACGGCGCGGCTTGAGGACACCATCGTCAAGACGAACCTTGATGCGATTCCGGAGATTGTGCGGCAGATTCGGCTGCGCGATCTGGGTGGCATCATCATCATCGACTTCATCGACATGGACGAGCGCAAGAACCGGAACAAGGTGTTGGCCGCGATGGAAGAGGAGTTGAAGAAGGACCGGGCTCCGTCGAAGGTGCTGCCGTTCAATGATTTCGGGCTGATTGCGATTACACGGAA
This sequence comes from Granulicella sp., assembly GCA_003138795.1. Classification (GTDB taxonomy): domain Bacteria; phylum Acidobacteriota; class Terriglobia; order Terriglobales; family Acidobacteriaceae; genus Granulicella. Next base: position 399 of record PLHC01000108.1, on the reverse strand, counting down.
ACGGGTGAAGCAGTCGCTGGAGCGGACGCTCTCGACGACGTGCGGCATCTGCGCGGGCACGGGCATGGTGAAGTCGCCGGTGACGGTGTGCAACGACATCTACATCGAGATGCGCAAGATGCACAAGCTCATCGAAAAGCCCGACATCATGCTGCGCGTGAACCCCGAGGTCGTGAAGCAGTTGAAGACCGGCAGCGGCAAGTGGCTGCAGGAGATGGAAGAGATGTCGGGCAAGACGATCCTGGTGAAGAGCGATCCGAGCCTGCATCCGGAGCAGTTCGACATCCACTAGGCTGCGAGAAGTATGCAAACAGAAGCGGCGACCCGATTGGGTCGCCGCTTCTACTTGCGCGGGAATGGCCTGCGGGCCGATCCTCGTTGCGGTGGTGCTGCTATTAG
>PLHC01000078.1 GCA_003138795.1 Granulicella sp. | reverse complement strand
TGGCGGAGCCGGAGATGTGGACTCGCTAGAGCAGTTCTGCTGTGGGTGTACACCGAAACCACAGCTCTCAACGCTGTTTTTGCCCCAGGAAAAACGGCACTCTCCTGCCTCGTCCAGCTCGCAATAACAGGAGAGATGCGCTACAAAGTGAGCCCCATCGTTGCGCCATGGAAAGCAGTCGCAACGATGGGCACACGGGCTGGCGATGCAAGCTACTTCGTGAGGGGTTGGAGGATGTTGTCGAGGCGGTCGGGGACACCGTCGACGCGCTCGAGTTGCGGATACTTTTCGCCACCGTGGTAGTCGATCGAGATGAGCTTGAAGTAGCCCGTGTTTTCGACGATGAGGTCGATGGCCGGAAGACTGCCCTTGGCGTCCCCTTTGGCGTCCCCCTTGGCATCCCCCTTGGCATCCCGGATCGCCGCACCCAGCAGGCCCGGCGTGAACGCGCGGCCATTGACGGCAATGATCTGAAAGCCGGGGGCGAGGCCGGCCTTGTACCCAATGCCACCGATGATCACATCCCCGATAGCGCCGATCGTGTTCACGGTAAGACCGAGTGAGTAGCGCGCGTCGAGACCGTCCCCCTCCTCAAGCTGCGACCAGTAGTTGGGCTTGTCGGTGTAGGTGAGCTTGTAGCCGGAGAGAGTGTTGATGCCCGCTATCTCGGGAGCCTGGAGCTCGTTGGAGTCGAGCCGCGTGCGCAGGAAAGTCGCCCAGTCGTTGGGAACCACGGCGTTGAGGCCAGCGACGACATCCTCAAAGCTGTACGGCACAACCTTCGGCGGAGTGTTGCCGCCAAAGCCTTCAAAGGCGGCGAGGAAGTCGTTGAGGCTCTTCGTGCCGTGGGTCTTCTCGCGGATGGTCTCGTCGACCTCCAGCCAGAGCAGATCGCCCTCGTCGTAGTAGTCGACGTCCCGGCGCCAGTTATCGTAGGGGCCACCCGCGTTGTAGAGGATCTGCGCGGCCGTGGCGGTGTCCTGCAAGTCGCGCCAGGTGCGGCCCGGGCGGGCGTCGTTGTATTCGGCTGCGATGGTCGCAAGACGGTCACGGAAGACAGACGGGCTCCAGAGACCGGAGCGCGCGGCGAGCACGTCGCCGAGGTAGTTGGTGAGGCCTTCGTAGACCCACAGCAGATTGCCCTTCATGGGCTCCTGGTAGTTGGGCGTAGCGAGGCCGGCGGGGCGGCGGTACTTGCCGTTCCAGGAGTGTGTGAACTCGTGCGGAAGAAGGTCACCCGCTTCGGCGAAGGAGCCCTCGTCGATGAAGGTCTTCTCGGGGACGCGGTCGTCGGAGGACTGGTGATGCTCGAGGCCGAAGTGGGCTACTTGATCCGAAAGAGTGACGAGGAAGTGGTAAGAGTTGTAGTGACGCGACTTGTAGAGCGCACCGGTCTCGCGGACGAGCTTGGAAAACTGATCGATGTGCTCCTGCGAGAGCGCGATGTCGTCGGGGCCGTCGCCGGCGAGATCGAGGTAGTGCTTGGGCGTTACCTCGGGCGCGAGGTCGATTTCGCGGAACCAGCGGCCTGCGAGGACCGGCGAATCGATGAGCTGCTCGAGCGAGACGGTCTGGAACGAAGTGGGCGTCGCTGCAGCTTCAAGCGCGGTACCGAACTTCCAGCCAGCGGGGATACTGATGGAGGGCGTCACCATGACGTCGGCGGCGTTGACGCCTGCGGGATAGACGAGCAGCGTGTTCCAGCTCAGCAGCGCGAGGTTTGCACTGGTGGAGCCGCCCGCGGTGAACTGTGCGCTACTGGTGGCGAGGAAGTCCATCTTGATGTTGAGCTGTGTGGTGGCTGCGGGAACGGTGATGTGGAAGCTGTACATGTCGACCAGATCGCGCTCCCACTTGACGCGCTCACCTGGTTCTCCACTGGCTCCGCGGGACGCGGTGATGACGAAGCCAGCCTGGTTGACGATCGGGCCGGTGGGGCCGTGCTCGCCGGGGATCCACTCGGGGTAGACGAGCGTCATGTTCACCGGTTGGGGAGCGGACTGCACGGGGATGGTCTCGGTGGCGTGGAGGATCTTGCGCGGTGCGTCGGTGAGATCGACAGAGAGCGTAATCGGGGCGGTTTGGGCGCCAGCGGCAACCGTGGCAGCGCAAAGGGCGGCCAGTGGGATGAGGCGAAACAGCGACATGCGGGAGGCTCCTCGAAGCGAGTTCGTTGTGCGATTTAGTGTACGCGTGCGGGTCGGAGAGATGCGTGGGTCGGAGAGATGCGCGGGTCGGAGAGATGCGCGGCTCCGATAGAATTGGCGCACCCATGATTTTGTATGCAACCGTTCTCGGCATCATCGTTGTGACGCTGCTCAGCGTTTCTCTGGCCCGTCTGGGCAGTGTCAAGACCAAGGCCGACTACCTGGTCGCGGGCCGCTCGCTGCCAGCATTTGTGCTGGTGTTTACGCTGCTCTCCAGTTGGATCGGATCGGGCTCGCTGCTGGGCGGCGCGGAGAATGCATACAAGCATGGGTTCGCCGCACTGTGGCAGAGCGCCGGCGGATGGGCCGGGCTACTGCTGATCTACTTCATCGCGCCGCGCGCCCGGAAGTTCGCGCAGTTCACCATCCCGGACCTGCTGGAATCGCGCTATAACCAGACCGCGCGCGTGCTGGGCGTGATTGCCGTGCTCTTCACCTACACCGCGATCACCAGCTACCAGTTCATCGGCGGCGGCGACATTCTGCACATGGTCTTTCCGCAGCTGACCGCACGGGACGGCCAGTTCATCCTGGCCGGGTTCGTGATCGTGTTCACGGCGATTGCGGGCATGGGCTCGGTCGCGTACATGGATGTTGTGATCGGGTTGCTGGCGACATGCACGATGATCGCCGCGCTGCCGGTACTGATTCACCTGGCGGGCGGATGGAGCGGCGTCCGCGCTGCCGTGCCAGCGACGCACTTTCGGTGGTTCGGCGATATTCACCCGTTTAGCAGCTACTACATCGGACCGATCCTGGCTGACGGCTCACGCGAAAAGGTCCAATCGGCATTTGAGATCTTTCTGCCGACCTGCCTGCTGATGCTGGGCAACCAGTCGATGTATCAGAAGTTCTTCTCGGCCAAGAGTGAGAAGGACGCAACGCGCGCTACCGTGGGCTGGATTATCGGCACGGTGATCCTCGAGACGATCATCGTCGCGATCGCCGTGGTGGGCTCGGCGATGTACCGCGCCGGCGAAGTGCAGGCAAGGCCGCGGGAGATTCTGGCGTATACGGCAATCCATAGTTTCGGCGGCTGGAGCGGATCGAAACCACTGGCGATTCTGGGCGCGCTGCTGGTGGGGGCGATCTTCGCGAAGGTGGTGTCAACGGCGAACAACTATCTGTTTTCGCCGGCGACGAACCTGGTCAACGATATCTTCGTGCGCTACCTGGAGCCCGAGGCGAGCAACCAGCAGGTGTTGCTGGTGAGCCGGTTGATGGTGGTGGGGCTGGGCGCGTGGGCGCTGTATCAGTCGCTGGGAACGACCTCGGTGCTGAAGAAATCGCTCTACGCGTACACGATTTACTCGGCGGCGCTAACCCCGGTTATTCTGGCCGCGTTCTTCTGGCGGCGGGCGACGGCCAAGGGTGCCGTCGCCAGCATCGCGGCGGGAACGGTGGTGACGGTCGGCTGGGACTGGATGACGCCGCACCTGCCCGCCGTGATTGCGGCGCGGGATGCGATCCTACCCGCACTGGTCGCCTCGCTGTTGTGCCTGTTCATTGTGAGCCTGGCGACCAAGCCCCCCAGCGAGAGCCACTTACGGCCCTTCGAGGGATAACCCCGGGCACAGAACAAGAGCCAAACAATCCAGGCCTTCGAATTGAGTGAAACCAGCGCTCGTTCGGGTACGCGCGGACGAATTTCCCGCATCTAACGGCGCAGGCGGTTGACCCTCAAGGGTCATACGTCCGCCAAAGGAGAACCCAATGACTGCGACCAAGACCCCCCTTGCACCTGATAGCGCCGCAGAGTTGCATGACCTGGTCGGCAATGATGCCACCGCAACGTTTGAGAGCGACCCGAAGTTCATCGACTCCAACCCAACCGGCAGTGCCTCCAGCGAACATATCGAGGTGCAGCGTGACACCGACGACACCGCGGACAGCGAAGAAGAGGAGGAAGAGCTCGAGGAAGAAGAGGAGGAAGAAGANNGAGGAGAATGAGGATGAAGAGGAGGAAGACGACGAGGAGGAGGTTGGAACCACCGTCGTTCTGCTTGTGGGGTCGACCAACGTGCGCAGTCCTGTGAAAATCGCAAAGACGACCGTGAAAAAGGTATTAGAAGAAGAAGATGCCGGCGATGAGGGTGTGGATGAAGATCAGGTTGAGGACGGCAGCGATAGTCCGGAGACCGATCGCACGATCGATGCGGCGCTGCGCATGAGCGCACTGGCAACCGTTGCCGCCGAGTTTGCTGCGAACGTCTGAACTTTGGAGTAGCGTGAGTTGTGGGGAGATTTAAGCGAGCGTGAGCGAGACAAAGACACACCGGTCATTGGCGAAGGGTTTGCTGGCGGGTTTGATCGCGGGGCTGGCAGCGACGGCGGCGAAGTCCATTGCAGAGAAGCTGTATCCGCCACATGTGCATGGGGAGCCGGAACCGCCTGAGATTCTGGCGGAAGAGCTTGCCGGGCATTCTTTGGATTCCGCGACGAAGGCCACGGCCAGCGAGGTAATTCATTGGGGATTCGGCGCCGCTGCCGGGGCAGCCTACGGTGCATTGGCAGAGTTCTATCCGGCGGCAACGGACAAAGAGGGCGCGAGCTTCGGGCTGGCACTGATGGCTCTCACGCATGAGGCCGCGCTGCCTGCCATGGGACTTTCGGCGCCGGCCGAGGAGCAGACCTCGCGCGAGTACAGCAGTGAGGCTGCAACGCATCTGGTGTACGGCCTGGTGGCCGAGCGTGTGCGCAGCTTCGTGCGTAACCTGCTCGGGTAGAGCGTTACACAATCGATTTTTCGCGGGACTGGGCCGGCGACGCTGGCGGTCGAACTCTCTGACGCCGACGGTCGAACTCTCCGGCGCCGATGGTTTAGACACCCTTTTTGCGTGGCTCCCAGATGTACTTATGAATCTGCAGGCTGAGTCGCGCGGGCAGGCCATCGGCGAGCATCCACTCCACAACGAGACGCGGATCGAGCGCACAGTTCTCGGTGGATCGCTGGTCGCTCGGGGCCTTCAGAAACGCCGGTGAGAGCAGGATGTCACCGCAGCTGACAGCGAGCCCGTGCGTTCGGATGAAGTCGCGCGCGAACTCGTAGTCGGCGCGATCTGTAAGGACGAACTTCACCTCGTCGTTGGGCGTGAGCGCGGCCAGATTCTCCAGGCGGAAGCTGTTCGCGGCTGTACCAGCGCCGGGACATTTCACGTCGACGATCTTATGCACGGCCCTCGGCACGTCTGCGAGTGGCTGTTCGCCGTTGGTTTCGATCATCAACGTGTAGTTCTGCGCAAGCAGACGCTCCATCAGCGGCAGCAGTTCGCGCGCCTGCAGCATGGGCTCTCCGCCGGTGAACTCGATCAGGCGGCAGGGCTCGAGCGCCTCGATCTGCGCGACGATCTCGTCGGCAGTAAAGGCCTGGCCGCCCGTGAAGGTGTACTCGGAGTCGCACCACGCGCAGCGCAGATTGCACCCCGCAAGCCGCACGAAGATGCACGGAACTCCAGCGAAGGAACTCTCGCCCTGCACCGATTTGTACAGCTCAATGAGATACATGCTACTTCCCTGCTTCTGGCTCGTAGTAGCGCGCGTAGCTGGTGTCGGTCTCGTACAGCGTGCAATCTTTCACGCGGACGCGCCCGGCGGTCATGTCGCTTAGCTGCGTCGCGGTCTTCTCATAGAAATAGCGCGCGAGGTTCTCCGCCGACGGATTCAGCGTCGTAAAGGGCTCCAGGTCGTTGATCATCTGGTGATCGAGGAACTCCACCGTCGGCCGAAGGATCTGCTTGAGCAGCTTGAAGTCCAGCAGAAGGCCGGCCTTGTCGAGCTCTTCGCCAATCAGCGTGACCAGCACGCGATAGTTGTGGCCGTGCGGGTTTTCGCACTTGCCGTGGTAGTTGCGGAGGTAGTGGCCTGACGAGAATCCGGCCTGTACCGTGACTTCAAACATTGCGGGTAGGCTCCAATCGGCGACACGTTCGCGCCATCTACCATTCTACCGGGGAAGGCTACTCGGAGCGACGGCGGCGCTTCTGCTGCCGGTCGATCGAGTGTCGCCGCTCCGCCTGCTCGAAGAGCGAGCTGAGCACTCCCAGCAGCGTCACAATCAGCGCAACGCACAGCAGCGCGATGCTGGTCATGCGCCACAACGAGGCGTCGCCCGGCGAACCCGGCTGCTGCGCCACGTTCGTAAACGAGAGCACGATCGAGAGCAGTGAAAGCGCTCCGAGCGTGGCGGCGAGGATGTAGAGGTTGCGTCCCATAGGGCTAAACCTGAGGTTGAACCAAGGATACTAGGCGCGCGGTGCAGACGTCTTGGCGAGATCGAAGAAGCGCTCCACCTCGGTGATGTCATCGGTGCGGCGGTAGGGCGGCAGTGAGTCGAGAAATGTCGCTCCGTAGCGCGTGGTGCGGATGCGCGGGTCGAGCAGCATGAGCACGCCACGATCGCTCAGCGAGCGGATCAGCCGTCCAAAGCCCTGCTTGAGCGCGATCACCGCCTGCGGCACCTGGAGGTCGTTGAAGGCGTTGCCGCCGGCCGCGGTGATGGCGTCGGTACGGGCCTTCATAATGGGATCGCTCGGCACCGCGAAGGGCAGCTTGTCGATGATGACGCAGCTCAGCTGCTCGCCTTGCACGTCGATGCCCTGCCAGAAAGAGTTGGTGCCGAAGAGCACCGCGTTGGGCGTCTCGCGGAACTGCTGCAGCAGCACATGGCGCGGCGCCGAGCCCTGCATCAGCAACGGGTACGGCAGCTGCGCGAGCAGGCGGTCGTGCAACTCGCGCATCTGGGCATGGCTGGTGAAGAGGCAGAAGGCGCGGCCGCGCGTGATCTCCAGCACGCGGCGAATCTTCTCCGCGGCCTGGGGAAGAAAGTTTGGGTCGCGCGGAGGGGGCATCGACGGCGGCAGGTAGAGCAGGGCCTGCTTCGCGTAATCGAAGTGGCTGGCCACGACGAGCTCTTTGGGAAACGGAATGCCCAGGCGCTTCTTCAGATGATCGAAGCTGGGCGTGCCGTCCGAGGCCGCAACGGCGAGCGTCGCGGAAGTGAGAATGACGCTCGGATAATGCGTGAAGAGCGTCTCGGCGAGCAGGGTCGAGACGTCAATCGGCGTGGCCTGCAGGTGCGTGCTGAAGGATTGCGGCGCTGAAATCGCCATGTCGCGCGCGTTGCGAGCGGCGTTGCGCAGGCCGAGTGTCGCGCGGCGTTCGATCCAGAAAACCGTGTTCGGGTCGGTCGATTCCAGCAGGAACTTCAGATGGTTGCGGATGTCCCCGGTGCGCTTGCGCAGGCCCGCAGACTCTTCGACCTCGCGCAGCCGCTCCAGCTCGCCCTCCAGCCGTTGCAGCGCGTTCAACGCCCCAAGATAGGCATCGCCGCGCGCTTCCAGAAAATCCGAGCGGTCGATAAACTCCAGCCGTCCCAGGTCCGAAGGCCCCGCAGGCAGGGAGGCAAAGAACAGTTTGGAGCGTTCGCGCACCGTCTGGGTCGCGCTCTCGATCGCGCTGGTGCTCACGCCCTTCGCCCGCAGCAGGGACTCCGTATCGCGCGCCAACTCGTCAAAGCGCGCATTCGAGAGCGCGATTCCGAAGTACTGGCTGGCGATATCTTCCAGCTGATGGGCCTCATCGAAGATCACCGCAGCGGCCTCGGGCAGAATGCCCGCATCCGGCGCGCCCGCCGCCTGCTGCTTGATCGAGAGGTCCGCGAAGAAGAGATGGTGGTTGACGATCACAATGTCCGACTCCAGCGCCTTGCGCCGCATCGACGTAATGAAGCACTGCTCCCAGTTCGGGCACGTCTGGCCGAGGCAGACCTCGCTGCGTGCGTCGAGCTTGTGCCACAGCGAAGAGTTCTCGGGCAGCGCGTCGATCTCCGCGCGGTCACCCGTCTCGGTCGTCCGCTCCCACGGCAGAATCGAGTGAAACTGCGAAATCTCGTCGATGCCCGAGAGCAGCGGGCTGTCGCGCAGCGCATAGAGCTTCTGCTTGCAGACATAGTTCGCCCGGCCCTTCATGTAGCAGACCTTGAGCGGCCCAAGCAGCGTCTCAAGGAACGGAATATCCTTGAAGTAGAGCTGTTCCTGCAGGTTCTTCGTGCCCGTCGAGATGATAATGCGCTGCTTCTGCTCGCGCGCGCGGCGCAGCGCCGGCAGCAGGTAGGCGAGGGTTTNNGCGTACTGCCCCGGCCGGTGTTCGTACGCCAGCGACGACTTGGCCAGAATTCCGCCCGGATGAAAAAAATCGTAGAGCGTGGGCAGCTTCTGGTCAGGCAGAGCGTCTTTCATTGCGGGCAGTGGGGTCACGGGAGGCATCAGACTACGTAGATGATATCCGCCGTTTGTTCGCCGTGCGGCTGCCCATGCGTGCGACCATAAAAGAGACAGAGGTTTTAGAGAGATGGCACCGAAGCGCACGGAGAAGAAGCGGTTAGGCAAGAAGCANNGGCAAGACCGCCCCCCGCGGGACGGCGACCACCGGAGCGGTCTCGCCGAAGAAGCGCAAGGAGCTCGCGGCGAAGAAGGCTGCCGCGGTGAAAGTCGCGAAGACGCCCACCAAGAGCCCGGAACGCGAGCGGAGTGTGGTGATTCGCAACCGCGATGAAGAGGGCAGCCGCGGCTACGCCAGCGAGAGCCCGAAGCGCGCGCCACGCGTTGACGAGGAGAGCGCAACCGAGCAGCGCGACTGGCGCGAGGCCGACACGCAAATC
>PLHC01000066.1 GCA_003138795.1 Granulicella sp. | reverse complement strand
TCAGGCGGTCGCAGCCGCTTACGTAGAGCAGGGCTGCGACGAGGAGTATGAGCAGGGTAAAGACGGCGACGGTGTCGGCCATGGAGGATCTCCGATCGAAGCAGGCTAGCAGAGTCCTATACACATCGCGTTCGTGCAAGGCACTACACACTTAACTCCGACGTTTTTCAGTAGAAAGCCGGGAGCTATGAGAAGTCAGTAGAGAAAGTATTAAGAAATCGTAAGTTCGTGGCGCAGGCGGTAGCCGACCCACGGCTCGCTCTCGATGTAGCGGGAGCTGTCGCTGCTGTCGAGCTTCTTGCGCAGCTGCGCGATGAGGACGCGCAGATACTCCGGCTGATCCTCGCCCGCAGGTCCCCAAATCTGGCGCAGAAGGAACTTGTGGGTGAGGACGCGGTTGGGGTTGTTGGTGAAGATGAGCAGGAGATCGAACTCCTTGGGGGTGAGATGGATTTCGGCGCCGCGCACGCGCACGATGCGCGAGGAGGTGTCGATGTATACGTCGCCGATGGAGATTTCAGCGGGAGTGGGTTCGTCGTGCGCGGTCTTGCGCAGGTTGGCGCGGACGCGTGCGAGGAGTTCGGGCATGCTGAAGGGCTTGGTGACGTAGTCGTCGGCGCCCTCGTCGAGTGCGGCCACTTTCATGGTCTCCTGTTCGCGGACGGAGAGCACGATGATGGGGGTATCGGCGATGCGGCGAATGGCGCGGGTGAGCTCGATGCCGCCCATCTCGGGCATGGCGAGATCGGTGATGACGAGGTCGGGAGAGACGGACCGGAAGAGATCGTAGGCCTCGAGGCCGTTTTTGGCTACGGTGACCTCGTAGCCGCTGCTCTGGAGTGATGTACGCAAGACGCGCGTGATCTGACGCTCGTCGTCGACGACAAGTATGCGCATGCTAACTGCTTTCGTGGGTGATGATGTGGAGATCGACATGCGGAGCCTCTGACATAAAGCGCTGCAGGGCAAAGATATAAAGGTATTTGCGCAAACCGTGGAGTGCCGAGTGACCAAAGATGGCCTGAGTGATCCGATGCTCGGAGACATAGGCGGCGGTGGTCGAGGGGATGCTCTTCCCGGTGAGATGGATGATCTGGGCTCCTAGATTAGTAGCGAATTGAAGGCTGGCGTCGAGGGTGCGCTTGCGGTCGGGGGCGTCGTCGCTCTTACTTTGAACGTGGAGGACATAAAGCTCCCCGTCGAGACCTTCGGCGAGCCGTGCACCGCGGGCGATGAGATCGCGAGCCTGCGCGCTGGCGCTGATGAAGACGGCAACTTTTTCAGTGACAGACCACTGTGGCCCGAGCTGCTTCCGTTTGACATAGTCGTCCAGGGTGCGATCGACGGCGCGGGTGACGCGATGCAGCGCCATCTCGCGGAGGGCGATGAGGTTACCACGGCGAAAGAAGTTGGCGAGTGCGCGCTCGGTACGATCGAGGGGATAGATATCGCCACGACGCATGCGCGTGACAAGGGCTTCGGGCGTGAGGTCGCTGATGACGATCTCGTCGGCACGGTCGAGCACCCAGTCAGGAATGGTTTCACGTACTGGAACTCCGGTGAGGCTCTGGATGCGAGGCGTGAGGCTCTCGACGTGCTGCACGTTAATCGTGCTCAGCACGTCGATGTTTGCGTCCAGCAGGATCAACACATCTTCGTAGCGCTTGGTGGTGCGGCTGCTGGCAATATTGCTGTGAGCGAGTTCGTCGATCAGCACCACCTGGGGTTTACGCGCGAGAATGGCATCGACGTCCATCTCGGAAAAGAGCGTGCCCTTGTAATCGATCTCGCGGAGCGGGACGTGTTCGAGCTTGGAAGCAAGTTCGGCTGTGCCCTTACGTCCGTGTGTCTCGATGACGCCAATTACTACATCCTCGCCACGCTGGCGGCGGCGAATGCCCTCGCTAAGCATGCTGAATGTCTTGCCCACGCCTGGAGCATAGCCGAGGAAGACTTTGAATCGCCCGCGGGTCTTTTCGGGCTCGGCAGCACTTAACCAGTCCTCGGGGCGTTTTCTTGGTGTGGAATCGGTCGGCAAGGTCGTACTATCTCCATGTGAACTCTCAGCGCTTTGTCTCAATATTCCGGTGGTCAGCGGCTGCGGTGATGCTGACGGGAATTGTAGCCGTATATCACCTCCGTCTGCACGCAAGCCAGACAACTGTGGCATTAACACTGCTTATGCTGGTCCTCTTCCTGGCCGCAAAGTGGGGTCTGCGCTATGCCGTTGCCACTTCGGTAGTGGCAACGGCTGCTTATAACTACTACTTTTTGCCGCCTGTCGGGACGTTTACCATCAACGATCCTCAAAATTGGCTTGCTATTTTTGCATTTCTAGCCGTTTCGGTGGTGGGAAGCCGGCTCTCAGAACGGGCGCGCGAGGAGGCAGAGGACGCCCGGCGCCGGCAGCGGGAACTCGAGGTGTTGTATGGGTTGAGCCGCCAACTTTTGCAGACGGAGAACGTCGCGAGCTTGCTGAATGCAATCAGTCCGGCGATCATGCTGGTTACAAGAGCCGATGCGGTTGTGCTCTACCTGCTGGATGGAGACCGGCGCTACATGGCTGGAGACAGCTCAGCAATCCAAATGGATGACATTAGCTTGCGGCAGTTGGCCCAGACTCTGCCTGCTCCCGACAGCGTTGGACTGGAGGCGCGCGTGCCGCTCAGCGTTGGCGTTCGGCCGCGCGGTCTGTTGCTGATGAGCGGGGTGTCGCTGTCCGCCGAAACGCTGGAGGCGATAGGTGGACTGATTTCAGTCTCGATCGATCGTGCGCGCGCACTGGAAGATGTGACGCGCGGAGAGGCGTCAAAGGAGAGCGAACGGTTGCGGTCGCTGATGATCGATTCGATCACGCACGAACTGCGGACGCCGCTGACCGCAATCAAGGCCGCGGCATCGACTTTGCTCTTACCGAAGGCACTTAATCCAGAGGAGCAGCGCGAGCTACTGACGGTGATTGACGAGGAGAGCGACCGATTAAATCAGCTAGTGTCAGAGGCGGTCGAGATGGCCCAACTCGACACGCAAGAGGTCCACATGACGTTCGGGCCGATGTCGGTGGAGGAGCTTGTGAAGCAGGCGATGGGAGATTGCTCGAATCTGCTGGATGGCCGCGAGGTGAAGGTGGATCTGCCGCCGCTGCCGCCGGTAAAGGCCGATGCGGACTTCATTACGAAGGTGCTTACCAACCTGATCGAGAATGCTACCAAGTACTCGCCCGCGGGTAGCCCGATTTTTATATCCGCGGATCGCAGGGGCGAGATGATCAGCGTCAGCGTGGCGGACCGCGGCATCGGTATCGATCTCTCTGAACAGAGCTTGATCTTCGAGCGGTTTTATCGTGCCAGCGTTCCAAGCCAGCAGACCTGGGGAACAGGGATGGGATTGGCGATAAGCCGGGCGATCATCGAGGCCCACGGCGGTATGTTGTCCGTGACGAGCCGGTTGGGCGAAGGATCGGTGTTCAGCTTCACGCTGCCTGTTTTCGAGCAATAGTTTCGCAGGCCAGGAAGAATGGGCTGCCTAGCCATGAGACTACTGTATGCAAAGCCGGTTCAGGGATAAACTGGAGATGTGAGCGCTCCAGCATCGTTGTCCAATGAAATCCGCCTGAAGGTCCAGAATAAAGAACGTATAACGCCTGGCGACGCCCTGTGGCTATGGAAGAATGCCGGCGACGACGAACTGCGTGAACTTGCGCAGATCGTGCGCAAGCGGTTCCATGAGCCCACCGCTTGCACGTACATGTTAATGCGCATCATCAACTACACCAATGTGTGCGTGGCACAGTGTGACTACTGCGCCTTTTATACCCTTCCCGGAGAAGCAGGCGGCTACGTGCTGAGCGAGGCGCAGGTCTTCGCGAAGATCGATGAGTTACTAGAACTTGGCGGCGATCTTGTGGGCTTCAACGGGGGCTTCAACCCGCAGTTGCCGCTGGAGTATTACTGCGAGATGTTCGCTGCGGTGCGTGCGCGCTATGGCGATCGAATGGAGTTTTACGCACTAACGATCGCCGAGTTCATGTACCTTGCAGATCATGCAAAGCTCGACTATGCCACGACGGCACAGAGATTCAAGGACGCAGGCGTTCGCTGGATAACCGGAGGTGGATCGGAGATTCTCACCGAGGATTTTCGGCGGCGCCATAGCAAGTTCAAATACACGGTTGCTCAGTACTTCGAGGCCCAGGCAGCGATCGTGGCGGCTGGCCTCAACTCTTCCGCGACGATGGTGATCGGTTTCGATGAGAGCATTGAGGAGCGGATCGAGCATTTAGAGCGTACGCGTCATTTCCAGGATGAGGTTGGTGGGCTTGGAAGCTTTCTCTGCTGGACGTTTAAACCGTACTTCACTCCTCTCGGCAGCCAGCTTGGTGGGATAGAGATCAGCACGGCAGAGTATCTGCGTCACCTGGCGCTGAGCCGGATTTATCTGGATAACATACCGCGTATTCGCACATCGGTTCTCACGCAAAACGAGCGTGCGCTCGAAGGTCTTCTGTATGGGGCTGACGACTTCGATCTCCCGATCGAAGACGAGGTCACGCAGAAGGCGGGGGCCACGATCAACCTGCAGTTCGACAAGATTCTCGCATTCGCTCGCAGCCTGGGTTATACGCCGGCATACAGGAGCGTCGCGCGGGAGCGTTCCTCCTTGATTCCGACGTACTGAACTTCCGGCATACTGGCTGGGGGTTGTTACGGGCTCTTAGGGCCGAGCAAGACTTGTACGCCGACATAAGCAATCCAACTTGGTTGGCTGTTGGTCGCGGTAATCGTCTGGAAGCTGCGACTGCCCATCAGCAACAGGTTGAACGTTTTTGCTTTATTGAGGGCTTGGCGGCCGCCAAGCCCGAGCGTGGTTTCACGCTGTTTGGGATAGCCGGTGGCGAACTGTCCGACGCCCTGACCCGGAGGGATGCGGTTGGCGTCCTGCTGGTCGTAGAGTTCGAGGTAGGCCTCGGTGCGGTCAGTGAACTCGTGGCCGATGAGCAGGCCGCGGCCCCAGCTTTGCGGCAGGGCATGATTGCCGAAGTTGTAGCCCACTTCGCCGTCAAGGCGGATGGGGCCGATTCGACCGTTGATCTCGAGCGGAAGGTAGAAATTAGGGCCTGGGGCGACGAGTCCGCGGGGAACGGCGCGGGTGGGGTTGTCGAGGAATAGCTGCGGAAAGGTGGACACGCTGAGGTTCATGAGGGGCTCGGCGGCGGGAGAGTCATCGGGGACCGATGCAGGCTGGGGCTGATCGGAGTGATGATGGCCGAAGGCTCCAAGCAGGCCGGTGCCGAAACGATTTTTCAGCCAGGGATCGTTAGGGTGGTGCTCATAGAAGCGCCACTTGATGCCGGGTTGACTCTCGCCGAGGCCGCCGATGACCTGTCCGGGTATTGCGGGCCCGGTGGAAGTGGCGGGCTGTGGGCGGGTCTCTTCAATGGCGATGGGGATCTCGTACTTGAGCTGGATCCGGTCGCCGAGGCCGTAGTTGATGTCAAAGTCGGGCACCTGATAGGCACCCGAGGCGGGGTTACGCGCGCCTATCCAGCCGAGGTTGATCTCCCATTGCTGGTTGCCAGGTGTCTCGGGGTCGTCGGTGCGAAAGGGCGGGCCACCTTGCGCATACGCCGAAACCGCGAGGGTGGCTGGAAGGATGATGAACGCCAGAGTCGCCCAGCTAAGCCATTGAAGGCGCTGTCGCTGCCATCGAAGACGCTGCTTCTTCGGAAAGGGTAAGCGCGGCGACCTCAGCCTATCGTGGTTCATTGCTTCATATTGTATTTGTTGAAGCTTGAGCACCGGTGAAGGGAGCTCATTCAGGAGCGGCCGCCGGTTCGTGCGCGCCAGACGGCACCGGCGATCGGATCGATGACGCCATCCAAGGGCTGGATCGCTGGGAATTCCTTGCGTACAGTGGCGATCAAGGCGTCACGCACAGGCTGAACCTTCTCCATGATGGAGCCGGCAAATGCGACGGAGGGCAGCGTATTTTGCTCACTGGAGCCGGTCGCAGCGGAAGCCGATTGCAAGCGGCGGATGACCAGCCGCACGAGCCACGCGAGGTCCTCGCCCTGCTTCCGCAAGACCGCAGCCGCGACCTCATCACCTCGGTTTGCACAGCTCAGAATCACCTCGGTCAGACGGGAAAAGTCGGGTGCGGGATGGCGGTTTGCGTACTCCACCAGAAGATCCAGGGAGGCAAGTTGCCAGAATTCGAGCACAGCGTCGAACAGGAGCGTCGACCGTCCTTCGTCTCTTGCGAGAAAGGCTGCGCGCAGGCCTTCGAGTCCAATCCTGTGTCCGGAACCTTGATCCGCCAGCGCCGGCCCCCATCCGCCTGCTGTCGTTAATGTTCCATCGGACGTCCGGCCTGCGACGTTCGAACCAGTTCCGGCCAATACCAGAACGCCTGCTCCACCTTGAAATGCGGCGTCGAGAGCAATCTCGACATCACCGATGAGGATCAGATCCCCAGCGACTCTGGCTGCGATGGATTCGCGGAGCCAGTCGCTGACCAGCGGAACAGTCTCACCAGCGGCGCCAACACAGGTGCG
The DNA here is from genome assembly GCA_003138795.1 of Granulicella sp. Classification (GTDB taxonomy): domain Bacteria; phylum Acidobacteriota; class Terriglobia; order Terriglobales; family Acidobacteriaceae; genus Granulicella. The sequence goes on along the minus strand of PLHC01000066.1, from coordinate 132,563 downwards.
GGTGATGGAGTCCATCGAGACGCCGCTGCGCGTGCTCAGCTCGGCAAGGGCCTCTTCGAGGTTTGCCGTAGCTGTCTGTGCGTCCGTGCGCAGACGCTTGATCGTGCCGGTGCGTACTCTTGCGAGTTCGCGTGTCTCGTCGGCCAGGACGTAATCCGTTTTAGTGCCACCGACATCAAGCGCCAGAAAAAAAGCCATGCGTTCAGTTACTCCGCAAGTACAGCCTTGGTCAAGTTTCGCGGGTGGTCCACGTCAATTCCATTATTGATCGCCATCCAATACGAGAGCAGTTGCAGCGGAATTATCTCGCAGATCGCGAGCAAGGGCTCTCGCATCTCTGCGAAGTAGACGGTGTGGTCTGCCAGTTCGCCGATCAATTCGTCTCCCACATTCGCGATGGCAAGAACACTTGCATCTTGCTCTCGCATGTCGCGCATCAGTTGAACAATCTTTTCATAACGCTGGACAGAGTCGGCATCCGAGCGGTCGACGGTGGCGATCATCACCAGCGGCGTTCCTTCTGCAACGAGCGCATTTGGGCCGTGCTTTAGCTCCCCGCTCGGATAACCCTCCGCATGCAGGCAGGCCGATTCCTTGAGCTTCAGCGCGCCCTCGCGTGCGATGGGATAGTGAATTCCGCGGCCGAGAAACAGGAAGTTCTTGGCGTCTCGATAGTGGTGGGCTACGCGGTGCATTGCCTCATCCCAGCCTTTTAGCTGCGCTTCAATCTGGCCGGGCAACCGTGCGACCTCGGAGAGGCGGAGCTTGAGCTCTGAGGCATCCAGCGTATCGTGTGACAGCACGCTCATCAGCGCGAGCAGATATAAGTTCAAGAGCTGCGCTGTGAAGCTCTTGGTTGCTGGGATGGCTCGCTCGCGCCCGGCCGCGGTAGGGAAGGAGACCGTGGCCTCGCGCTCCATGGTCGAGTCGTCTACATTCGTGATGGCCAGGGTCTCATGTCCAACCAGATTTGCCTTGCGCAGGGCTGCAAGGGTATCTGCCGTTTCGCCGGACTGCGACACGACCAGCACTGCGGCGTTGGTCAGTGATTTCTCTGAGCGGTAGCAATACTCGCTGGCGTACTCCACATCGACTGCGATGCCGCTCAGGTCCTCTACAACCAGTTCTGCGAACAGGCCTGCGTGACGACTGGAACCGCTTGCAGCAATCACAAGCTTGGTCTGCACTCGCTTGAGCCATTCCAAGACTGCGGCGCAGTTCTCGATGCGGAATTCCTCGCCATCCATATAGCGTTCAATGGTCGCTGCAAGGGTGGCGGGCTGTTCATAGATCTCACGCAACATCCAGTGAGGAAAAGGGGCTGGGTTGTTTGATGCGGACACGAAATGGTCTCTCCTCACTGAAATGATCATTCAGTGTGATGTGCTCAGAATAGAGTACGTTTTTAATGATGCTGCAAGAGAAATAATTGTCTGTTATCGTCCTTTGCGGGCTACACTCAGGCTGAATCCGATTCATATGTCCACCAAAACTGATGTACGCACCGACCGCATTATGAAGGGCCAGGACCGCAAGAATAGGAATCGATGCTTACGACAATCACCGCACGCAGATTACTAACTGACACTGGACAGGTTGACTATCCCGTAGTGTCGATCGAGCATGGCAAGATTGTCAGCGTTGAGGGGGGAACACCCAACGGATCGGCGGATACGTTGACGGCGGCCTTCTTCGATATTCATGTTCATGGTGCGTGCTCGCACGACTTCATGGCGGCGACTCCGGTGGAGATTGCAGCGGTGGGACGGTTTCTGGCCAGCCGTGGTGTCGCGCACTATCTTCCGACGACAGTGACTGGGCCGATCGATCCGACATTGCGGGCGCTGGAAACTCTGGCAGACGCGATCGAACGCCCTCGGGGGCAAGAGTCGCTGGTTCCTGTAGCAGTTCCTGTGGGCGTTCATCTGGAAGGGCCGTTTGTTTCCCATGCAAAGCGAGGTGTGCATCCAGAGGCGAGTATTCGCGAGCCGAACGTGGAACTGTTCGACCGATTCCAGCAGGCAGCGCGTGGAAATATTCGATTGATGACTCTTGCACCCGAGTTGCCGCATGCGCTGGAGTTGATTGAGTATGTGACGGCTGCCGGAGTTCGCGTAACGATTGGGCACAGCACGGCAACATCGGCCGAGACGCTGGCAGCGATCGCTGCGGGAGCGACGAGTTCCACGCATCTGTTCAACGCAATGCGTGCGCTGGATCATCGCGAGCCCGGGATTGTGGGAACAATTCTGGATCGTGAGGATGTGTATGCCGAGGCGATCTGCGATGGGGTGCATGTGCATCCTGCGATCATTCGGCTCTGGCTCAAGGTAAAGGGCGAAGAGCGGGCCATCCTGGTGACGGACGGGATGTCGGCGACGGGGATGCCGAACGGAACGTACACCCTTGGAGATTTTTCTGTCGACGTGAAGGACGGTGTGTGTCTCTCCGGAGAGACGCTGGCCGGCAGCGTGTTGACGATGGATCGGGCTGTCGCGAATGTGCAGCGATTTACTGGGACCTCGCTCGGCACTGCGGTTCGATTAGCCTCGCGCAATCCCGCACGCATGATGGGGATGTCGCATCTCACGGAGATGGCGCCGGGAACTCCTGCCAACTTCAATGTTTTCGATGAGGCTGGAGATCGTACGGGAAGCATCTTCCACGGGCGGCTGATCGAGTAGTCGCTGGTGAAAGACAGCGATGCAGTTGCTGCGCAAAGTATTTGGCCCATCTCCGGTGCAGGAGATGGGCCGATTCTTTTTGGCGGTGTTGGATGGTTAGATCTCGACGGGTGGAATGTAGCCGGGTAATGAGGCGAAGCGCGGCTGATGAATCTTGTGGCCGCTGAGTGCGAAGTAGAGCAGGTAGGCGTAACAGAGCAGAACGATGATGAAGCTGTGCTGATAGCCGAACTTGTCGGCGAGAAGACCCTGGATCTCGGGGATGATGGCGCCGCCGACGACCATCATTACCAGGATGCCCGAGCCTTGGCTGGTGAACTTGCCGAGTCCCTTGAGGGATAGTGGGAAGATGCAGGGCCACATGACGGAGTTAAAGAGACCGCAGGAGACGATGGCCCACATGGCGAGGTGGCCGTGACCGAAGATGGTTGCGGTGACGAGGACCAGGGCGGAGACGGCGACCGCTGTGAGTGCTCGTTGCGCGCGGATGTAGATGAGCGCGAATGAGCCGATGAAGCGACCGACCATCGCGCCTGCCCAGTAGAGCGAGACGTAGGCGGCTGCCGCTGCGTGGGAGAGGCTGCCCATGGAGGGCTGGCCGAGGAAGTTGATGAGGATGCTGCCAATGGCTACCTCTACGCCAACGTAGGTGAAGATGGCGACTGCGCCAAGGCGGAGATGCATAAACTGCCACGCGTTGCCTTCGCCGGCGGAGGTGTTGGACTGCTTCTCGATCACTTCAGGAAGATGCACAAAGCGAGTGACGATGGCGATGAGGAAGGTGAAGACGGCGAGGATGATGTAGGGAACGCGCACGGAGCGGGCAAGCGCAGCTGTCGTCGCACCAGCGGCGATGAATATGAATGCGGCACCAACTTTGGGCGCGATGGTCGTTGCGAGGGAGTTCAAGCCTCCGCAAAGATTGAGGCGTGAGGCTGCTGTTTCGGGCTTGCCGAGGGCCCCGACGTAGGGGTTGATCGCGACCTGCAAGAGGGCGAGGCCACTGCCGACGACGAAGAGTGCGAAGAGGAACACAGGGTAGGAGATGACGATCGACGCGGGGACGAAGAGCAGCAGACCGAGGCCCATGGTCGAGAGAGCGGCGATGATTCCGGACTTGTAGCCGATGCGACCGACGATCCAGCCCGATGGCAGAGACATGACGAAGTATGCACCGAAGAAGCAGAGGTCCACCAGAAGTGCAAGCACATTTGTGAGATGGAAGAGGTCCTTAAAGTGGGGGATGAGGATGTCGTTGAGCGCGGTGATGAAGCCGATGCTGAAATAAAGCGCGACCATCAGGACCATTGGAAGCACGTAGCTCCCTGACCCTTCGCTGCGAACGGATGCGCTTGCATCTCCTGCGGTTCCAACAGCCATGCATGTCTCCTGCCTGTATCTATTTATACGGTGTGTACTGTGAGGGCTTTTTCCTGGAAGCTCTGGCTGGCCAGCACAATGACGCGAGTGTATAGCTAGCCTGGCTTGGATGGGGGCTCTGGATGGCAGAAGCACCGCCAGGAGAGCGCGCAACAGGGCACACTCCCCTCGGCGCGTTCGGCTGCGGTGCCCGGAAGCACCTTGGATCGCACCGCTGGCCGTTTCGCGGTCGTCGCAGCGACCTGATCAAGCTGCTCTGGTTCGATGGAGACGGCCTTTGCCTGTTCTCGAAGAAGCTTGGCCAAGATATCTCAGGGATGCTCGAGTACCTTCCTGCCAGCTTCAAGGTGATCCGTCATGCACAGCCCAGGATGTGCCGTGCTGGATGAGGCCGCATCCAGCACGGCAGCGGCACCTCGCACATTTCCGCGGCAGAGAAGATCGCGATGGGCATGGTCTGTGTGCGGCCGGCTTTTGGGCACTTGCCCGCCGCGCGCAGAGTGCAGACCGGAGAGGCCGATTGCTGCATCGCCACATCATGTGTTGCGCGGATACTGGGGCTGGGATTCATCCCGCTCGTTAGCCGCCGTTATGATCTCGTGGTGCATCGACGCCACTTGCATCTGCCACAGGTCCAAGCGCTGTTTAACACACTTGCTCTCGCCGCGTTCCGACGAGAGTTGGAACGCATCGGCGGATACGACACTACCATCACAGGCCGTCGCTTGATGTAACTCCAGTGGAAGTAGTTTATACGCCTATCAACACGCTGGACGCCTTCACAATGGCGCTGACCATGTCGCCATCCTTCAACCCGAGTTCCGTGGCGCCGTCCCTGGTGATGGACGCAACGACAGCCGTACCGCTCGGCAGTTCGATCACCACCTCGCAGCTCACCATACCGGCTTGCAACTTTGTCACCTTGCCGGCCAGTTGATTCCGGGCGCTCAACTTCACCCCCTCCACGCCTTTTCCAATCATGACTTCGGAGGCCTTGATGACGGCATAGGCCGGTTGGCCTTCCTTCAATTCCAACGAGTCGACGCTCCCATTGGTGATGATCGAGGTCACCGTTTCTCCGCCCTGCAGGATAAGAGTAACCTCGGCATTTACAGCTCCCCTGGTGATGGATTGGATCTTCCCTGCAAGCACATTCCGCGCGCTGATTTTCATTTCTCTCTCTCTTTCTCGAGAGCCGTCAAGCGGTCTCTCGTGCTGCAACGCAGGCAGGCATCTTGTTGTTCATCACCCACCTCGCTATGGCGCACGTCTGTGGAACGAAAGCGCTAACAAGCGGCGTCCAGTGTCGCAATTGTAATGGCGCGCGCGCCTCAATGCTGCAGTTCGCCAGAGAGACATTCGCGTGCGAGCAAGTCCAATAAATTGACCCTATCTTTGAAACCTGTCAGAATATGCTAATCTTGGGGTTTTTGCACATTGTGCAGTGCACGACCACCTCCAGCTCTCTTGCGATGCCGAAGCACTATTGGGCCTGCTCGATAGCTCTGATCCTATCCGTTCCTTGAGAATGTTTCCGCCTGTACGGGAAAGGGGGATGATATGTCGAAGGATGATGAAGTCTCCCAGCAGGAACCGAGCCCGCAATCAATCAGCCGCGCGCACTCTGCCCTGACCGGCATTTACGAGATATCGAAGGCACTTACGCGCCCCGCGCGAATGGAGATGGCGCTCTCCAAGGTTATTAATCTTCTGGCCAGTTTTCTGGAGATGAACAATGGTCTGATCGCGCTTCTGGATGAAGAGGGCGAAACCACAACGGTGGTCGGAGCCGGCTGGAGTGAAGCCACCGCGAAGGAGTATTTTGAACGGCTTCCAGAACAGGCCGTCGGGCAGATTGTCGTCTCCGGCATGCCGTTGATCGTGCGCAACCTCGCAGAGAGTCCTCTGTTTACGGATTGGAGCGAGGGCGTAGCCGCGGGAGAGCCAAAGGCCTTTGTCGGTGTTCCCATCAAGGGAGAGAACCGCACCATCGGGACGATCATGATCGAGCGGTGGGTGGGGCATTCGCCCCATACGCTGGATGAAGATGTACGCTTTCTGACCATGGTTGCGAACCTGGTTGGCCAGGCGGTGGCATTGCAGACACTGGTAGCCAGGGATCGCGAACGGCTAATGACCGAACACTATCGTCTTGAAAAGGAGTTGGAACAGCGGGCCGATGCAAAGCATGAAGGAATCTCCTGGATTATCGGAGAGAGTTCTGCAATCCGTGAAGTAATTGGTAAGGTCCAGCAGGTGGCTCGCTGTAATCTGCCTGTTCTGCTGTGTGGCGAGTCGGGCACTGGCAAGGAGCTGTTTGCGCGCGCGATTCATGAGTATTCTCCGCGCAAGAGTCAGCCATATATCCGGTTGAACTGCGCCGCGCTCTCGGAGACCGTGCTGGAATCGGAACTCTTCGGGCATGAGCGCGGAGCCTTCACCGGCGCCGTGGGACTGCGCAAGGGGCGTTTTGAAATGGCGGACGGGGGCACGCTGTTTCTGGATGAGATTGGTGAGATCTCGCCGGCCTTTCAAGCCAAGCTCCTGCGGGTCTTGCAGGAAGGCGAGTTCGAGCGCGTCGGCGGCAACCGCACGATTAAAGTGGATGTGCGCCTGGTGGCTGCCACCAACCGGAATCTCGAAGCGGCCGTGCTCGCGGGCGACTTCCGCTCCGACCTCTACTATCGCATCAGTGTGGTGCCAATCTTCCTTCCGCCTTTGCGGGAGAGACCCGAAGATGTTGGACTGCTGGCCCGTGAATTCCTTCGCCGGTTTAACAAGGAGCATGGTCTTTCGCTTACATTGTCACAGCGTGCAACGGATGTGCTTAGTTCCTGCGACTTCCCGGGCAACGTACGCGAGTTGGAAAGCTGCATACGACGCACCGCAGCTCTAGCCAAGAGCTCGATCATTGTGGCGGAGGACTTCGCCTGTAGCAACGATAGCTGCCTCTCAATGGTGCTGGGAAAGAGCCTGAATGATGGTCGCATGCACAAGAAGGGCTACTTCGAGCTTCCGATTTTAAAATCCTCTGCCACCCACGCCGCGCCACCGCGGAACGCCGTAGAGCTGCCCAGATCTGCTTTCGAGAAGAATGGGCAGCCTTCTCAACAGACGGAGACAGTGGACGCCTTCGATGGGGGTTCCAGTGATTCGCAGGAGCGCAGGCGGCTGGTGGAGGCCATGGAGCAGGCCGGATGGGTGCAGGCAAAGGCAGCGCGTCTGCTCGGGCTAACGTCGCGCCAGATGGGCTATGCCTTGCGCAAGTTCAGCATTGAAATCAAGCGCTTCTGAACCTTCGTCGACTCAGGATTCTTCCCTGTACCGCGCTCTCCACTCCCAAACGTTCCAGCCCCTTGCCATCGCCGTTCGCTGGCGCCTACGCCCGTTCCCACGGGCATGGGGAGCGTGTGCCGGTCGGGCAGCTTCGATGGCGGCTTTCAGACAATCACGACACGCCGGAGCCGGAGTGTCGTGATCTCGACAGCAGCGGTTTCCACTAACTCGCTATATTTCATCGTTTTGTGGTTTGGCTATCCGGTTGCATCCAGCCATGGCATTACCCGCAGTTGGAACAAACCACCACGGGGGAGCAATGGAATCTGGCGAGCAAAAGACGATCGCGCTGTTGCGGGTGATGCAACCGGCAGGGCAGGAGAATGGCGGCAAGGGCTGCGGCTCCAAGGGCTCCAAAGGCAAGTCGAGCTGCGGTTCCTCCGCCGGACAGGGCGATCTCTCTCCCGAAATATGGGAGAAGGTCAAGAACCACCCATGCTATAGCGAAGAGGCGCATCACCACTATGCGCGGATGCATGTGGCCGTCGCTCCAGCCTGCAATATCCAGTGCAATTACTGCAACCGCAAGTACGATTGCTCGAACGAATCGCGACCCGGCGTGGTGAGCGAGCGGCTGACCCCCGAGCAGGCAGCAAAGAAGGTGCTTGCCGTTGCCTCCACGATTCCGCAGATGACCGTGCTGGGGATTGCTGGACCTGGTGATCCATTAGCCAATCCAGAGAAGACCTTCAGGACCTTTGAACTCGTTGCGAAGACGGCCCCGGACATCAAGCTCTGCCTCTCCACTAACGGGCTCATGCTGCCCGACTACGTGGACAGGATTGCCGCGATGAACATCGATCACGTAACCATCACGATCAACATGATCGATCCGAAGGTGGGAGCGAAGATCTATCCCTGGGTCTTCTACAACCACAATCGCTACACGGGCGTTGAGGCAGCACAGATCCTGAGCGAGAGGCAATTACTTGGGCTGGAGATGCTGACCACGCGGGGCATTCTCTGCAAGGTGAATTCGGTGATGATTCCCGGCATCAACGACCATCACCTGGTTGCGGTGAACAAGGCGGTCAAATCGCGCGGCGCCTTCCTGCACAACATCATGCCGCTGATCTCGGCGCCGGAGCATGGCACATTCTTCGGGCTGAACGGACAGCCCGGCCCCACGGCGCAGGAGTTGAAGCTGCTGCAGGACTCCTGCGAGGGAGAGATGAACATGATGCGGCATTGCCGCCAGTGCCGCGCCGACGCGGTTGGGCTGCTGGGCGAGGACCGCAGCGCGGAGTTCAGCACCGAGAAGGTCATGGCCATGGAGGTGGACTACGACCTTGCCAGCCGCCAGGCCTATCAGGAGAAGGTGGAAGTGAAGCGCCAGGCGGTGGTTGCCGCCAGAAACGTGGAGCTTGCCACGCTGGCCGGCGAGCGCAGCGATATTTCCATCCTGATTGCGGTCGCCACCAAGGGCGGCGGACGCATCAACGAACACTTCGGCCACGCCAAGGAGTTCCAGATCTACGAGGTCAGCACGGCGGGCAGCAAGTTCGTCGGGCACCGCAGGGTCGACCTCTACTGCGAGGGCGGCTACGCCGAGGAGGACAGCCTCGAGACCGTAGTCCGCGCCATCAACGACTGCCATGCCGTCTTTGTGGCGAGGATTGGAGGCTGCCCGTGCGAAGGGCTCAAGGCCGCTGGAATCGAGCCCGTCGATCGTTTTGCCCTCGAGTACATCGAGCAGTCCGCGATTGCCTACTTCAGGGAGTATCTGGAGCGCGTCCGCAGCGGCGAGGTGGAACACCAGCAGCGCGGAGATGCGGACATTCGCCAGGGAGCGCTCATCGCCTGATCGGCAACGAGCGCCCCACCAGATTCAGGATTCTTATCAACCGGAAGGAGAAACAGACATGGCGTACAAGATTAAGGAATCTACTTGCGTGGGCTGCTCAGCCTGTCACGATCAGTGTCCCAATCACGCGATCGTTGAGAAGAACTTTGTCTTGAGTATCGACCCAACGAAGTGCACCGAATGCATTGGCTTCTTCTCGGAACCACAGTGCGTCGCGATTTGCCCAATCCCGAGAACCATCCACATCAACCCGGACGTACCGCGTTTCCAGATGGCGGTGTAAATGGCCATGGCAACCCAGGTGAATACGCAATTGACGCCATCGGCAGAGTCCTTCATCCGCAGGCTCTACCGGTTTGCCGCGGGACCGGAGGCTGGGTTTGAGTTCAAGGTAAGGCCCGGCGGATGTTCTGGTTTTGCTGCGGAGTTCGATCTTGTCGGAGGTCCTCGATCGGACGCTTTTGTCTGGGAGCACGAGGGCCTGCGAATCTTCCTCGACATCGAGAGCCATCGGTTACTGGATGGAGCGACGGTGGATTTTGTCGAGACGCTTTCGCACACGGGATTTGTCATCAAGACGCAGGGCGCAGTTCCGGCGGTATGTGCGCCAACCTCGCAACTGGTGTCGATTGAATCGATGGTGCGGCGTTAATGAAATCGGAAAGGAGGATTGACGATGACTCATGATGCGGAACAAGCTCTGGATTGGCAGGGGTACGAGGTCTGTTGCGACGGATGCGTTCATCACGAACTGGCGGATGAACAACGCTGTCAGCAGAATCACATCTGCGTGCAGGACCGTTCGCCATCGAGAATCGAGCAATTCTTCAAAACCAATCCTTGCCTGGCCAACGAGTTCCTCACCCACCCTTATTTTGAAGTACGTGCTGCAGCCGCCAAATTTGCAGATATCTTCTATCTCACCTCGTTACTGAACGATGTCGATGAAACTGTTCGCTGGCACGCAGCACTTCGGTTGCCACGCCGTTTTCTGTTGCGGCTCCGCGAGGATCCACATCGCGAAGTACGCGTCCGTGTTGCCTCCCATGTCGAAGGCGAAGACCTGGTGCCGATGATGTCGGATCCCGACTACTACGTGCGCCAAGTGGTGGCACAACGCATTGGGGTTCCGTTGCTGAAACACATGATGGACGACCCGGATCCCGAGGTGCGTCGTGTTGTGGCGCAGCGAATCGCCGTGGAGTGGCTTCCGGAGCTCATCGACGATCGAGACGGGACGGTTACGCTGGCGGTTGCCGAACGGCTCACCCCAACCCAGTTGTTGCCGCTGCGATTCCATTCCGACTTCCGTGTTCGTTACGAGGCCGCCGGAAGGGTTCCCCTCAGCGCTCTTGCCGCAATGCAGGAGGACGAAGACCCCATGGTACGAGAGCGCGTCCTCGAACGGCTGGCTCAGCAGCACACTGCAACGGCGGGCGAACATTTGGTGATTGAGATGAACCCAGCCAAGTGGGAAGGGAGGCGCTGAGATGGCAACTATCGTTCGCGACAGCGAGATTGTGGAGCTGAATGGACCGCCATTCTTCGAATACGGAGCGAAGGTTCGCTCGCGTTACGTGGTGCGCAATGATGGCACCTTTCCGGGCAAGGAGATCGGCGAAGTTCTCGTCAAGAAAGGCGAGGTTGGTTATGTGGTCTCTATCGGGACCTTTCTGCAGCAGTTCTACATCTACGGTGTCGAGTTTCTTGGAACGGGATACCGCGTCGGCATGAAGCGCAAGGAACTGGAGCTGGTAGAGATTATTTCTAACGGAGGGACAGCATGAGCGCAGCCATTGATCCACGCTTCGACTGGGGCCAGAAGGTGCTGGCAACCGAGGACCTGTTAAACGACGGCTCGTATCCGGAGCAGCCAGCCGGCGCGCTGCTGGTGCGCAAGGGAGACACGGGCGAGGTCGTGCAGGTGGGCAAGCATGTTGACTCTGGAACGATCGTCTACATGGTCGAGTTTGCATTGAACAAAGTGGTCGGATGCTTTGAGGCAGAGTTGGTGCCGTTGGAACCAATGGGAGCAGCAGGATGAAGGTAATGATTCGCAGAAACCAGGCCGGTGTTCTATCCGCATATATCGCCAAGAAGGACCTTGAGGAACCGATCGTCGAGGTGGAGAAGGCGGAGATTTGGGGCGGTCTGGTGAAACTGGCAAATGGCTGGCGGCTGGCGCTGCCTGCAATGGATTCAACAACCGTACTGCCCATCACCGTGGAAGCACGGAGGCTTGGGGAAATGGAGATATAACCATGAATACAGCAGCGATCAATTCCATCTCTGAGAGCATGGCCGCGGGCAATGCCATCCCCTATCTTGGACCAGGCGTGCTTGCCTTGGGCAAGGTTGGGCAGCAGCTGCCCGGTTCCCACAGCGCTTTGGTAGGGCACCTTACGGCCAAGACCAGTGTGCCGCACAAGATCAGAACCAACCTGACGGCAACGGCGCAATTCATCGAGAACTTCAAACATCGCAAGACCGTGAACAATGCCATGACCGAAGCCTTCAATATGGAGGCGCAACCTACGGCCCTGCATACTCTGTTCATGAACCTGCCGCACCTGCCGCTGGTGGTCCATGCCTGGTATGACGACCTTCCACAGAAGGCGCTGCTCTCACGCAGCGACTGGGGCATGGCACAGGGTGTGAGCCAGGCGGAGCACTATGGCAACTGGGTCAACTACTTCGAAGCCGACGGAAAACTTGCCGGAGTCGAGGCGTCGGGGCATGAGAGCTGGACGACGCTGCTCTATCAGCCGCTTGGCTCCGTGTGGCCGGCGCGCAACTTCCTGGTCTCGGACTCCGACTTTGTCGAGGTGCTGACCGAGATCGATATCCAGACCCCGATTCCTGAGTCGGTGCAGCAACTGCGCAAGGGAAGGAGCTTTGTCTTTCTCGGATGCCGGTTCTCGACGCAGATGGAGCGCATGTTTGCGCACCAGATCATGAAGCGCTCGTCGGAGAAGCACTGGGCCGTCCTGCCCGAGGAGCCGACCCGCAATGAAGCGCACTTCCTCGAGCAGTTCAACATCGAGCGCATCGCCATGCCGCTCAGCGAGTTTGTGAGCGCCTTCCAGACAAGGCAGCTAGTGCACTGATGGAATGCGACGACAACCTTCGTCGCATTCACTACACCGCACGCAACTTTGTAGGGTTCGACACAGGGAAGCAGACAAGCAACACGCTGAAATCCACCATATCTAAAGGGGTTTCCTGCTTTTCGAGTTTGGCACGGTGATTGCTTCATGTAAGAGCAAGGCAGAGTGCAAAGGCCGAAAGTCAACGAGGCATTCAAGCCAGCAGCAGTCAAGCCAGCATCCGTACACCGACAGCAACCCGGACACACTGGTTCGCGCTGCGTCGACAAGAATCTGGATCTATCGCAACCGGACGACCGAAACGAAAGAGCGAAACAAGGAGGAGCGAAAATGGCAGCATTACGGCAAATTGCGTTTTACGGCAAGGGCGGAATCGGTAAGTCAACCACGTCACAAAACACCTTGGCCGCGTTGGCCGAAATGGGACATAAGATCCTTATCGTTGGTTGCGACCCCAAGGCTGATTCAACCCGCCTGATCCTGCACGCCAAGGCGCAGGACACCATTCTCAGCATGGCCGCGGAGCTGGGCAGCGTGGAAGACCTCGAACTCGATCAGGTCATGAAGACCGGCTACAAGGGCATTCGTTGCGTCGAGTCGGGCGGACCGGAGCCAGGCGTTGGCTGCGCCGGCCGCGGCGTCATCACCTCAATCAACTTCCTCGAAGAGAACGGTGCCTACGAGAACCTTGATTACGTCTCCTACGACGTGCTCGGGGACGTAGTCTGCGGTGGCTTTGCAATGCCCATCCGCGAAAACAAGGCGCAGGAGATCTACATCGTCATGTCGGGCGAGATGATGGCAATGTACGCAGCCAACAACATCTCGAAGGGCATTCTGAAGTACGCCAACTCGGGCGGCGTTCGTCTCGGCGGCCTGATCTGCAACGAGCGTCAGACCGACAAGGAGCTGGAGCTGGCCGAGAACATGGCGAAGAAGCTGGGCAGCAAGCTCATCTACTTTGTGCCTCGCGCCAATATCGTTCAGCACGCAGAGCTTCGCCGCATGACGGTGATCGAGTATGCGCCGGACTCCGAGCAGGCAATGCACTATCGCACGCTGGCAGAAAAGATCCACAACAATGTCGGCCAAGGTGTGATTCCCACACCGATCTCCATGGACGAGCTTGAGGAGATGCTGATGGAGCATGGCATCATCCCGAACGTCGACGAGTCCCTGGTGGGCAAAAAAGCCGTCGAGGCCGTGGCCTAAGAAGCATACTTTTCAACTGGCGTCGGGCTGTACATGGGACCGGCGCCAGATTTGTCTAATCCATTGTGAGCGAGGTGTGGCGTGAGCGAAAACGTGACCGTTGAAGAGATCAGAGAGCGAAATGAACAGCTTATTGGGGAAGTCCTTGAGGCCTATCCCGAGAAGTTCGCGAAGAGACGCGCCAAGCACCTTGCCTCCTTTGACGAGGCCAAAGGCGAGTGCGGAGTCAAGTCCAACATCAAGTCCATTCCCGGCGTGATGACGATTCGCGGCTGCGCCTATGCCGGGTCAAAGGGCGTCGTCTGGGGTCCGATCAAGGACATGGTTCACATCAGCCATGGTCCGGTTGGCTGCGGGCAGTACTCCTGGGCCGCCCGCCGCAACTATTACATCGGGACCACCGGTGTGGACTCCTTTGTGACGATGCAGTTCACCTCGGATTTCCAGGAGAAGGACATTGTCTTCGGTGGCGACAAAAAACTGAGCAAGATCATTGATGAGATCGAGGAGCTCTTTCCGTTGAACAAGGGAATCTCGATCCAGTCCGAATGCCCGATCGGACTCATCGGAGACGATATCGAGGCGGTCTCGAAGGCCAAGGGCAAGGAGTACGGCAAGACGATTGTGCCGGTCCGCTGCGAAGGCTTTCGAGGAGTTTCGCAGTCACTCGGCCATCATATCGCCAACGACTCCATTCGCGACTGGGTCCTCGACAAGCTGGGAGACAAGCCTGCACGTTTTGAGAGCACGCCCTACGATGTGGCCATCATCGGCGACTACAACATCGGCGGCGATGCCTGGTCCTCCCGCATTCTGCTCGAGGAGATGGGCCTGCGCGTCATCGCGCAATGGTCGGGCGACGGAACCATCGCCGAGCTCGAAGCCACGCCCAAGGCCAAGCTAAACATCCTGCACTGCTACCGCTCGATGAGTTACATCTCGCGTCACATGGAGGAGAAGTTCGGGATTCCATGGGTGGAGTACAACTTCTTCGGACCAACCAAGACTGCCGAATCGCTGCGCGAGATCGCCGGTCACTTCGACGACACGATCAAGGAGGGCGCAGAGCGTGTGATCGCCAAGTATCAGGCACTTACCGACGCGACGATCGCGAAGTATCGTCCGCGCCTCGCAGGGAAGAAAGTGATGCTGTTCGTCGGCGGCCTTCGCCCACGCCACGTCATCGGGGCCTACGAGGACTTGGGCATGGAGGTGGTCGGCACCGGCTATGAGTTCGGGCACAACGACGACTACCAGCGCACCACCCATTCCATCAAGGACGGCACGCTGATCTACGACGATGTGACCAGCTTTGAGTTCGAGAAGTTTGTCGAGAAGATTCAGCCGGACCTGGTCGGCTCCGGGATCAAGGAGAAGTACATCTTCCAGAAGATGGGTGTTCCTTTTCGGCAGATGCACTCCTGGGATTACTCGGGCCCATACCACGGCTACGATGGATTCGCCATCTTCGCCCGTGACATGGATATGGCAATTAATGCACCGGTTTGGCGGATGACCAAGACACCCTGGTAGTCAGCCAACCAAATATCTTCGAGGAGGATGAGCGACATGAGTCAAAATGCGGAGAAGGTAATCGATCATTTCGAATTGTTCCGTGGGCCGGAGTACACGGAGATGCTCGAGAACAAGAAATGCATGTTCGAAAACCCTGTTCTGCCCGAGGAGTTGACACGGGTGACAGAGTGGACCAAGAGCCAGGAGTACCGCGAAAAGAACTTCGCACGCGAGGCTCTGACCATCAATCCTGCCAAAGCCTGCCAGCCACTCGGTGCCGTCTTTGCAGCATTGGGATTTGAGGGGACACTCCCATTCGTTCACGGATCGCAGGGATGCGTTGCCTATTACCGCAGCCACTTCTCGCGTCATTTCAAGGAGCCCACCTCGGCCGTATCTTCTTCGATGACCGAGGACGCAGCGGTCTTCGGCGGCCTCAACAACCTCATTGACGGAATGGCCAACGCATTCAGTCTCTATAAGCCGAAGATGATTGCCGTGTCGACGACCTGCATGGCCGAGGTCATCGGCGACGATCTCAATGCGTACATCAAGAACGCCAAGGAGAAGGGATCGGTCCCCCAGGACTTTGATGTTCCCTTTGCCCACACTCCGGCCTTCGTCGGCAGCCATGTGACCGGCTACGACAACGCGCTTAAGGGAATCATCGAGCACTTCTGGAATGGCAAGGCCGGAACGGCGCCCAGACTGGAGCGCGAGCCCAACGGCAAGCTGAACTTTATCGGCGGCTTTGACGGCTATACGGTCGGCAACATGCGCGAGATCAAGCGGCTCTTTGACCTCATGGGCGTCGAGTACACCATCCTGGGCGACAACAGCGACGTCTGGGACACGCCCAGCGATGGCGAATTCCGGATGTACGACGGCGGCACCAGGCTGGAAGACGCAGCAAATGCGGTGCACGCGCAGGCAACCATCTCCATGCAGGAGTTCTGCACCGAGAAGACGCTGGACCTGATCGAGGCCCGCGGGCAGGAGGTCATCGCCTTCAATCATCCGATCGGGGTGGAGGGCACGGACCGCTTTCTGATGGAGGTCTCGCGCCTAACCGGCAAAGCGATTCCTGCTTCCATCGCAAAAGAACGTGGACGACTTGTTGATGCAATTGCCGATTCCAACGCCCACATCCACGGCAAGAAGTTCGCTCTCTACGGAGACCCGGACCTGACGCTCGGCCTGGCGGGCTTCCTGCTGGAGCTCGGCGCGGAGCCAACGCACATCCTCTCCACCAACGGTGGCAAGGAGTGGACGCAAAAGGTGGAGGCTCTACTGGCGAGCTCGCCTTTCGGCAAGAACTGCCATGTGTACGCCGGGAAAGATCTATGGCACATGCGCTCACTGCTCTTCACTGAGCCGGTCGACTTCCTGATTGGAAACACCTATGGGAAGTTTTTGGAGCGCGACACAAAAACGCCGTTGATCCGCATTGGCTTTCCGATCTTTGATCGTCACCACCACCATCGTTATCCGGTCTGGGGCTATCAGGGCGGGCTCAACGTCCTGGTGACGATTCTGGACAAGATCTTCGATCACATGGATGCGACCACCAACGACGTGTCGAAGAACGACTACAGCTTCGACATCATCCGCTAAAGCACGTTACCCCGGAGTGAGACGGAGGGGCCGATGAGTGATCTCCACGCGAAGGTGCAGCAGGTCTTTGACGAGCCTGGCTGCGCCACGAACCAGGCGAAGCCCACCCGCGAGCGCAAGAAGGGCTGCAACCAGTTGCTCGCTCCCGGTGCGGCAGCGGGCGGCTGCGCCTTCGACGGCGCCAAGATCGCGCTCCAGCCCATCACCGATGTGGCGCATCTCATCCACGGGCCCATCGCCTGCGAAGGAAACTCCTGGGACGGGCGCGGGTCGAAGTCCTCCGGCTCGCAGCTCTACCGCACCAGCTTCAGCACGGACATGACCGAGCAGGACATTGTCTTCGGCGGAGAGAAGCATCTCTACAAGGCCATCCAGGAGATCGCCGGGAAGTACAACCCAGCGGCGGTCTTCGTCTACCAGACCTGTGTCTCGGCGATGATCGGCGACGACCTCGAAGCCGTCTGCAAGGCCGCCGCAGCCAAGCTTGGCAAGCCGGTCATTCCGGTGAATGTCCCCGGGTTTGTTGGCTCCAAGAACCTCGGCAACAAGCTCGCCGGCGAGGTGCTGCTCGATCATGTCATCGGGACCGAGGAGCCGGAAGAGACAACTCCCTACGACATCAACATCATCGGCGAGTACAACCTCTCGGGCGAGCTGTGGCAGGTCAAGCCGCTGCTCGACGAACTTGGAATTCGCATCCTCGCCTGCATCTCCGGCGACGCGAAGTACCACGAGGTGGCGCGCTCGCACCGTGCCCGCGCCGCGATGATGGTCTGCTCCAAGGCGATGATCAACGTGGCGCGCAAGATGGAAGAGCGCTACGGCATTCCGTACTTCGAGGGATCGTTCTACGGCATCGGCGACATGAGCGATGCCCTCCGCAATATTGCCCAACTACTGGTTGACCGCGGAGCGCCGGCGGAGCTTCTAGCCCGCACCGAGGTTGTCATCGCGCGCGAAGAGAGCCGAGCCTGGCAACGCATTGCTCCCTACCGGCCAGCGCTTCTGGGCAAAAGCGTTCTGCTCTTCACCGGCGGCGTCAAGTCCTGGTCCGTGGTGGCGGCCCTGCAGGAGGCGGGTCTGGTCATCACCGGGACCAGCGTGAAAAAGTCCACTCCGGGAGACAAGGAGCGGATCAAGGAGCTGATGAAGGAAGATCCGCACATGTTCGACGATCTGAAGCCGCGCGAGATGTACAGGATGCTGAAAGAGGCCCAGACCGATATCATGCTCTCCGGCGGCCGCAGCCAGTTCGTTGCGCTCAAAGCCAGGATGCCGTGGCTCGACATCAACCAGGAACGGCATCAGGCCTACGCCGGATACGAGGGCATGGTGACGCTGGTACGCGAGATTGAGAAGGCGCTCTGCAATCCCATCTGGGAACAGATTCGTAAACCCGCTCCGTGGGAGCACGCCGCCATGGATGATGAGCTTGCCATCCATATTGCATAGGGACAGCCAAATGGCCAAGGTGATTGTCAGTCAAAAGCGCTGCACGGTGAATCCGCTCAAGATGAGCCAGCCCATCGGTGCGGCACTAGCCTTCATGGGGATCGAGGGTTCGATGCCGCTGCTGCACGGCGCGCAGGGCTGCACGTCCTTCGGGCTGGTCTTGTTCGTGCGCCACTTCCGCGAGGCCATTCCCATGCAGACCACGGCCATGAGCGAGGTTGCCACCGTTCTGGGCGGCTTCGACAACGTGGAACAGGCCATCGTCAACATCGCCAATCGCTCCAACCCAGCGGTGATCGGCATCTGCACAACCGGTGTCTCCGAGGTCAAGGGCGATGACCTGAAAGGATTTCTCAAGCTGGTCCGCGCCAGCCACCCCGAGCTCGGCCACATCGCTCTGGTTGATGTATCCACGCCGGATTTTCGCGGAGCATTTCAGGATGGCTGGTCCGCTGCCGTCACCCGGATGGTGGAAGAGCTGGTCGAGGTCCCGTTGATCGAGACAAGATTTTCACGCCGCGTCAATGTTCTTCCTGGTTGCCATCTCACGCCGGGCGATCTCGACGAGCTGCGCGATCTCTTCGAGGCCTTCAGCCTGGATCCGTTCTTCCTGCCCGACCTCTCCGGCTCGCTCGACGGCCACATTCCGGCAGAGTTCACGCCCACCACCCTCGGCGGAATCAGCCTGGAGCATATCCGCAGAATGGGCTCGGCCTGCTGGACCGTGGCCATCGGCGAGCAGATGCGCGGAGCGGCCATCACGCTGGAGCATCGCACCGGCGTTCCCTACAAGCTCTTTGACCGGCTCACGGGCCTGGCCGCAAACGATGAGCTGATGAGTTTTCTGTCGCAGATCAGCGGTGTTCCCGTGCCGCGGAAGTATCGCCGTCTGCGCAGCCAGTTAGTGGATGCAATGCTCGACGGGCACTTCTATTTTGGCGGAAAGAAGGCCGTCGTTGCCGCCGAGCCCGACCTGCTGGCGACCCTCACGCACTGGCTGCACGAGATGGGTTGTGAGATCCAGGCGGCGGTGACCACCACCACCTCGCCGGTTCTCGAGCACCTGCCCACGGAAGAAGTCCTTATCGGCGATCTGGAAGACCTTGAACTGCGGGCGGCGGGGGCGGACCTCATCGTGACCCACTCGCACGGACGCCAGGCTGCCGAGCGGCTCGGAATTCCATTCTTCCGCATCGGGATTCCAGTATTCGATCGCCTCGGCGCGAACCATCAGGTGACGGTGGGATATCGCGGCACCCGCGATCTGATCTTCAGCGTCGGAAATCTCTTTCTGGCGCACGGTCATGAACCCACGCCTGAGACCTGGCTGCCGCCGGCGCAGGAAGCCAACCCGCTGGTTTCCCTCAAGGTTCCATAGTCATCACACGAGTTGTTCGGGAGGAAGATGAAAATAGCATTTGCAACACAGGATTTGAAAAACGTGGATGCTCACTTCGGATGGGCGAAGAATATCGCGGTCTACGATGTCACGCCCGATGATATTCACTTCGTTACAACCTTCGAGTTCAATGGGAATCTGGAGGAGGATGGCAACGAAGACAAGCTTGGTCC
This sequence comes from Granulicella sp., assembly GCA_003138795.1. GTDB lineage: Bacteria > Acidobacteriota > Terriglobia > Terriglobales > Acidobacteriaceae > Granulicella. Next base: position 112,887 of record PLHC01000066.1, on the reverse strand, counting down.
CAAGCTGGCAGCCATTGAGGACTGCGCGATTCTCTATGTCGCCGCAATTGGCGGCTCGGGAGCGGCGCGGGTCGTGGCCAAAAAAATTCACCCCATCAAGGTTGCGGAGCCGGAAGCAATCGATGGAATTCTGCTGCGGCTCCAGAAGGTGCTCAGCGGAAATCCACCACCGTGGCTGCGTAAGACGCTCAACAAGAACACAGAACGCACGCTGGATTTCGAAGACGAGGTGGTCCATGGTTGAGACGACAGATCAAACCGCTGCACCCGCCGTGCAGGGCTTTCTTAAGGAACTGATCAAGCAGTGGCGCGCGCAGGACCTGCATGGATCGTGGGACAAGAAGAGCGATCTCGATCTGCTCGAACCCTACATCCTGACGAAGGAGAAGCGCCGTGAGATTCCGATCATGAGCGACCCCGATCCAGAGACCCTGTGGCGCATGGAGCTGTTCTACAACGCTGTCGGCCTCACCATTGAGCGCGCCACCGGCGTTATGGTCTCGCCCCTCTTCCGGCTGCACCACGAGGGTTTCGGACGCCTAGTGCTGACCGCAGGGCGGCTGATCGTCCTCAACAAGAACCTGCGCGACGTCCACCGCTTTGGCTTTGACAGCCTGGAAAAGCTGGAGGCCGAAGGCGAAAAACTGGCAGCGGCTGGCGTGGAATGGATCGAAAAGTATCCGGAAGTCGCCCGCTATTGAGGGAGGAAGGTACAACCGAACAAACCATTCTTTGCAGGCTGAGGGAGCGTAAATGGAAGCGATGGAAACAGCAACGCAGGCAGTATCGCGCGATGGTCGAGTCTGGGAGCCATCGTATCTCCTCGACATCGATCCGAAGGTCTGCATCGGCTGTGGCCGCTGTTTCAAGGTCTGCGGACGGTCGGTGATGATCTTGCAGGGCCTCACCGAGGACGGCGAAATCGTCTCTCTGGATGAGGATGAAGAGGTTGAGCGCAAGATCATGACCGTCGCGGACACCGGCGCGTGTATCGGCTGCGCGGCATGTTCGCGGGTCTGCCCGAAGAACTGCCAGACCCACGGGGCAGCGTAGGAGACGCGCCATGACACCAATCGCACTGTACACGCGCCTGAGCCAATCGCAGGTGTCCTCCGCATGGGATTCCTTCGATGCGCACGTGCTGGCGTCGATCTTTGCCATCACTGCGGCGGAGTTCGATTCCGGCGGTTCTCTCGCGGAGGGTCTGGGTATCTCGGGCAAAGAGCTTCGGGGCATCATCGCAACCTACTTTCCCGGCGCTGCCAACATGCTCGAATCCTTCGGTCTGGATCGCGAGTTCACGATCGCGGACGACGAGCAGTCCCTGCGCAGGCTGCTGCTCCGCTCCCGCACCACTGCGGCTCCGATCAGCTCCGTCTTTGCGGTCCTGATTGCCCGCAGAGCAACGCGGCCAAATCATCTCTGGCAGGACCTCGGTCTGGTCAACCGCGGCGAGTTGTCCGCGCTGATGCTGCGCCACTTCGCTCCGCTGGCGCTGCGCAACCAGGGGGACATGAAGTGGAAGAAGTTCTTCTATCGCATCATCTGCCGGGATGAAAACTCCCGCATGTGTGTCGCGCCATGCTGCTCGGAGTGCAGCGACTTCGAGGTCTGCTTCGGCGACGAATCCGGCGAGAGCCTGCTGGCTCAAGTTCGTCTGCATCTGGAGGCGTCCGGATTGGTCCCTGTCGATTCGATTGTTGCAGGATGAAGCAAAGCTAACAGGTCGGGAATACGACAATGTCCCACAATTCTCCGCTGCGGCGCGGGTAACCCCTGTATTTTCAGTGAATTCTATTTGGCGCGAAACTTGCACTCCTATTCGCTAAACCGAACTTGGGAGGGGCAGATGATTGAATTGACTGAAACTGCGGTTGACGCCTTACGATCTGTGATTGAAACCACGTCTACGCCTGTTGTGGGTCTTCGGCTTTCGGCCCAAGCCGGTGGTTGCTCCGGATATCAATATCAGATGGGGTTGGTGGAATGCGCCGAACCCGGAGATTTCTCCTGCGAGAAGCGCGGACTCAACATCTTCATTGACCCAGACAGTGTTGTTCTGCTCGCCGGTACCACGATTGATTTTGTCGATGGTCTGGAGGGTTCCGGCTTCTCCTTCGACAATCCCAACGCAAAGTCCACGTGCGGCTGTGGAAAGTCCTTCTGCTGATGGGAAACGCCGGAGGAGACAAACAATGACAGAGATGCGTTCAGCCCGTCCATGGGTCTATCTGGATAACAACGCAACCACCCGCGTGGATTCTCGCGTTCTGGAAGCAATGCTGCCATTCTTCCGCGAGCACTTCGCCAACCCATCTTCAGAGCATTCCCTGGGCACAGCAGTGGCCGAGGCGGTAAAGGTTGCACGCCGCCAGGTTCAAACGTTGATTGGAGCCGCCTTCGACAAGGAGATCGTTTTCACATCCGGTGGCAGCGAATCCAATAACGCCGCAATCTTCTCGGCACTCGAAACCCAGCAGGGTCGAGATGAGGTTATTACCTCCACGGTCGAACATCCTGCAATCCTTTCCGTGTGTGACCATCTGGAGCGAACTGGACGAGCAAGAGTCCATCGAATTCCAGTTGATCGCGATGGTCTGCTCGATCTGGATGCATACCGGCGCGTCCTGAGTCCCAGCACCGCGCTGGTTTCAATACAGTGGGCCAACAATGAGACCGGCACGCTGTTTCCTGTCGAGAGATTGGCGGCCATGGCACACGCGGACGGAGCCATCTTCCACTGCGATGCTGTTCAGGCAGCTGGCAAACTCGACCTGCAGGTGCAATCTACCCAGATCGACATGCTCTCGATCTCCGCGCACAAGATGCACGGGCCCAAAGGTGTGGGCGCTCTCTATATACGCAACGGCGTCCGGGTTGCGCCGCTGATTCACGGCGGACATCAGGAGCGCAGGCGACGAGCCGGCACGGAAAACTCAGCCGCAATCGTGGGCTTTGGCGTAGCCGCAGAATTGGCGGCGCAAATACTGCCGTACGAGACGCCGCGGATTGCCGCGTTGCGCGACCGGCTGGAGCAGGGAATTCTGCGCAACATCCCGGGAGCAATCGTTATTGGCAGCAGGGACAATCGCTTGCCGAACACGCTGAACATAGCCTTTGAAGATGTTGAGTCCGATTCCATTCTGATGCTGCTCAACCGGGCTTCGATCGCCGCCTCCACGGGGTCGGCCTGCAGCTCCGGGTCCATGGAGCCGTCGCACGTATTGCGCGCTATGAAGGTGCCCTTCGCATATCTGCGCGGTGCGGTGCGCTTTTCCTTTTCGCGTGAGAATTCTGAAGACGATGTCCATTGCGTGCTGGAGGTTCTGCCGCAATTGGTGAAAGACCTTCGACTCACTATGGTTCCTCTGGAGGCTGCCTGTGACTACGCTTAGAAAAATCGTGATCAATGATTCCACCCTGAGAGATGGCGAACAGGCGCCGGGCGTCTCCTTCACGCTGGACGAGAAGCTGGCCATCGCGCTGGCCCTGGAGCGCGCCGGGGTCGAGGAGATCGAGGCGGGAACTCCGGCCATGGGCGTCGCCGAGGTCGAGGGGCTGGCCGAGATTGGCCGCGTCCTGCGCACCTCCGAGCCCATCGCCTGGTGCCGCATGACCCGGGCCGATGTCGATGCCGCGATCCGGACCGGGCTCCAGCGCGTGAACCTCTCCATTCCGCTCTCCGACATCCAGATGTCGGCCAAGTTGAAGGCCGACCGCCCAGAGGTCCTCCGGCGGATCCGCGAGGTCATCTCCTACGCGGTGGATTGCGGCCTGCGCGTCGCACTGGGAGGCGAGGACTCCAGCCGCGCCGACTTCGACTTCGTGCTCACGGCCGCCGAGACCGCGGCCAAAGCCGGTGCGCATCGCTACCGCTTCGCCGACACGCTCGGCAGCATGGACCCATTCTCCGTCTACGACACCTTCCGCCAGCTGCGATCGCACTTCGACCTCGAACTCGAATTTCACGGCCACGACGATCTGGGAATGGCCACCGCCAACACGCTTGCGGCGCTTCGCGGCGGTGCCGCCCATGCCAGCGTCTGCGTTCTCGGCCTGGGCGAACGCGCCGGCAACGCCGCGCTCGAAGAGGTCGCCGCCGGATTGAGGCTCCTTCCCGGCACCACCAGCAGCGTCGATCTCTCGCAACTTCTGCCGCTCGCCGAGATCGTCGCCTCCGCCTCCCGCCATCCCATTCCTCCCGGAAAGGCCATCGTGGGCGCGAACGCATTCACGCACGAGTCCGGCATTCACGTCGATGGGTTGATGAAGGATCCATTGACCTATGAGGCCTTGTCGCCAAGTATGTTTGGGCGTCATCGGCGGATTGTGCTGGGTAAGCACTCGGGGATGGCGTCGGTTGCGGGCGCGCTGCAGGAGTTGGGACTGGCTGCGGATAAGCACCAGACAAGGCTGGTGCTGGTGCATATTCAGGAGCGCTCCATGCAGGCCAAGCGTGCCGTGAGCACGGAGGAGTTGCTCGAGTTCTACGCGCAAGTGAGCGGTGCAGCCTAACGCAAGGAATCGCCAATGGAGATGAGAGTATGAGCGTGCTGGAACAGCTTTCAAACCTTTCTTCCGCAGAAGAGTTCTTTGATCTTCTCGATGTTCCGTATGACCCGGCTGTGCTGAATGTTGCGCGGCTCCACATTCTGAGGCGCATGGGCGAGTATCTGAGGGATTCGCCTGCCGCGCCGGAGGAAGAGACGGCCCGCGCTCACTTCCGGGCTCATCTCGAACATGCGTACGAGGACTTTGCACGATCTTCGCCGTTGAACGAGCGGGTCTTCAAGGTTCTCAAAGATGCTGTTCGGGTGAAGAGTCGGCCGCTGATCTCGCTGGCTGTCCCGGGCAAGGGCCAGGATGTTCGGTAACGGGCGCGTCGCCTGGGAGCTAATGCATGGAGGTAGGACATTTCAGCTCAACAGATAGGACAAATCTTCGCCCATGTACCCGCAGATCCCTGCAGGCTGTCCGCGGGGACCCCGGCTTGAAGCTGGCCGGAAGGTACTCGAGCATCTCGGAGATATCTTCGCCGAGCTTCTTCAGCGTGCCGCCGCACTCGGAACAGCTCTCTTCACTGGGGAGATGGGTATGCACTTCACGAGGCAGATGGTCGGGCAGCGACCGCCGCTTCCTGGGAGCGGGAGAACGGTCCGCGACAGAAGGCTCTGCCGGTGGTTCCGGTGGAATCTCGGCACGGGTGGCTTCAAGCTCTTCGAGCTGGAGCTCGAGCTGTTCAATCTGCCGCTCGACCTTCTCCGAGCTCCGCCCGAACTGCATACGCCGCAGCTTGGCGATCAGCAGTTCCAGATGCTCGATCTGGCTCTTGTGGGAGACCAGCTCCGCGTGCTGCAAACAGATCATCGCCTTCAAGGCTGCGGGATCGAGAGCATCCAGATCCGGCAGCAGGAAAGGCTTCTCACGCATGCCCGTAGTATGCCATGGATACGGGGCTAAGTTATGCATAAAAGCCGCGTGAACACTGGATCAATCACACCTGGAGACTTAGACGGTCATCGCCGGTTGCCAGGTCCTCTCCGGCCTCCGCCAATCGATCCCTTCGAGCAGCATCGAGAGCTGTGCACGGGTCAAGCAGACCTTGCCACTCTCGGCCTGTGGCCACACAAATCGCCCGCGTTCGAGCTTCTTCGAGAACAGGCAAAGGCCGTCTCCATCGAACCAGAGCAGCTTGATCAGGTCGCCGCGACGACCGCGAAACGCAAACACATGGCCGGAGAGCGGCGCTTGTTCCAGCGCCGTCTGCACCACTGCGCTCAGCCCCGTGAAGCCGCGACGCGTGACCGACAAGTGCCGCTCTCCGGCCATGTGTTTACAGAATCAGAGACCAGAGGCGTGGATAACTTTCAGAATCTGGGCTAATAGCAGGTCGGGCGCGCAACCGAGGAGTACTACGCCGCCGGCAAGTAGCCCAACAACGACTTGCACGAGAATAGGTGATCGAATCTCGCTAATCTCGGCAGCTGGATCCGCGACGTAAACGCTCTTGAGCACCCGGAGGTAGTAGAAGAGTGATACGGCACTCATGGCTATGGCGACGATCACGAGCCATAGCAAGAGCTTTGAACCAGGGCTCGCAGCAAGGACAGCGGTGAACAGAAGGAATTTTGCGAAGAACCCAGAGAGGGGCGGGATGCCCGCGAGAGAGAGAAGGAAGATGGCGAGGCAAAAGGAGATAAAGGGAGCTCGTCTGCTAAGGCCGGCGAGATCAGATATCTTGTCGTTACCAAGTTGCTTCTCTGTTACGGCTAGAACGCCAAGAACTCCGAGAGTCGCCAGGGAATATGTCGCCACGTAATACAGAAGGGCGGCAAGGCTCTGCTGCGTATGCGTGACGTAGGCAAGGAGCATATACCCTGCATGGGCTACCGCCGAGTATGCGAGCAGCCGTCTCAGGCTGCTCTGAACGATGGCGACAAGATTGCCCAGCAGCATGGAGACGACAGCGACCACGACGAGAACAGGTACCCAGCCGCTCTGAAAATGGAATAGGGTGGCACTGCCTTCCGCCCCTGCAAAGCCCAGCACGAGCACCTGAAAGAAGATGAAGAAGCTGGCGACCTTTGATCCTGATGCGATGAATGCGGCACTGGGAAGTGGTGCGCCCTGGTATACGTCCGGGGCCCAGAAGTGGAAGGGTGCTGCTGCCACCTTGAAGCCAAAGCCAATTACAGTCATCACAATGGCGATGATCAGAAGTGGGCTAAGCGGCTGGCCATGAATTGCGCTGGCTATGTGCGTAAGACTGGTGGAATTTGAGAAGCCGTAAAGCAAGCTGAATCCAAACAGCATGAAAGCTGCCGACATTCCGCCGAAGAGAAAATATTTCAGGGCGGCCTCTGACGATCGAGGACTGCGCTTGTCAAAGCCCGCAAGGATGTAGAGCGACAGGCTCAAAAGTTCCAGGGAGATGAAGATGACCAGCAGATCCTGCGAGCCAACGAGGAACATCATGCCGACGGTCGCTAACAGGAGAAGCAGGACAAACTCGCTGACATGCTCGGTGAAGGTCGAATCCACTGAGAGAAGCAGCGTGACGATGGTCAGAGTCAGCAGCGCAATTTGAACCAGATGCGTGAGTGGATTCGCGACGAGTACGCCATCTAGAACGGTGGCCTGAGTCGACGCGAGCAGCAGCTTGAGAATGGCAACTGCGCAGCCAATGGATCCGATTGCCGCTGCGGCCGCAAAGCGGATGCGAATCCTGGATTTGCGGAAGAATGTCAGATCGGCAGCCACGACGAGGAGCGCCGTGACGGTAACAATGATTTCCGGCCAAGCAAGCCCTAACAATTGTCCGTAGTTGGTCACGTTCATTACCATCCCCCCTTACGTAAGCCCTGAAAGAGGGGAGATTCTAACGCTGGATGAATCACATTCAGAAATAGTTGAGGGAAGGTTCCGACGACCACACTCGCGCAGATTAGGATCGCCGCACCAATGCGTTCTGGAAATGAAATAGGTGGAAGCGGTGGAAGTGGTTCGGTAGACTCAGTATCCGCTCCCGCAAAGAATGCCTGTTGCATGGCACGCCATATATAGGCGACACCGGCCACAAGCCCTATTCCTACAAAGACAATAAGCGACGGATAGGAACGCCAGACACCGACCACGATCATCAACTCCGCGACGAATCCACTGAACCCTGGCAGACCCATGCTTGCCATTCCAGCAATGACAAACGTCACAGCCGCAAATGGGATGACCTTGTTGAGATGCATCGGTCCCAGCGCCGGCAGGTCACGAGTGTGTGTGCGGGAGTACACCATGCGGCCGACCACAGCGAAAAGCAATCCGGCGAGAATGCCATGCGACACCATTTGAACTACTGCGCCAGAAATTCCAATTTGATTCAAGGTCATCAAGCCCAGGAGGATGAACCCCATGTGGCTGATACTCGAATAGCCAATGACAAATTTGAAATCTTTCTGCACCAGTGCAACCAGGGCACCGTAGAGTATCCCGATGACGGCGAGCACCGCAAAGACATCACGCCAGGAACCAAGGCCGACGACGTGAAAGCCCCATGGACTCATGCCAAGAGGGAAGAGCGTCATCGCGACGCGAAGACATCCATAGGCTCCCAACTTCATGACGACGCCAGCCAGCAGCATGGAAGCAGCGGTAGGTGCAGCTACGTGACCCGTCGGAGCCCATGTATGGAAAGGCCACAGGCCCGCCAGGATTCCAAAGCCAACGAAGACAAGTGGGAAGGCCCACATCTGAAAGTGAAGTGGATAGGCATACCCGGCAAGATATCCGAGAGCCATACTCTTTGAGCCGGCAAGGACGTAGGCCGCGAGCAGGCCAACAAGCACCATTGCGCTACCGATGAACGAGTAGAGCACGAGCTTCATTGCGGCGTATTCCCGGCGGGTCGATCCCCATATGGCGATCAGGAAATATTTTGGTATCACTACGATTTCGTAAAAGACAAAGAGCAGAAAGAGATCATAGCTGAGAAATACACCGTACACTGCGCCGATCAGCACTAGATAGAATCCAAAGAATTCTTTTATCCGCTGCTCGATGTTCCAGGAAAAAAGAACCCCGCAAACTCCGATGATTCCAGTGAGCAAGAGCAGGGTCAGACTGATGCCATCTGCCTTGAGGTTGAACGAGATGCCTAGTGATGGGATCCAGGGCACGTTGACAACTGTCAGCATCTCACCAGTCCGGTGCTGGATAAAGGCGGTCAGCGTGATGGCAAAGGTGACGAGAGTTGTCAGAAGCGCAACGATGCGTGCCCAAGCCGCCCTACGACTTGGCAAGAAGAAGAGTGCCAGAGCCCCAAGAAAGGATATGTAGATCGTCCATGCAAGCATAATCAAAAATTCCGCAGATTTAGCGCCATCTGTATGGCGGTATGGTTGACGACGCCGAGAATAAGTTGGGGATATAGGCCCAGAGCAAACATAAGTCCAATTGCAGGTACGAGCGTCAGACGCTCGCCTATCGTTAGATCGGGAAGGTGAACCCACTTCTCTCCGAGCGGACCATAAAAGACACGCTGCAGAATTCCGAGAATAAAGATTGCCGTAATGAGTAGTCCAATTGCCGACAGGGCAGTGGCCCACGTGACGAGAGGTAACGCGCCCTTGAAGATCAGGAACTCACCGATAAACCCGTTCAACCCCGGCAGGCCCAGCGAAGAAAAGAGAACGATCCCCATAAGGCCGGTGAAGACGGGCACAACTTTGCGCAAGCCACCAAAGTCGTTGAGCCCGCGTAGACCGCCGGTCCGCTTTTCCAGCATTGCGACGAACCAGAACATGGTTGCGGCGGTCAGTCCGTGGTTGAACATCTGGAGAAAGACGCCGTTCATCGCGGCAAACTTCTGGGCGGTAAGCGCTGTGTCCCCACCGGTGAATTTGACGACCGCGAAGATTCCAAGCATGCAGTAGCCAAGATGATTGATCGAGGAATAGGCAAAGATGCGCTTGAGATCAGTTTGGGCAAGCGCTGCATATGCCGACAAGATAACGGTTGCTACCGCGAGCCAAAGAAGCGGCGTCAGAACCTGTTGCATCTGAACGCCGAACAGGGGAAGAAGAATGCGGAGGAAACCGTAAAGCCCCATCTTTGACATTGCGCCAGTCAAAAGGATCGTTGTGCCAGTTGGCGCTTCAGAGTAGGCCGAAGGTAGCCAAGTGTGAAAGGGAATCAGCGGTACTTTGACGGCGAAACCAAGGAAAGCACCCAGAAATATCACCATAGCAGTGTGTTCCGGCGTGAATAGGTGCCAGCCGAGTTTGCCAACCACGGCTGGCATCAGTTGTCCGCTCTGTGCCAAGTGCGCCAGTTCAGTGAAATCAAATGTTTTCGTTGCCAAATATATAGCCAGAAATGACATCAGCATAGCGATGCTTCCGACCATTGTGTATATCAGGAACTGCATTGCAGCCTTGGCGCTCTTCGATCCACCCCATAACTTGATAAGGAAGAATGCTGGGATCAGGCTAAGTTCCCAAAAGATGAACCAGTGGAAAAAGTTCAAGGCCGTAAAAGTGCCAAAGAGGCAAGACTGTAGCAGGAGGACGAGTGAGAAATAGAGGGGTACCCGCTGCTGAATCTGCCATGATGCGAGCATACCAATCGGTACAACGATAGAGGTGAGTAACAACATCAGAAGCCCGAGGCCATCGATTCCGACTCGATATTCAGCATTGAGCGATGGAATCCAGGTGTGGAGTTCCTGAAATTGAAAGCCGTCGGCTACAGTATTGAACTTGTGCCAGAGAACCAGGGTCAGGATGAGCGCTACGAGGCTAAACGCTAGCGCGATCCAGCGCACAAGAACTTTGTTGCGACCACCAAGCGCAAGCAAAACAATTGCACCGACAACTGGCACCATGGTCAAGGTTGTGATCCACGGAAAAGTGATCATATCTTGGCCTTCCAGAGCAGTAGTATCGTGAACACGATGAGTGCGCCGGCAACGATCTTCAGATATCTCTGTATTCGGCCGGCCTGAAGCAAGGACAATATCTGGCCGCTACGCGATACGCCCTGGCAGCCCCCATCAAAGCCAGAATTGACAACGTGTGTGTCAAGGAAGTTGTCTAGGTATGCGAATCCAAACACGATTTGAGTCACCGTCTGAACCGCGCCATTCCAGACCCAACGGTCGAGCCAATCGGAGATCTTTGACAGTTGAGTATTCAGCTTTACGAACGTCGCGCCGTATATTGCGTCGAAATAGAGCGCATTGCCCAGTGCAGAGAAGATGGAAGGTGAAAGCCTGCCGACGTTATCAGGAGCGTCAACACTTTCGATTGGTTTGCGGCCGTAGAACCACCATCCGATGGTAAGGCCAAGTAGAACGATGACTGATGATGACAGCATGACCGGGAGCATGCCACCAGTGGAGAATGCTGAGAAGTCTAGGGGTGCCTGTGTATCTTCCAGGAAAGATTGGAACCAAGGCCACGCTGGAGTCCCAAGGAATCCTAGCAAGAGGGCAAACACCGAAAGAATCATGAGCGGTATTGTCATCACTGCGGGACTCTCATGCGGAGCGCTTGAGCCATGGTGGTTTGTCGTGTCCGGAGAAGCAAGGGAATGAGATAGATCAGCGGTTTCTTCAGCCAAGCGCGACTTTCCGCCAAAGACGTAAAAAACCTGGCGGGACATATAGAACGCGGTCAGTAAGGCTGCGAATGCGCCCATATAAAACGGCGCCTGCGAGATGTTCCACGTGTGCGCTGCGTGAAGAATTTCGTCCTTACTCCAAAACCCGGAGAAGAGCAATGGGAATCCGCACAGTGCCAGCATGCCCACGGCATACGTAGCGAAAGTGACAGGCATGAGCCTTCCGAGGCCACCCATGCGTCGAATGTCCTGCTCACCTGAGCAGCCGTGAATGACGGAGCCTGCGCCGAGGAACAATAGCGACTTGAAGAAGGCGTGGGTGATGAGATGGAACATTCCGACGGAGACGCCACCAACTCCGAGGCCCATCATCATGTAGCCCAGCTGTGAGACGGTGGAGTAAGCGAGAATTCGTTTGATGTCGTACTGTGCGACGGCGATCAGGGCACCAAAGAGGGCCGTGATTGAGCCCACCCAAGTCACTGCCTGCAGCGCAGTGGAAGTTGTCAAGACGCTAGCGATTCCTGCGTGCGCGCTCATGAGCGGATAGACTCGAGCGACGAGAAATACTCCGGCCGCCACCATCGTTGCGGCGTGGATCAGTGCACTCACGGGTGTCGGGCCCTCCATCGCGTCGGGGAGCCAGACGTGCAGGGGAAATTGGCCCGACTTGCCGACTGCGCCACAGAAGATCAGCAGTGCAATGCCTGTCGCAGCGCAGATCCCTATTGTGGTGGTCTGGGCCACAAGATAGTTGATTGCGGAAGGTTCAAGGCAGCCCGCACCTCCGTTGTAAAAGAGCAGGGTGCCTGATTGCCCATACAGCCAGACCATTCCAAGGAAGAATGGAATATCTCCGATGCGGGTCACAATGAAGGCTTTTTTCCCAGCAGCTGCGGCTTTCGGATTGCTGTACCAGAATCCAATCAGCAGATAGGAAGTGAGGCCTACGATCTCCCAGCACATGAAGAGCAGAAGCAGGCTGTTTGCAATAACAACACCGAGCATAGCACCGGCGAACAGCGCCAAGAAGCAAAAGAAGCGCGTGAAGTTCTCGTCGTGCGCCATATACCCGACGCTGTAGATAAAGATCAGCAGGCCTACGAATGTAACCATCACCAGCATCACGGCGGTCAGGGGATTCAATACCCAGCCGAGCGATAACCATTGATTGCCAAATTGAAACCAGCGGAAATCGAAGATCTGCAGGCTAGCTTCACCATGATTTCGAAGCCAAAGCACGTGAGCAAAAGCCCATAGGGACAGTAGAAAGGAGATGGCCATAGAGCCGATGGCCAGTGACGCGGCGAGGACGCGGCTCTTCCGCTTCGCGAGGGCACTGATTCCCGCAGCCAAGATTGGCAACGCGGGGACCAGCCAGAGATTTTGTACGATCCAGTTCATTGAATGCCGGGAAATAGTTTCAGGTAAATGATAGGACTCTGTTCCTTGTATACAAGGGAGGCGTATCTGGAATATGTGATTTTGCTAAATAGTACATTCTTCATGCGCTGCTTAGCCTTTCATCGAGTTCATCTTGTCCAAATTTGTTGTTTTAGAATGACGGTAGACGGCAAGGATAATACTCAAGCCGACCGCAGCCTCTGCGGCGGCAACGCTGATGGAAAAAATGGCGAACATTACGCCGGTCAATGCTTCGGGGTTGGGACCATAGCGCCAAAAGGCAATGAAGTTCAGGTTGGCAGCGTTGAGCATCAGTTCAATTCCGATAAGTACGAGAATTGCATTGCGTCGGGTCAACGCACCGGCCAATCCGATGGAAAAGAGAAGGGCTGACAAGAGTAGATAGCCTGACATCGGACTCATCGTGCCCCCCGAGTTTCATCCATCGCGAGTACGCCTGCTCCAATGAGTGCAGCGGTTAGCAGCAGGCCGATCACTTCGAGCGGCAGAACAAATCCGTGCATCAGCGCAACACCGATCTGATTGACAGACGCCTCAGGTTGCAGGGTCTGTACTTGCAGCGCCTTTGTTCCAGAGGAAACGGCCCATGCCAGAACCGCAAACACGATACCGGCAATAAGAGCGCCTGATAACTGGAAAGAAGAGGAGCCGTGCGGCTCAGTCGGCTCAGCACTCCGGGTCATCATGATGGCGAACACCGCAAGGATGGCTACCGCACCTACATATACAAGAATCTGCGTGAATCCCACGAATTGAGCACCGAGCTGCAGATACAGTGCGGCTAATCCGACTAAGCCAAGGGTCAGCGCGAGGACGCAGTGCACCAGATTCCTCAGGCTCATCGCGGCAGCGGTTCCGGCGATCGTAATTGCAGCGAGTAGCAAAAAAGAAATTGTCATCTTGGAACTATTCCGACCATGCAAAGTAATTAGATACAGATGAACACACTGAGCGCGACAACCTTGTGACGTCCGTCACAGGTCTAAGCAGCAAAGCGATATGTGCGTACGTGGAACCACTTGCCGCGTCTTAGTCCACGGCTCAACGAGATGCAGGAAACAACTACTAGCAAGGTAACGACCAACCACCGCAAAAGTCCCGCGGGCATATAGTGCCAAACCCCGGCGCCAAAGATATTTATTAGTGACAGGGGTAACATGAATTTCCATGCAAAGTTCATCAGTTGATCCATTCGAAGGCGAGGAAGAGTGCCGCGAATCCAGATGAATACTAGGATCAAGGTAAGTAATTTTGTGAAGAACCAAACGTAGGACGGAATCCATGTCAGGAACGAAAAGGGAGCGGCCCAGCCACCGAGGAAGAGCGTAATCGCCATTGCGCTGGTGGCAAACATGCCAAGGTATTCACCCAGGAAGAATAGGGCAAACTTGAAGCCCGAGTATTCAATGTAGTAGCCGGCAATGATCTCCGATTCTCCTTCCGGCAGATCGAACGGGCAACGATTGGATTCCGCGGTCGCGGCAATCAGGAAGATAACAAATCCGGTCAGCCCCCACGGAGTGAATACGTACCAGTGTGGCCAGATTCCTGTGTAACTCGCCTGCATATTCACAATGGCCACGGTTGATAACGATCCGGCTGCCATGATGACGACTACTGATGCCAGAACCAAGGGCATTTCATAGCTGATCATTTGTGCAATGGCGCGCATCGCACCGAGCAGGGAATACTTACTCCGGCTGGACCAGCCGGCCATGAAGACGGCAAGCTCCACCATGGAGCCGACCGCGAAGAAAAACAGCACGCCGGCATTCAGATTGGCGATTACCATATTTCTGCCGATAGGCAGGACCGCATAGACGAGAAAGGAAGCAGTTACGAGCAGCAGCGGCGCCAGAAGATGAACCAGATGGTCCGCGGTGCGCGGAATGATATCTTCCTTAGTCAGCGATTTGATCCCATCAGCCATGGGCTGCAGAATGCCAAATGGGCCTGTACGGTTAGGACCGTAGCGGTTCTGCATTCTTCCCAGGCCTTTACGTTCGAGCACTGTGGTGATCGCGAATAACAGTGGGAAGGCGATCAGGACAGGCACGACGGAAAGCAGGGCAGAGAACACCGGCTGGAGTCCAGCGGGCACATAGCCCAGGAGCCAGTGCTTCGACAACACAAAGATCTGATCGATTATTTCAGGCATAAGTCCGTACCGTCCGCCACAAGAATCCGTAATTTGTTATCGGCCACCGAGATCGTCACTGTACCCTCGTCGTTTCTCCGGCACCGGGGGTGAGAGTTTGCGCGGCTGCGGCAGCTTTGGCCTCCGCAGCTTGCCGTGCCTTCGCCTCTGCTTTGGCACGTTCCTCAGCGAATGCCGCATCCACGGCCGCCGCTTCGGTGGGATGAATTTTGTTGTAATATTCGTTGGATTTGGCTAACTGCTCCCTATTCAACAGCAGACCGCCAAAACGGTCATCCGTGCTTAGCTCGAATGCTACGTCCATCTTAATGGCATCAAACGGGCAGACCTCGACGCAGATCTGGCAACTCATACAGACGGAGATATCGATATTGAAGGTCGTTGGATAAGACTGTGGTTTCCCCGTTGCATCCGGCTTCTTGTCCTTGCTCTTTTCGATGTAGATGCATTTGGGCGGGCACTCCTTCTCGCAGATTTGACAAGAGACACACCGCAGGCCCTGTTGCCAGTCCGTGCCGTCATAGACCAGGAACGGAAAGTCACGTGTCGCCTCAATTTGTGGAAGGCGTTCCTCTGG
Organism: Granulicella sp.; assembly: GCA_003138795.1. Taxonomy (GTDB): domain Bacteria; phylum Acidobacteriota; class Terriglobia; order Terriglobales; family Acidobacteriaceae; genus Granulicella. The sequence goes on along the minus strand of PLHC01000066.1, from coordinate 97,615 downwards.
AAATTGAACAGTTGTCAGTCGATCCTTGTTGACGTAGCTGCCAAAGAAATTGCGCGCAGTCTCGGCCAGACCCTTCAGAATACCTTCACCTATCACAGGTCGCCCCCCCGATGTCACAACATGACGGCGTAGCCGCCGAAAGGCGATCGCCCAAGCCGATAACTTTATACCTAGTACTCGAACTCAACGATCCACCTCACCCAAAACAATATCTACGCTGCCCAGAATGATAACGATGTCTGCTACGTTCTGGCCCAGGCACATGTCTTCCAAGAGTGTCAGGTTGATCAGGCTCGGAGGACGCACGCGAAAGCGATAGGGATTTGAAGATCCATCGCTGATCAGGTAAAAGCCAAGCTCACCCTTCGGTCCTTCGATTCGCCCGTACGCTTCGCCTGCTTTTGGACGGAACCCGCGGGTCTTCGTGTTCGGGTCCATGATTGGACCGGAAGGAACGTCGCGCATAGCCTGCTTCAGAATCTCGACCGACTCCCGCATCTCCAGCACACGAAGCATGTACCGGTCATACACGTCGCCGTTCTCACCCAAGGGAACCCTGAAAGAGAAGCGATCGTAGATGCCATACTTGTCTACTTTGCGAAGGTCATAGTTCACCCCGGAAGCTCTTGCCATTGGCCCGCTGATGCCGGCATTCACCGCCTGCTCCCTGGAGACCACCCCAACTCCCTGGGTGCGCGCCATGAGAATTTCATTGCTCACGAGGAGCCGTTCAAATTCGTCGAGAAACCGCGGGAACGCGTCTATGACTTTTTGTGCCTGCTGCAGCCAGCCGGCGGGCGCGTCCACGCGGCAGCCGCCGAAGCGCATGTAATTGCACATCATGCGGGCCCCGGTCAGCGCCTCAAACAGGTCCAGAATTTTCTCGCGCTCGCGGAAGGCGTACATCAGGGGGGTTCCGCTTGCACCCATGTCCTGCATCAGGAATCCGACCAGGCCGGCATGGTTCTGCAGCCGGGTCAATTCGCCCGTAATAACCCGAAGGTACTCGGCGCGTTCCGGTACCTGTATGCCCGCCAGCTTTTCGACGGCAAGAGCGTAGGCCCAGTTGTTGGTGATGGAGCAGATGTAGTCGAGCCGGTCGGTGTAGGGCATACAACCGAGATAGCTTTCAGTCTCGGCAATCTTTTCGTGATTGCGATGCAGGTAGCCGAACACCGGCTTCAGCTTGACGACCCGCTCACCGTCCAAGGCGACATCCATGCGAAAGACGCCGTGCGTGGAGGGATGCTGCGGCCCCATCGAAACTTCCAGCAGTTGGCTGTCGGTGCGATCATCGGATTGGCTTGGGGTCAAATCTACAGGGGCCTCTGTCAAGACGCTCATAGCCCTCCCTCCGCACTAAGGTGCTCCTTGGCCCGCTTCAGCACTTCATCGTGGGCCGTTGGCTCATATTCGTAATCGTCAGGGTCGACGTAATCTCTGCGCATCGGATGGTCTTCAAACCCCTCCCACATGAGGAGTCGACGCAGATCCGGATGACCGTCGAAGATGATTCCAAACAGGTCAAATATTTCGCGCTCCTGATAATCCGCACTCCGCCAGACCGGGGTTAGGGAAGGCAGATGAACACGGTCAGCGCGGTCTTCAGTTCGCATCCTAAGAACCACTGGTCCCTGCCGTTGCTCGACGGAGAAAAGGTGGTATACCGCTTCCAAATACCCGCCAGACTGGGTCTTTAGAACCTCGTCGACCTCTTGTTCCACACCATCGACGACCTTCTTCGTCTTGACCTTTGTGGAGACCTCTTTGGCCGGCCAATCGACGCCAGTGACGTTAGAGCAGTAATCGAGCCGCAGATTTGCAGCGTCCCGCAGGAAGCCAGCCACCGCAAACGCGTGATCGGGGTCGACCAGCAGGGAATGCTGACCAGATGGGCTACCGTTGGGAATGATCTCCAGCGAGCAGCCGGGAACGTTAGCCTCGATTTCGGACTTAATCTCTTCCAGATTCATTCTTGCCTGCAATTGAAATGTTGACGAGAGGAACTTTCCATACTTCGGGATTTTGCGGCGGTACGAGATCGTGCGCTCCAAACTCCGGCACGATAAATTCACTTGGTAAATCGGCATTCAAATGACGCGGCCTGTTCGGTCCGGTCAGGCGCTGTTCGTCGATCATCTTCTGCAACAGCAGAAACGCGTCGATCAGCGCCTCTGGCCGCGGCGGACATCCAGGAATGTAGACATCCACAGGGATGTAACGGTCGATTCCTTTGAGCACATTGTAACCCTGCTTGAATGGGCCACCGGAGATGGCACATGCGCCCATGGAGATCACATATTTCGGCTCCGCCATCTGGTTATAGAGCCGCACGACTTGTGGCGCCATTTTTTTGGTCACCGTGCCGGCAACAATCATTAGATCCGCCTGCCGGGGAGAGGGGCGGAAGACCTCGGCGCCGAAGCGGGCGAGGTCATAGCGCGCCATGGTCGCGGCTATCATCTCGATGGCGCAGCAGGCAAGGCCGAAGTTCAGCGGCCACACAGAACATTTGCGACCCCAGTTGTAGAGTTCCTGAAGAGACGTGGCAACAACTCCCTGCCGTCCCAACTCGCTCTTTAGTTGTTCATCCATGTACTCAAAGCCTTCTAAAGTCAACGCTCAATCGGTTTATCGCGCCGGTGCACTAAAGAGTTTATCCGCGCTACGGTTAGGTCCAGCTCAACACGTTCTTCTGGCAGGCCCAGACAAGGCCTCCAACCAGCAAGAGTAGAAAAACCAGCATGTCGATGGATTCTGCTGCAGTGAAACCGCCAAACGCTACAGCAAACGGCAGAAGAAAGACTGCTTCCACGTCGAAGACCAGAAAGATGATCGCATAGATGTAATAGCCCGTTTTGAATTTAATCCAGGCGTCCCCGGTAGATTCCAGCCCGCACTCATAGATGGCATTCTTGCTTGGTCCGGATTTCTGCGGAGAGAACTTCTTCGCCCAGATCCACGCCAGCACTATAGGCCCGATAGCGAAGCCGGCGCCTCCGATCAACAGCACGATAACAGGCAGATAGAGATGGTTTGTCATAGTTCTGTGTACAACATTACCAGATGGCAAAAAAATGACTTGTGACGAACGTCACAACCGATGATCGCCCACTGGCTGAAAATGGCAGACAGTTGACAGGTGACTGTATGGACGATCAACAAACGGTGATCCTTGACGGTAATGAAGCAGTGGCTTCGGTGGCTTACCGGCTTGCGCAAGTCATCGCAATCTACCCTATCACCCCATCATCCACGATGGCGGAGTGGGCAGACGAGTGGCAGCAGACGGGGCGGAAGAATATTTGGGGTACTGTACCGCTGATCGCCGAAATGGAGAGTGAAGGCGGGGCGGCTGGCGCCATGCACGGAGCCCTTCAGGCTGGTGCCTTCAGTACTACGTTTACGGCATCGCAAGGCTTGCTGCTGATGATCCCCAATTTGTTCAAGATAGCGGGGGAACTAACGTCCAACGTCATTCATGTCACAGCAAGGTCCATTGCCACGCATGCGCTGTCCATATTTGGCGACCACTCGGATGTCATGGCCTGCAGGTCGACAGGGTATGCGATGCTCGCATCCAACTCGGTGCAGGAGGCTGGCGACCTTGCCCTGATTGCCCACATCGCCACGCTTGAGGCGCGCATTCCCTTCATGCATTTTTTCGACGGCTTCCGCACGTCGCACGAGATCAACAAGGCGATCGCGATCTCGGATGAGACCATTCGAGCTCTGCTCGAGGAGAAGTTTGTTCTAGCCCATCGCGAGCGTGCCCTCAGCTCCGACTACCCCATTCTGCGTGGCACGGCCCAGAATCCGGACGTCTTTTTTCAGGCACGCGAGGCCTGCAACCCCTTTTATCGGGCTTGCCCAGCGATTGTTCAGACGGCGATGGACCGATTTGCGAGCCTGACTGGACGGGCCTATCATCTGTTCGATTATGTTGGCGCTGCTGATGCTGAGCGCGTCCTTGTTCTGATGGGATCGGGCGCGGGGGCGGCAGAAGAAGCGATTAGCAGCCTCAATGCGCAGGGGGAAAAGCTTGGCTTGCTCAAGGTCCGTCTTTACCGACCCTTTGCTGCCGATGCTTTTGTTGCAGCACTTCCGGACACCGTAAAGTCAATTGCGGTACTTGACCGAACCAAGGAGCCGGGCGCACTCGGCGAGCCGCTCTACCAGGATGTCGTCGCTGCGTTGAGTGAGTCATTCTTCGGGGACTCGCCGCGGTTTGCACAACATCCGCGGGTTGTGGGTGGACGGTATGGACTTTCTTCCAAAGAGTTCACTCCGGCCATGGTCAAGGGGATCTTTGATGAGTTGAAAAAGTCGCGCCCGAAGAATCATTTCACCATCGGGATTCAGGACGACGTGACCCACACCAGCCTGGATTACGATCCTGACTTTTCCACGGAAGATCCGCGCACTGTGCGCGCCATGTTCTACGGCCTGGGCTCAGATGGGACGGTAGGGGCCAACAAGAACTCCATCAAAATCATCGGTTCGGAGACGTCGAACTATGTCCAGGGCTACTTCGTCTACGACTCGAAGAAGTCCGGTTCGGTCACGACATCCCATCTGCGCTTTGGCCCAGAGCCCATTCGTTCGACGTACCTCATCAGCAAGGCCAATTTTGTGGCTTGCCATCAGTTTTCCTTCCTGGAGCGCATGGATATTCTCACTGCGGCCGCTCCGGGAGCTATCTTTCTACTGAACTCGCCCTACGGACCGGACGAGGTGTGGTCGCATCTGCCGCGAACGACGCAGGCGACGATTCTCGCAAAGAAGCTCCAGTTCTACGTCATCGATGGCGATTCCGTAGCTCGTGAAACGGGGATGGGCAACCGCATCAACACCATCATGCAGACCTGCTTCTTCGCCATTAGCGGCGTGTTGCCGCGCGACGAAGCGATTGAGCAGATCAAGAAGGCCATTAAAAAGACTTACGGCAAACGTGGCGACGTGGTGATGCAGAACTTTGCAGCTGTCGATGCGGCCCTTGCCCGTCTGCATCCAGTAAAGCTGCCGGAGCAGGTCAGCGCCACCTTTGACATTCTTCCCATGTTTCCCATGGAGGCGCCCAGCTTCGTCCACGATGTTCTGGGTGAGATGGCGGCAGGCCGTGGGGATTTGCTGCCAGTGAGCGCGTTGCCGCCCGGAGGAACGTTTCCCACCGGAACCGCGCATTGGGAGAAGCGCAATATCGCCCAGATAATTCCCGTCTGGGACAGGGATCTGTGCATCCAGTGCGGAAAGTGCGTGCTGGTTTGCCCCCATGCGGTTATCCGCGCCAAGGTCTATGATTCTGCGCTACTGTCCGGCGCGCCAGAGACATTCAAGAGCGCCAAGCCCAGATGGCGTGGCATGGAGGAGGAGCTCTACACGCTACAGGTCGCACCCGAGGACTGCACCGGCTGCCATATTTGCGTGGAGATCTGCCCCGTAACGAGCAAGAGCGAACCGAACCACAAGGCGCTCAATATGGAGATGCAGGCTCCTCTACGTGAGACTGAAGCGAAGAACTGGAGCTTCTTCGAGTCCTTGCCTTCGGTAGACCGCAAACGGCTGTCTCACACCCAAGTTAAGGACATTCAACTCCTCGATCCTCTCTTTGAGTTCTCTGGCGCCTGCGCAGGCTGCGGCGAAACACCTTACATCAAACTGCTCACGCAACTCTTTGGCGATCGGCTCTTTATTGCGAATGCCACAGGCTGCTCTTCGATCTATGGTGGCAACCTTCCTACCACTCCCTACACCGCGAACAAGAGCGGACGCGGACCGACGTGGTCGAACTCTCTCTTTGAAGACAATGCGGAGTTCGGTTTGGGCATGCGGTTGGCGCTCGACCAGCAGAAGGAGTACGCAGAGGAACTGCTACGGCAACTTGCGCCAAGGGTTGGTGACGATCTCGTGACTGCCATCCTATCCGCCGACCAATCCAGCGAGGGTGGGATCGATGCACAACGCGAGCGCGTGCTGCTCGTCCGGGGCAAATTGACCGGTGTGGACTCAACGCAGGCCCGCACTTTGCTAACGGTGGCCGACTCCCTGGTGCGCAAGAGCGTCTGGCTCGTGGGTGGTGATGGCTGGGCCTATGACATTGGTTTCGGTGGACTCGACCATGTGCTTGGTTCCGGCAAAAACGTCAAGGTCCTGGTGCTCGATACCGAGACCTATTCCAACACCGGTGGTCAGATGTCCAAGGCAACGCCGCGGGGCGCGGTCGCCAAGTTCGCCGCAGGAGGCAAGCTTACCAGCAAGAAAGATCTTGCGATGGAGGCCGTCAGCTACGGTTCGGTGTATGTCGCACGCGTTGCCATGGGCGGCGGCGACATGCAGACCATCAAGGCATTTCAGGAGGCCGAGGCGTACAACGGTCCTGCGCTCATCATTGCCTACAGTCACTGCATCGCCCATGGGTATGATCTCGCCCAGGGCATGGAGCAGCAGAAAAATGCTGTGCTTTCGGGCTACTGGCCGTTAATGCGATACAATCCAGCGCTCCGGGATCAAGGCAAGAATCCCTTTCAACTCGACTCCAAAGCGCCGTCCATTTCGCTTGAGGAATACCGCTATCACGAGGCTCGTTACACCATGTTGGCGCGCAGCGATCCTGATGCCGCCAAAAAACTTCTAGACGAAGCCCAAAACGATGTTGAGCGTGAGTGGCGGGTGTACTTTGACCGGGCCGCTATTGCGGGACGCTTCGAATCTCGGCATATAACCCCGCCGGAACCGGTGGGGGATGCCCTGCTTGTGGGAACAAGAGGCGCCGAATGATCAGCGAAGTGGGCGCCAACTATTTCAATCTGAAGCGTTTCGGCCCTTTTAACCCATCGCATCCCATATCTTACGACCGAGAAGATGGACTTGGTCCGCTTGGATGGGCGAACGCGAGCGTTGCTCGATCCAAGAGATGCATCGCAGTCTCAATCGCTGGTTTATTGCGGATGCATCCGGCGTTGATCGGTGTAACGATATTAAGGCGATTAGCGCCTATCCTCTGTGGCAGACGGTCATGCGGGTGGACTACAATTCTAATGACGTGAATTAGATGGACGGCCGCCAAGCGACCGCGGGAATATTGGGGCTGTAAGCCAGCAATTATCTCGCCTGACATTCCGCTGAACTCTATCAAAATAAAATGGATGATGGAAGGATTTTTAAATGGTTACCAGTACTCTCGCTGTTCAGAGCCAGCCAATCGCAGACTCTTTGGCTCACTCGAAGAAAATCGTGAACGATTTCTCGATCCAAATTGCAACTGTCAACGGCTCAGGTTCACAATCCGCCAATAGCATTCTTCTCCGCAGCATCTTCAACATGGGCGTACCTGTATCGGGCAAGAATCTTTTTCCTTCTAATATCGCTGGAATGCCTACCTGGTTCGTCATTCGTGTCAACCGTCACGGATGGGTGGCACGCAAGAACGAGATCGATCTCTTGATCGCCATAAATCTTGAGAGCGTGGAGGAGGACATCCGTACGCTGCCGACCGGTGGGTCAGTCATCTATGACGAAGCTTTCAATCTCACCGATCTGCGCTCCGATCTGACCTATTATCCAGTTCCTTTCGACCGGTTGGTCGCGGCCACGGGCGCGGAGATGAAGGTTCGCAAGCTGATCAAGAACATGGTCTATGTAGGTGTTGCTGCTCAACTGCTGTCGATCGACCTCAAGGGCCTAGAGAGTATCGTCCGCAAGCAATTTTCTAAAAAGACCGCAGTAGCCGATCTGAACTGGAATGCTGTCCAGCTTGGTTTCGACTATGCCGCCAGTACGTTGACCAAGCAGGATCCGCTTGTTGTCGAGCCAATGAATGCCACACAGGGCAAGATCATCATCGATGGCAATGCCGCTGCCGCCATGGGTGCACTGTTCGCCGGTGTCACTGTCGTTGGCTGGTACCCCATCACACCGTCGACTAGTATTGTCGAAGACCTCATCAAGTACCTGAAGCAGTACCGTGTCGAGAAAGATGGCAAGGCGAGCTTCGCAGTCGTACAGGCCGAAGATGAACTTGCCGCAATTGGCATGGTGCTCGGTGCTGGATGGGCTGGTGCCCGGTCAATGACCGCGACCTCAGGGCCCGGAATATCCCTTATGGCGGAGTTCGCCGGCCTCGGCTACTTCGCCGAGATCCCTGGCGTCATCTTCGATGTCCAGCGGACCGGTCCCTCCACGGGACTACCCACTCGCACCGCGCAGGGCGATATCAGGTCTATCGCAGGACTCTCCCATGGGGATACGAAACACGTCCTTCTGCTTCCGGGATCGGTCAAGGAGTGCTTTGAGTTCGGAATTCAGGCCTTCGACCTTGCGGAGCAACTGCAAACCCCGATCTTCGTTCTCCTGGACCTCGATCTCGGTATGAACAACTGGATGTCGGAGCCTTTCGTCTATCCCGAGAAGCCAATCAACCGTGGTAAGGTCCTCAACGCCAAACAACTCGAGGAACTCGGTGGATTCTCGCGGTACAAGGACGTTGACGGTGACGGGATTGCATATCGCACCATCCCCGGCACGGATCATCCCTCCGCCGCCTACTTCACCCGCGGCACCGGCAAGAACGAGAAGGCGCTCTACTCCGAGCGGCCGGAAGTGTACCAGGACAACATGGAGCGGCTGGTTCGCAAGTTCGAAACCGCAAAGACTCTGGTTCCCAAACCCATCCTGGACGGCAGTGGCAAACAGAAGATCGGCATCATCGCATATGGCACCAGCGACTGCGCAGTGCTCGAGAGCCGTGACCAGTTGGAGCGTGAATCGAAGATTGCAACCGATTACCTCCGCGTCCGCGCTTACCCGTTTACGCAGGAGGTGGATGAGTTTGTCGCCCGGCACGAGACGGTCTATGTCGTCGAGCAGAACCGCGACGGTCAGCTTCTAAATCTGCTGAAGATCGATCTCGATCCAGCCTATGCTACAAAGCTGCATTCCATCACACACTACAATGGGCTACCCATCGACGCACGCTCAGTTACCAAGGCAATCGCCTCACACGAAGGAGCAAACAAATAATCATGTCGACCACACCAGTTAGTTCAGCACCAGCCAAAACAAATAGCATTGGACTCCAGATTTTGGATTACCGCGGCAGCAAGTCAACACTTTGCGCCGGCTGCGGACACAATGCTGTCGCGGAACGTCTCCTCGAAGCTTTTTATGAGATGGGCGTTCAACCGGAACGCATCATGAAGATCAGTGGTATTGGCTGCTCCTCCAAATCGCTAGCCTACTTCATGTCCCGCTCCTTCAGCTTCAACTCTGTGCACGGACGTATGCCTTCGGTGGCCACGGGTGCCTTGCTTGCCAATAAGACCATGCGGGCCATCGGCGTCAGCGGGGATGGAGATACTGCATCGATAGGAATGGGCCAGTTTGTTCATCTGCTCCGACGCAATGTCCCCATGATTTACATCCTTGAAGACAATGGTGTTTACGGGCTGACCAAGGGACAGTTTTCCGCAACTGCCGATATTGGATCGAAGTTAAAGACCGGCGTTGTAAATGATCTGCCACCGATCGATGTCTGTGCGCTTGCAATCCAGATGGGGGCGACTTTCGTTGGCCGCTCTTTCTCCGGAGACAAGAAGCAGCTTTCGGCTATGTTGAAGGCCGCCATCGCCCATAAAGGTACCGTCTTGCTCGACATTATCTCACCCTGTGTCACATTCAACGACCACGACGGGTCAACCAAGAGCTACAAGTACATGAAGGAGCATGACGAACTAGTCAATGAAACTGGCTTTATCGCTTCTCATGAGGACATCGCAGTCGAGTACGATCCCAACACCACTGTCGACGTTCAACTGCATGACGGCTCTCACTTGCGACTCCGCAAACTGCATGAAGACTATACTCCCACCGACAAGGCAGGCGCCGTGAATATGTTGATGGAGACGCATGAGAAGGGGGAGGTTCTTACGGGCGTCTTCTATGTCAACACGCAAGAACTGGACTTCGCGTCACGGCTCAACATGGTCGACGATCCTCTGTCGACCTTGTCTGCGGATCGCGTGCGCCCCAGCCGCGAAGTTTTGGCAGAACTCATGCAAGCGCAGAGCTAATTCGATGCTTTGATCGTGTGAGGGACATAGCATCCTCGCTGGGATCATGCCTCGAAGAGGTTTGGCTGACACCGAAGCCTCTCCGGGTGTAAGAATNNATTCTTACACCCGGAGAGGCTTTCATCTGCAGGTCTTGAGACCACTAGGACACCTGCATAGGTGTTATCCAGTATCTTTTGATACTTTCAGTTTGAGCCATGAGTCAGGAAGGTTGTTGGGCTGGGATTGATTTACGCTGCGTGGGGCCAGCGCAAAAAGGTCAGGCCATGGCGACGATCTTAGGCCGCGGGCTCATCTGTTGATTGGCGTTTGGCGTCCTACCTGGTCGAGGCCACATACCTGAGACTTGCCCCAATCGGCATCGGCGACGAGTTGCAGTCCGGAAAGGCGTCAACCACGCCGATGGCTGCCAGCACCGAGACGTTCTTCCCCTCAACTGCCCAACGCCGCTTCAGCCACAAGTCATCGAGAAAGACTTACGGAACTTGCCCGGATCTCTCGATTAGCGCATCTTCGCCCGAGGGCTCGCGTCAGTGTTGGTATACGGCTCGTGTTTTCATTGTCTTGCGAGTTCCGGGACACGTAGCCAATGCACTTTTGCGCGAGGGCACTCGTATCAGTTGATCACTTCGGAAGTTTGCTCTGTGTGGCCGCTGCCTGCTAGCCGTGGAAGCAGGATCAGGGTTGCGGCATATAGGAAGAAGGAGGCGGCGATAAATACGAGATGTCCGTGGCGCAAGTCCTCAAGCAACAGCTTTGCAGCAATAAATACGAGCGTGGCATAGGCAATCCAGATGAGTTCGTCCCTGCGCCAGCGCGATCCAACGTAAGCGAGTGCAAGTGCGACCGAGCAGGTGGTGAGTGTCTGGATGAATTCGAGAGGGCCGGTGTTGAGTGAGTTGATGCGCACCGAGAACCGCGCCAGCATGGACACCAGGAGCGCGGCGCCGGCGCCGGCGGTAAGCGTTGCAGAGGTGAGATGCGGAAGCCGCTGTGTCCATTGATCTTTCAAAAAGCGTCCGCCCAATAAGTAGCAAAGAAATGCAGAAGCGAAGATAGCACCAATGATCCATGTGGGCGTGGCGGGCAGCGATCCGATCAGGGATCGACAAGCAAATTCGAGCAGCCCAGAGACGAACGCAGCGGCCACCAGATAAATTGCGCCCTGGAGTTCCAAGGCAGGACGAGAGCGTTGAGCACCGATCAACGTGGCTGTGATTGCCGCGATCCCGAACCAGAGCGGAAGCCACATCTGCGGGAAACAGAAGAAGCTGCCAAGGAGAAAAAGAGCTGCGCTCCAGGCGGTGTAAACCTGGAAGTTGCGGGGGACAGATTCATCGCTGAAGCAGGCAAAGGCCGCTGCATACCCTGCGCCTGATAAGACTAGGCAAAAGAGTCCAATTGCGACTCTGGGGTCGCTGGGGCTCAATTTCATCACTCCATAGATGGCAAGGAGGAACGCAATGATTATCTGCGTAATCTCGAAGGTGGTGATTCTCTGATGCCGCAGAACGGTCTGGATCGTGACGCTCACTACGTAAATCAGGAACGGGATCGAAACCAGCGCCAGCAATACTGGCATGCTGACACTGTTGTATCCGGAACGGGCATCTTCTGGAGCGGTGTAGATGAAGATCAGTGACGAGACGGCGATGTCGGCCACCACCGCTACCAGAATCCTGGCATTTAGACGGTGACCGCGGTATGCAGCAAACTCACTTGCAAAAACGATCAGCAGGATTGCCCAGAGGAAGGGCACTAGATCCTGGGTGGCTATCATCAGTACCAGGGCCGTAAACATAGCCGTGCTATAGGTGACCCAGAAGACCGATGCGAGATTGCGCTTCCATGTAAGGGCAAGAGCCGCGGTGGCAAACGCGGCCAGCACAGCAGCGCTGACTGAGGGAGGCAAAACCTTAAAGCGCAGCGTGAGCTCCCAGAGCATGGGTGCGAGAATCAAAGCGGACGTCATGGCATAGGTGACGCCTGTAAGCCACTCCGCGGTGCGGACCCTAACCGCCCATACCAACCACATACCCGCATAGGTGATTGCAAGCACGACGATGGCCAGCTTCGGAAGCGCGCCTGATTCCGCGACAGCTCGGAGCAAGTAGGCCCCGGCCACGCCAAGCACGGCTTTGCTGAGCACTGGAAATATTCCACCAGCGTTCGCAAAGGAAAGCGCTTCCGTGTCCTGCGGCGAATGGATTTCTAATGAGCTTTCCGTAGGCGCGGGGACGGGGAGAGGAACTTCGGATGAGTGTTCAAGGATAAAGACGCGGCGTTCCAACGTTTCTATTCGCGCGTTGAGCTGTGCGATGACGTCAGGAATATTATCCATCTTTTACACCCACCTAAGAGGCCTACCGCTCGCTGCGTTTACAGCGTGGGTGTGGATACGGCATGAACCTCGCCATCTTCTGTCTCGTGCCAGGGAGGAAGCAGTTTCACCAGCACCCACAGAATGGCCAGCGGAAGAATCGTCAAAGCTATCGCCATGAATAAGCCTTCACGTGTGATCAGACTCATCTTATAGGTTGTGTACCCGAGGAAGCTCTTGGAGAACAACTGTCCGCCAATCACGACGTTCCAGCGCATGGAGAGTACGGCTACCTCGATCAAGCATCCCGACACAACATAAATACTCTTCCGCACCGTTGCGGGCAGCTTCTTAACCTGAACCAGCGCGAGCAGGAAGAGCGGTATAAACGTACCGATGTAGATCTGGAGTACGATCTGCGAAAAATAGAGCTTGGTGTGGACCATGAAGCTGATGGAACGAAACGATTCGTCAGCCTCGTAGATCCGATGGATCAGGTCAAGCATCTCCAGACTGAAGTCGATGATGAAGATGTAAAAGAGGTATTTTGCGATTGTGTCGACGCACGGCATATCGATACGCAGCTTGCGAAGCTTTGTGATCAGCATGTACAGCAGCATCACGGCAGAGATGCCGGAGACCATGGCCGAGAAGATGAAGACCACCGGCATCAACGGCGAGTTCCACCACGGGTTCGCCTTGAGCGAACCAAAGATGAAGCCGACGTATCCGTGCAGGATGAAGGCGGACGGGATGCCAACCAGCGTGACGATCCAGCCTGCACGTTCGTCAATGGCAAGGGAACGCTCGCTGATGTTTGTGGAGCCCAGCGTCATCACGCGGTAGAGCATGCGCTTCCATCCCGTGGTGGATTGTGACAGCAGAACGATGTCGCGCCTGTAGTCCAGCCATATCTCGAACACGAGAACGGCCATCAGATACCATAGGTACACAAATCCGAACATCGCCATGGCCGATGTGCTGTGTGGAGTAAGGTACATCTCAGGCGCGCGCTCCGGGTGGCCGAGGTGCAACGTTAAAGGTAACGGCGCAACGATCAGGAAGGCCAAGGCCGTGAGCAGCGCCAGCCTATATGTTGGCGCTACCGCCTTCACGTGGAAGATACGCACCAATGACGCCAGAATAAATGCGCCCGCGACCAACCCCGTAATGTAGGGATACAGAACGATCAGAACGCTCCAATAGAGATTGATTTCATTTGGATACATGTAGCCTTCAACACCGCTCATAGCGCTCACCGTCTCCTAATCGCACCAAATCGTTTGAAAATCCTTATCGCACCCAGTCACCGAGAATCCTTATCGCACTGAGCCATCCAAACCGTTGTAGAAGGCTTTCGCGCCAGTGGCCATCTGCGGCTTCAGCACCTGCACGACATGGGTCTTAAGAAATGCGTGGATCGGATCGTTCGGATTTTTCAAGTCGGCCAGTTGGCGCGCGCCGGTTGGACAGGCTTCGCAGCACGCGGTCGTCAGGCCCTTCGTAATCCGGTGATAGCACAACGTGCATTTATCCGCGACCCTCTTCTGTGGGTGAACGTAACGGCAACCGTAGGGGCACGCCTGCACGCAATAGGCGCAACCCAGGCAGTAGGTCTGGTCGACCAGCACGACACCATCCGGGCTGATGAAGGTTGCGCCCACGGGACAGACCTGGGTGCAGGGTGAATCCGCACAGTGGTTGCACATTTTGGGAACGAAGAAATACTTCCCCTTATCTTCTTCTTGGGCAGCCGGAAAGCCTTCTTTGCCGCCATCAGGCGAGATGACCTCGGGGTTTGCAAGGTTCACGTCCGTCACAAGGTAGCGTTCCACCCAGGTTCGGAAGTATCCATCTGGCACGTCGTTTTCAGCCTGACAGGCACGAACGCAGTTGCCGCAGCCAATGCACTTGGGGATATCGATCAACATGCCCCACCAGTGATCGGTCATCGCATAGTTGGGCGAAGCCTCTGGGGTTCCGGCGAGGACATACTTCCACGCGATCGCTGCAGCCGGCATCATGACGAGAAAATGGCGTCGGTTGATGTTCATTTTGTACCTCCGGCTTGAATGGCTGGGCTGTGCGGCTGGTGGCAGGTCTCACACGGGAGGCCTCCGGAGTGCTGCTCTGCAGCCACTTGCGGAAAGTTCTTTGGCTTAGCAGCACTGGCCGCATGACAGCGAACACAAAGTACTGCGGTATCGAGCTTTGCCGGTTGGACAGAGCCCGGATCGTCGGCATGCTTGGATAGCGGACCATGGCAGGCCTCACAGTGGACGCCTGCATGGATTCCGGCCTTCTTCATCTCCGCAACGTCGGTATGGCACGCCTCGCAAGCTTGTTGCCCCGCAAAGTGGACGGGACGGGCGGCAATCTGACCAATGGCGGCTCCGCGGTAGTGGCCATATTCTCCGAAGCTCTTCGGTACAACGAAGTGACGGACCACGAGAAATATCACGAAGGCAACGACAAACAGAAAGGCAAATCTGAAAAGATGCCCTGAATCCTTGAAGTAACTCATTCAGCGATAGCCCTTCCAAGCTACTATTGTGAAAATTTGGCAAACGAGCTTCAGCCCGTAGGTCAATTCAATGTCGATCTATACTTAGGCGGCGAGTAGATGATCGTATGTGAGCGTCATCACACGGGTATTGGGGGGGGCAGTGATAATGTTCCTGCGCGTGTGGCCGCAAACCTTTGCTGGATCGCATCGGTCTTCTGTCTATGAACTACTCTTCTTGCGCATGCACCGCATCCGGTGGAAGCGCGGTTGAGTCGCTTTTCCTGTCTTAAGAATGCGTGTCCCGCAGGCGCAGCCCGCGACATCTGGCTCTAAGTTTGAGGAAGATCAAACCAGAAGCAGCAGCCAGCGGTAACTCTCTATATGGAACGGCTGGGTGGAGAAATTCCCGGGCGGCAGCTTCGGGCCGCCATACCATATCAGAGCTAGCTTGCCATAATTCCCGTTTGCTGGGATGTCCCCGTTGTTAGACGCTGCGAGCGTCTCGCTGCCCAGCCTTCCACTGCAAAACGTTGTCGCATGGGGAAGCCGGGCCACTTCGCCAGGCCGCAACAGAATCATCTATACCTGCGGCTCGACTGTATAGGCAATTCACAGGAGAGATCCGCTTGGAAACTTTCATTCACATAGAGATCGGAAGCGTGATCTGCTTTTCGTCGCTGAGCAGATGCTCTCGCTGCTCGACGAGAGGCGACTGGGAGTAGTAGTAGTCGCAAGAGGGCGGGGAACCCGGGCGAAGGAAAGCGAATCCGTTGGCAAACTGCTGACGGATGGCCCCAAACAAACGCACGAAAAAATAGCCGCTGCTCTTCTCCTGGAAGGTGACATTCGGGCTGGAGGAGGCTTCGACCCAGTCCTGGATGATCGTTTTCACCTTCATCTCAAACCCGGAAAGGTCGGCGGGTGGCAGTGGCTGAAGAACATCCAGAAGCTTTTCATACGCTCCGTGAATCAGCCCGAAGACGATATCCCTCCGGAGGTTGAATTGCTGCCACCAAGTGTGCTCGTCCAGCCATCCCAGCGTGCCGAAATCGACCCAGGCGAGGATAGCCTTGTTCTTCCTCAAGCCCAAGCTCAGCTGCGGAATACGTGTGCGACTGCCTCCATTGTTGGTGCTCGTGAGCGGTGTGTTTTTGTCTTAACGCGGTTGCTGCTGCTAGGTTTTGTGTATGCATCCGGTGTTGCTCGCTCCCGTTCTGACTCCCCATGGACACCTCTCGCTGGCACAGGAGGACGACGCCCTTGCGCTCGACGCGGAGGTAGCGCAGCGCTTGCAGGCAACGTTTGCGCGCGGCGCGGGCCATGGACTTCTGCAACTGGGCGCCAGCGAAGTAGGTACAGCGCTACCCGCCGTCTTCTCGTACTGGCGTGAGTTTTCCGCCCGCTATGTCACCGCGCTTTGTATGGACCCAAGTCTCTCTGCGGATGCGCCCGACACCAAGACGGTGGAAGCAGTTGCACCGCCGCCGGATGCGGAGCTGGAGTGGCTGGCCATGGCCGCGCCGCTTATGACCGGGGCGGAATATCTGACCAGTGCCGTCTTGCGCGCCTTGTGGCAGCAGACAGGCAAGGCGCTTCAGCTTGAGTTGTCTGAGCAGCAATGCGGGGTGCAGGAGTTTCTCAAGCACCGCAATCCGGCGTGGAACCTCGTGGGGCGGGTCTGCTTTAATCTGGCGGAAAACCGCGGCGACGCGGAGTCGCCCTTTGCGTTCCTGGCCACCTACACCGTGCGGCTGTCAGCGCACTCCAAGGCGCAGCATCTGCCGCTGGGGCAGGCTCTGCGCGAGTATGAGGGGCCGGCTAACCGGGATCGCTTGTTGTCCTTGCTGCTGCCGGTGCAGCGCGCCGCGGAGAGTTGCGCGTGGCTGAAGACCATGGTGGAGGCGGGCGAAATCTTTCACCCGCTGCGCTGGACCCCCGGTGAAGCCACGCAGTTCCTGCGCGACTGCCCGCAACTGGAGCAGGCAGGCATCGTCGTCCGCATGCCGGCGACGTGGCCAGCGCATCGCCCGCCGCGGCCCCGCGTTACGGCCAGAGTGGGCGGCGTTGCTCCATCGCTTGTTGGCCAGGATGCGCTGCTCGACTTCCACATGGACGTCACGCTCGACGGCGAGTCGTTAACCGCTGCCGAAATTCGCAAGCTGCTGGCCGGGACGGAGGGGCTGGCGCTGGTGCGAGGGCGCTGGGTCGAGGTGGATCGCGAACAACTCAGCCGCATGATCGACCGCTTTAGCGAGGCGGAACGCGCAGCGGCACGCGATGGTCTGAACTTTGGCGAAGCCATGCGCCTTGTGGCTGGCGCGCAGTTTGAAGCAGGGGACGCGGCAAGCGAGGTGGAAGCCGATTGGGCGCAAG
The DNA here is from genome assembly GCA_003138795.1 of Granulicella sp. Taxonomy (GTDB): domain Bacteria; phylum Acidobacteriota; class Terriglobia; order Terriglobales; family Acidobacteriaceae; genus Granulicella. Next base: position 80,349 of record PLHC01000066.1, on the reverse strand, counting down.
TGACCGCCGGCCCCTGGCTTGCCGAGACCCTGAAGGGGCTGCGCAGCCAGGAGGGGCTGGAGGCGATCGACCCCGGCAAAGCGCTGCATGGGACGCTGCGTCCTTACCAGCAGGTGGGCATGCGCTGGCTCTATCTGCTGGCGAAGCTCGGGCTGGGAGCGTGTCTGGCCGACGACATGGGATTGGGCAAGACCATTCAAGTGCTTTCGCTGCTGCTGGTGCTCAAGAAACAATCCAAGGACAAGCCCAGCCTGCTGGTTGCTCCTGCGTCGCTGCTGGCCAACTGGGCCGCGGAACTGGATCGCTTCGCGCCCAGTCTAAAGGTGATGGTCGCCCATACGTCGGCGATGTCTAGCGACAATCTCAAGAGCATCTCTGCGGATTCCCTGGCGGACGTGGACGTGGTGATTGCCAGCTACGGCACGCTGCTGCGCATTCCCTGGCTCACGGAAACCTCCTGGCGGCTGGCGGTGTTGGACGAAGCCCAGGCCATCAAGAACCCCAATGCCAAGCAGACTCGCAGCGCCAAGATGCTGAAGGCGGAATCCCGCTTTGCGTTGACCGGTACTCCGGTCGAAAACCGGCTCGGGGATCTGTGGTCCATCTTCGACTTCATCAATCCCGGACTGCTGGGGTCGGCAAAGGAGTTCACCAAGCTCACCAAGCGCCTCGCCGAACGGACCCACAATCCCTACGGGCCGTTGCGGGAACTGGTGCGGCCATACATTCTGCGGCGGCTGAAGACCGACACCTCGGTGATCTCCGATCTGCCTGACAAGACCGAAGTGAAGGCCTTTTGTCAGCTCAGCCGCAAGCAGGCCGCGCTCTATCAACAGGCGGTGGACGACCTCGCCGAGCAGCTTGATACGGCCGAAGGGATTCGCCGCAAGGGGCTGGTCCTGTCATTCCTGATGCGCTTCAAGCAGATATGTAATCACCCCTCGCAGTGGCTTGGCGACAGCGCCTGGAGCGAACCCGACAGCGGCAAGTGGGCCCGTCTGCGCGACATCGCAGAAGTGATCGCGGCCCGGCAAGAGAAGGTGCTGGTCTTCACGCAATTTCGCGAGGTAACGGCCCCGCTGGCGTCCTTTCTGGGTTCAATCTTCGGACGCCCTGGGCTGGTGCTGCATGGGGAAACTCCGGTAAAGAGCCGCAAGGATCTGGTGCGCCGCTTTCAGGAAGATGAGTCGGTGGGATTCTTTGTGCTGTCGCTCAAGGCGGGAGGCACGGGACTCAATCTGACAGCGGCCTCGCACGTGGTTCACTTTGATCGGTGGTGGAATCCCGCGGTTGAGAACCAGGCCACGGACCGCGCCTACCGCATTGGACAGAACAAGAATGTGCTGGTGCATAAGTTCGTCTGCCAGGGAACGGTCGAGGAGAAGATCGATGCAATGATCGAATCCAAACGCCAGATTGCGCAGGATATGCTGGAAGGCGGAGCCGACCTGCTACTGACCGAGATGAAGGACGACGAACTGCTCAGATTGGTTGCGCTCGACCTGAACGCGGCGCTCAAGGAGACATAGAGCATGTACGACAGCTTTGGATGGAAACCCTATGTATCGGTGGCCGAGCGCCGCCGGAAGGCGTTGAAGAAGATGGAAGGCCTGCGCAAGAAGGACCGAATCATCTCTCCGGTGAGCGTCGACGGCCGCACCATCGCCAAGACCTTCTGGGGAAAGGCATGGTGCGAGAATCTGGAGTCCTACAGCGACTATGAGAATCGTCTGCCGCGCGGGCGAACGTACGTGCGCAACGGGTCGGTTGTCGATCTGCAGATTAGCGCAAGCCAGATCACGGCGCTGGTCAGCGGCTCGGAGATCTACGAGGTCAAAGTGGAGATCCTGCCGGTTGCCAAGCCGCGCTGGAAATCGATCTGTGAAGATTGCTCGGATTCGATAAATTCACTGGTCGAACTATTGCAAGGAAGGCTCTCCAAGGGCGTGATGGAGCGTATCAGCCAGCAGCAGACCGGGCTTTTCCCGTCGCCCAAAGAGATCAAGCTGTCGTGCAGTTGCCCGGACTGGGCGGAGATGTGCAAGCATGTCGCGGCTGTTCTCTATGGTGTGGGTGCTCGCCTGGACCAACACCCCGAGTTGCTTTTTCGGCTTCGCTCTGTGAATGAAGAGGAACTGATCGCCAGCGCCGGCAAGTCTCTGCCAAGCGCGAAGAAGAGTCCCGCAAAGGCGCTTGGAGGCGAGGATCTCTCCAAGCTCTTTGGGCTGGACATGGCCAACTCCACACAGCCCGCCAAGTCTGCACCTTCAGCTAACGCCAGGCCCGTTGCCAAGGCCGCGCGGGTCCCGGAAACGCGCGAAATCAAAGCCAAGCCCGTTGCCGCAAAGCCCAAGCCGGCGAAAAAGGCTGTAAAGACCAAGGCAAAGCCCACCGCGCCAACAATGCCGGTGGCAAAGAAGAAGCAGGTGGCCGTACCCACCAAGCCCAGGCAGGCCAGGAAGTCGGCAAGCAAGGGACCCGCTCCCATGAAGAAGGCGGAAATCGCATCCCCAAAGAGCGGCCTTCCCGCGGCAAGGAAGAAGTTCACCGCCGTCGCCAGCAAGGCCAAGTCAACTCGAATGATCGCCAAGAAATTGCCTGCTGCGCCGCGCGTTTCGCAAGCAAAACCCGTCCCAGCTTCTCGCAAAGGCTCTGGGGGGGGCGTATAGCTCAAACGCCTTAAACGACAATTTGCCCTGCCCGCTTGCGAGGAATTTTGATCCGATTGCTTTTGAATCCATTAAACTACTGCTTGCTCCCGCTGAGGTTGTACAGTCCACCCAAGCGACCCCATGAAGAAGCAAGCGGCATTCTTCTGATCCGCCTCACTTCATGGGTGATTCCGTCTTCACCGGTAGATTGAGGAGGCGACGCAGCGCATTGATATCCGGGCGCACAATACCCGCGCTCGCCGGCACTTCGTTCTGGCGTTCCCAGGCTTGCAGTAAGGCCTCGACCATTTCGCTTCCGTCCGGATCGGCGACCGCCTGCAACGAAGTACGCCCGCCCAAGGCGGGAATCTTGGTGCGAACCCATCCCTCGACCTGCTTCTGCACCTGCGCCTCGACTTGACGGCGGATTTCGGGATCGCGCATCAGGTCGTCTGGATCGGTCTCCACTGCCGTTCGGGGAATTGCTGTTTAACGAGCATCGTGAAACCGCCGCGTATGGAGCGCACAACATGAAGAGGCGTCGGGATCCATTGGACTGCGAAGTCGTAGCGAACCTCTTTCAGGCAAAGCGCAAGCCGGACGATGCCCTTGCCTGGCTGGAGCGCGGTATCGAGCTGGATAAGTCCGGATCGTCCCTGAGCGTGGTTGGCTACAGACTCCCACAACTGCGGCGTGAACTTCTGGCGAAGCTGGGGCGCGAGAGTGAAGCGTTGGATTCGGCCTGGGCCGCGTTCCTGGCGAACCCAAGCAGGTTCACCTACGACGAGCTGCTTTCCTACGTCCCAAAGGCTGAGCGCGCTTCATGGCACGAAAAGGCGATGGAGGCATCCGAGCATGCAAGCCTGTCGTCACTCATCGAACTATGGCTCAGCGTGAAGGAGATCGAGCGCCTCGCAGATCGCCTGAACCGCGCCAGCGATCACGAACTGGAGAGATTAAGCCACTATGCGACGGAGCCGGCGGCGAAGCGTATTGCAAGGACACACCCGGCTATCGCAGCAAAGGTCTTTCGCGCCCTGTGCGTGCGCATTCTGAACGCCGGAAAGAGCAAGTACTACGATGAGGCCCTAGCCAACATTGAAGCAGCTAGAAAGTGTTACCTGGCGGCGGGACTCGACGAACTGTGGAGAAAGACTTCAACCGAGATCCGCAGGGACCACTACCGCAAATATGGATTCATGCCAGGATTCGAGGAGATTGTCGCCGGCAAAAGAGCGCTCCCGCAACCATCCTTCCTCGACAGTGCGCGTGCCCAATGGGCGAGCAAAGGAAGATAGCTCCGGATTCTCTGACACCGCTATCAGAATCACGTCGATCCATTAGCTCAAGGAGTTACACCCCATGGAGACTCCAATTCAGACCAAGCTCGAAGAGCGCGTCTCTCGCGCAGCAGAGGCAGCCCTGGTCCGCCAGCACTACGTCAGCTTCATCGACCTGTTGTGCGGGATGGGACTCTTGGCATCCTCTGCGGTCGACTCCTGGCGCAAGGGCCGCATCGATTTTCTGGAGTCAGAGATTCAGGGAAGCCCGAACAAGATCTCTTCGTCCATAGCGATCTTCCTGCGTTGGGCGCAGGAAAAGGGCCTCAAGCCAAGTGAAACCGGCTATGTGCGACTTGCCCGGTCCGGAACCGTGCCTTTGCAGTTTTTCAGCAGCGGCGACCCCCACATCGAGAGGATCTTCCGTACGCACTACGTATCGCCCGCGCTCTCGGAGCATAAGCAGCAGAAGCTTCAGGAGAAGCTCGAAAAGGCTCCGCAGCCAGTCGTGTTTCTGAACCTGCGCGACGCGCAATGCTCGGAATGCGGAGCAGAGATTGCGCAGGGTTCCATGCTCTTGATGGAAGCGGACCAGTCGCTTTGCCTTCCCTGTGCGCGCCTCGACAGCCTGGAGTTTCTTCCGGCTGGCGACACAGCTCTGACGCGACGGGCCACCAAGTACAGCGAGCGGGCCGCCGTTGTCGTGCGCTTCAATCGGGCTCGTAAGCGCTACGAGCGGCAAGGAATTCTGGTGGAAGAGACCGCGCTGGAGAAGGCCGAGCAGGAATGCGTTCAGGACGCCGATGAGCGGGCAGCAGCGCGGGCACGGGCTGCAGTGCAGCGTGGCGAACAGGATCGCAAACTGGTTACGCAGATGATCAAGCTGATTGCGGAGCTGTTCCCAGGCTGTCCGGCGACCGAAATTGCAGCCATTGCCGAACACACCGCTGTCCGGGGCAGCGGCCGCGTTGGCCGTTCGGAGGCGGGTCGAAATCTCGATGAAAAGGCGCTGACCTTGGCAGTTGGCGCCGCAGTTCGCCACAACCACACCCCGTACGAGGAGCTGTTGGCCAGCGGCGTAGACCGCGCCGACGCACGCCAACAGATCGCAGGCAAAGTCGATGAGGTGCTGGCGAAGTGGCGCAAGTAAGTCATGCCGCAGGGTCATGAAACTGAAATTGCAAGGCAGGACGTGCTTCAATCGCCATCTGACTCCAGGCGGAAATCCGCCCACGTCAACGCGGTATAACAATCATGGAATCAATGAGATATGAGGATATTTTCGCGTTTCGTACAATAAACTACACCTGCATTGGGCAGACTCGTGGTAAATATCTGCCGGGTAATGTGTTTATTATGAACAAGATAGAAATGGTGGAGGCGGCGGGAGTCGAACCCGCGTCCGAAACTACCGTCAACAGAGAGCTTTCATGCTTTTTCCGTTCGCATTTGTCTCGTAGTGAATGCTTGCAACGGACGAAGACGCATTCACCACCAGCCTGATTGATCTCGTCCTTGGCGTACAGGCGGAACCCCGCGGACCAGCCTACTGTGCGACGATCGGTACAGGCCCGTAGGCGAAGCTTGAGCGATCGGCTACTTAATTAATTAAGCAGCAAGCGCGAATTGAGGTTCGGCACTTATGGTTTTGTGAGCGATTACGGGTGTCCACACCCCGGCATGCCTCTCTGCCGCAAGCAATCCCGTCGAAGCCGTGACGCCCCCATTATTGAGGCTGGCACCAACATTGCATTGGGCACTCAAAGAACTATTTATAGTATACGTCGGATAGTTCAGATCTCATGAAAAAGCCAGGATCAGCGCTCCTGCGGTTACCAATACGCCACCCGCGATCTTCATTGGCGACATGCTTTCGCCGAAGAACAGCCATCCAGCCAATATCACGATAGCGACGCTGAGTTTGTCGATCGGGGCGACACCACTTACAGGGCCCATCTGTAACGCGCGAAAATAGCAGAGCCAGGAGAGTCCCGTGCAGAGGCCAGAAAGCACGAGAAATATCCAGCTTCTACGGCCAATCGCACCAAGCCCATGATGCGCATTAAGGCTAAGCGCAATGGCCCAGGTGAACACCAGCACGACTGTGGTGCGAATCGCCGTTGCCAAGTTGCTATCAACTTTCTCGACGCCGACCTTCGCCAGCAAGGCTGTCGCCGCAGCAAACACAGCCGAAAGTATTGCCCAAAAGACCCAAGTCATCGTTGCCGCCTGTCAATTTGGCTAGTGAAATCCTGCCGCAACCATGGATCATGGTTTGCATAAAAAAGCCGTGGTGAGCTACGAATCTGACATGACACGGTAGATTCGATAATGATTCGCACGGTTGTTGTCGTTTTGCCCGAATTCTATGTGATTGCGTAGAAGAACAAAGGCTCGGTGCACCCGCAGACGGAAGCATGCACCTGCAGGTGCGACACGCAGACTATCAAGGCAGTCCAAGAAAGATGGCGGTACATCTGGTTAGGCGAGGGTGACGTTGAGGATAAGTGCTGTGGTTTGTGCTGGATAGAAAACAATCAGTAGTTGCTCCTAAGAAAAAAAAGGCGGCACGAACGGTATTTTGTTCGTGCCGGGAGGCCAGTGACGCAACTTGCTCTCGAGTGATTTCTAGTACTCGAGGAAACTTTTGCGAGATATGCTCTTTGGGAGAAATCTACGCTAAAAAGAATATAGCACAACTCAGATCAACGATGTCCAGTTGTACAAGCATCATTTTAGTAACACAACTTCGATCGACGTCGCCAAGTCGATGTCCGTTTGGGTGATGCCACCAGCGTCGTGGGTCACTAATGCCAGCCGAACACTGTTGTAACGGATGTCGATGTCGGGGTGATGATTGGCACTTTCGGCGAATGCCGCCACACTGTTGACGAACTCTATAGCCTTTTTGAAATCGCCGAAGGTTGCGGTTCGCACCAGTTCGCCTTGCTCGAGTTTCCACTTGGGGAGGGCTGCTACCGCCGCCATTAGCTGTGCTTCTTCCAACGTTTTGCTCATCGTCAGCCTCATCTATCTATCAGATTGTGAAGCACTTAAAGCGAGCCAGCTACGCTCAACCGTTTGACTTCGCGCTCTTGCGTGCGGATGCCCAGCCTAGCTTGGTCGTTTGGCGGCTACGCCCCAAAGCGAGGGCCTCGGCGGGGACGTCTTCGGTGATGCATGAGCCAGCTGCTATGTAGGCTCCATCGCCTAATGTCAGCGGTGCTACCAAGGTCGAGTTTGAGCCGACAAACACTCCATCGTCAATGGTGGTCGGATGCTTGTAGGTGCCATCGTAGTTGCACGTAATCGTCCCTGCGCCAATGTTCACTCCAGAGCCGATTACTGCATCTCCTAGATAACTCAGGTGGTTAGCCTTTGAACCCTTGCCCATCCGAATCTTTTTGGTTTCGACGAAGTTCCCGATGTGAGCGCCTTCGCCGATGTCGCTCCCTGGGCGAAGGTGGGCGTAGGGGCCAAGCTTTGCGCCGTCGGCTATGGTGGATTCGGAGACGATGCAGCCGTTGCGGAGCAGCACATTGTTGCCCAGTGTGGTGTTTTCAACCACGCTATAGGACGCAATTCGACAGTCACAGCCTACTTTCGTGTTGCGCAGAAGCTGAACGTAGGGTTCGATGACGGTATCCGGGCCTACCTCAACCTGGGCGTCTATGACGCAGGTCTCGGGGCGGAAGATGGTGACCCCCTCGGACATCAGGCGCTGAGCGGTTGCGAGGCGCATGGCGGCGTCGAGGTACATCATCTCGGCGATGGTGTTTGCGCCGAGCACCTCGTCAACGCTGTCGGCTTTGAGTGCGACCACACGCTCGCCCTCGGCGACCAGCATCGCAGCAATGTCGGTCAGGTAGAACTCGCCGTGAGCATTGTTGGTGGAGAGGGAATCGAGGTGGGCAAAAAGCGTTGCGGTCCGAAAGCAGTAGATTCCGGAGTTGATCTCCCGCGCGATGAGCTGCTTGGGCCTCAGGGACTTCTGCTCGACGATGGCGGTTACTTCCGCCGAGGTCTCGCTCACGCGCAGTACGCGTCCGTAGCCGGTCGGATCGGTGGGTTCGGCGGTAAGGATGGTCATTGCGGCGTGCTCGCGCAGATGGAAGGCGCACATCGCCTCGAGTGTGGCCGGTTTGATGAGCGGAACATCGCCGGAGAGCACCAGGAGATTTTCAGGTGGTGTTTCATGGCTTGCGGCAAAGTGCGCCTTTAGCTGCTGGAGCGCATGGCCGGTTCCGCGCTGTTCGGCCTGAAGGACGAACGCAACTCCGGTCGATTCGACTGCAGCACGCACGCTCTCCGCCTCGTGCCCGATGATGCAGTAGATCTTCGCTGCGGGCGTGACTGTTTTCGCTGCCGCGATCACATGCAGCAGCAGCGCCTGGCCGCCGATCTCGTGCAGGACCTTGGGCCGCCGGGACTTGAGCCGCGTGCCCTTGCCCGCGGCCATGATTGCGATTCCAAATCCAGTGTTTTCCATACGGTGATTATCCTCTCATGGGCGCGGCTTTGGTCGCGTGTGGGTTGCAGAACACTCAATGGTAAAGGCCTTGAACGCCAAGAGCGCGGAGGAGTGCGGGGATTTCCCAACGGAGAACCCTGTGGCGCTCAGGGCAGAATACAGGGATCTCTCCACTCTGTCTCGCAATGGTGGAGTTGGGCGGAGAAGGCTGTTTTACTTATAGGCGGCAGAAATCGAGGATGGCTGCGCCGAAGCGGTAGATCTTTTCGGTGGGGAGGCCGCGGACTTTTGAGAGGTCGGCGAGGGTTTGCGGGGTTGATTGGACGATGGTGCGGAGGATGGTGTCCGAAAGGATAAAGAAGGTGGGGAGGCCGGCTTGCCTGGCCTCTTCGCGGCGCCAGTCTTTGAGGCGGGCTTCGAGCACGAGTTGGGTCGAGGTTAGCTCGGGTGCAGGCGGGGGTGGAGCGGCGCGCTTGTTTTGGTGGACGGCAGAGGCGGTAGTGGCGGGGCGGGGTATCGTGGTCACGGGCAGACGGGTCTGAAGAGGTTCCGAGGGCTTGGGTGAGATTGAGCGCGTCGGTGTCCTTCGACTCCGCTCCGCTTCGCTCAGGATGACAATTTCTTTCGACGGTGAGGAGGGTTTCGGGGTGCCTCCACCGCGGCAGATTGCGATGAGGTCTGCGCCGAAGCGGTCTACCTTGGTTGGTCCCATGCCGGAGACTGCGTGGAGGCTGGTGAGATTTTGCGGAGCGGAGTTGGCGATGGCGCGGAGGACGGTGTCGCTGAGGATCAGGAACGCGGGCGTGCGGGTGGGCCTGGCTTGTTCCGTGCGCCAGTTGCGAAGCTGCTCGAAGAGCTGTTCGGCTGCGGGATTGAGGGGCTGGTCGGCCGGAGTCGACGTGCGCGTAGTCGAGGTGCCGCCGTGAGATTTGCTGCTGGACTTCTTCTTTGCTGAGGAGCCAGCGACGATGCTGCTGCGAAGCCACACGGTGGCGAGGGTGGCGTCGTCGGGGGTGCGGCCTTCGTGGGTGATGCAGGCTTTCTTGTAGGTGATGTCGCGGCCTTCGGGGTTGCGGAAGGTATCGTTGGCGAGGGTAAGCAGGCCGGCGCGGGCGAGGCCGTCGAGGAGGGTGTCGAAGTCCTTGCGGTCCTTCATGAGATGCAGATCGGTGAAGAGCTTACCGGTGGAGGTGCTGCGGTTCTCCAGTGCGGATAGGATCTCGCGGAGCCAGTCGCGCTCCTGCGCGGTGGGCTGATGGGCTGCCTGCGCCGCGTCACTGCCGCCGGGGTTGCAGATGTCGCAGAGGCCGCAGGTGGTGGCCTTGTCGCTGGTGTCGCCGAAGTGCTGGACGAGGGCGGCCATGCGGCAGGTGGTGGATTCGGCGAAGGCGACCATGCGGTCGATCTGTGCTCGGCGGACGGCGACTTGAGACTCGTACGCACTCTTCCACTGCGTTTCGCCGGTGGCATGGTCGTCGGAGAGGCGGACGTCGCCGGCCATGTCCATGAGGGCGACGCCGGCGACGAGAAGCTTTTCGATGGTGCGGTCGAGGGTTTCGCGGTCAATCATGTCACGCTTTTTGCGCAGCGTGTTGTGGAGTACGTCGACGGGCGTGAAGTCGGCTGGAAGACAGAGGACGACGCGTTCCAGATCGGTGGTGGGTGGGTAGTTCTTTTCGAGGAAGAACTCCTGCAGGCGGCGGTCGGCGAAGCCGTGGAGGAGGACGGTACGGGAGGGAAGGCCATCGCGGCCGGCGCGGCCGATCTCCTGGTAGAAGGCCTCGACCGATCCGGGTAAAGCAACGTGGATGACGGTGCGGACGTCGGCCTTGTCGACGCCCATGCCGAAGGCGACGGTGGCTACTACTACGTCCAGCTTTCCTGAGAGGAACGCTCGCTGGACGCGGTCGCGGGTAGCGGGGTCGAGGCCAGCGTGGTAGGCGGCGGTGGGGAAGTGCTTGTGCAGCTTGGAGGCGAACTCTTCCGCATCCTTGCGTGACTGCGCATAGATGATTGCGGGGCGGGCAGAGGCGTCCTTGAGGAGCTTGAGGGCGAAGTCGGGGCGCTGGGGCTTGGAGAGCTCAATGGCCTGGATGGCGAGGTTGTCGCGGCGAAAGCCAGTGATGAAGATGGCAGGATCGCGGAGGTCGAGCTGGACGGCGATGTCGCGCTGGACGGTGGGTGTCGCGGTGGCTGTAAGAGCGATGATGGGAGCCGGCCGCAGCGCAGGCAGATACTGGCCAAGCGTGCGGTAGTCTGGGCGAAAGTCGTGTCCCCAGGCGGAGATGCAGTGGGCTTCATCGATCGCAATGAGCACCGGCTTGCGCTTGGCGAGCATCTCGGGAAAGCCGGGGACGCGCATGCGCTCGGGTGCAATGAAGAGGAAGTCGAGGTCGCCGGCGAGATAGTCGCGGCAGGCCTGTCTCGCGTCATCGCGCGATAGGCCGGAGTGGACGCGGGCCACCCGCAGACCGAGCGCAGAGAGCTTCGAGGCCTGATCGTCCATGAGGGCGATGAGCGGGGATATGACCAGCGCTGTGCCGCCGCGGGCCAGCGCAGGAAGTTGGTAGCAGAGGCTCTTACCGGCGCCCGTGGGCATTACAAGGAGGACATCGCGGCCTGCGGCGGCAGCCTCGCAGACCTTTTGCTGATGGGCGCGGAAGGTGCGGTGACCGAAGACGCGATGCAGAAGCTCGGAGAGGGTCTCGGTTTGCTGAAGGGCAGGCATCGACTTCGCTTATCTTCGCATAATCTTTGCCTGCCGAGGTTGCTGGGCTTGGGACCTGCGCGTGTACTTCGTTGTCGCGCGCGACTTGATTCGGCGGTGCGCTCGTCGCAACCGCTGCCGATTCCGCTGTGACTTGCGTAGCGCTTCGGAACGTTAGACTGAAATGGTGATGAGTGATGGACATGAGAAGAGTGGCGTGGCATTGAACTCCTTGAGCCGGGCAGCATCGGCGTATCTGCGGTCGGCGCAGCATCAGCCGATCCAATGGAATGAGTGGGGCGCCGAAGCCTTTGCTAAGGCACGGCGCGAGAACAAGCCGGTGCTGCTGGATATCGGAGCAGTGTGGTGTCACTGGTGCCATGTGATGGACCGCGAAAGCTATGAGAATCCCGCCACGGCGGAGATCATCAACGAACGATTTGTAGCGGTGAAGGTCGACCGTGACGAGCGGCCGGATGTTGACACGCGATATCAGTCGGCGGTGTCTGCTATCAGCGGGCAGGGGGGATGGCCGCTGACGGCGTTTCTGACGCCGGAGGGCAAGCCCTTCTTCGGCGGGACATACTTTCCGCCGGATGAGCGGTATGGGCGGCCGAGCTTCCAGCGCGTTCTGCTCGCGATGTCCGACGCGTTTGCGAACAAGCGCGATGAGGTTGAGGAGTCGGCCGGCAGCGTGATGCAGGCGATTGAGCACAACGAGAGCTTCTCAGGCAGGGCGGGAAATCCTGGTGCGCCGCTGCTCGGGCAGCTGATTGACTCCGTCGTGAAGCAGTTCGATGAACGGAATGGCGGGTTTGGATCGCAGCCGAAGTTTCCGCACCCGGGCGCGCTGGATTTGCTGATCGATGCTGCCGCGCGAACCGGTGAGAATGCTGCGCGGGCGAGGCAGGTGGCGACGGTGACGCTGGAGAAGATGGCTGCGGGCGGCATCTATGACCAGCTTGCGGGTGGGTTTCATCGGTACTCGGTCGATGAGCGGTGGATTGTGCCGCACTTCGAGAAGATGGCGTACGACAACAGCGAACTGCTGAAGAACTATGCGCATGCGTTTCAGAGCTTCGGAGAGCCGCGGTTTGCGCACGTGGCGAAGGATATTCTGCGCTGGATGGATGAGTGGCTGAGCGATCGCGAGCTCGGCGGATTCTATGCGTCGCAGGATGCGGACGATTCGCTGGATGATGATGGCGATTACTTCACGTGGACGCGCGATGAGGCTGCAGCGGTGCTGTCGGCTGAGGAGTTTGAGGTTGTGGCGGCGTACTACGATCTTCGCGCGGTCGGCGACATGCACCACAATCCGCAGAAGAATGTGCTGCATCGCGTGGCGACTCCTGCGCGGAGTGCGGGCGGGGATGTTGCGCCCGTGAGCCCGCTGTTGGATGTGGCCAGGAAGAAGATGTATGCGGCGCGATTGCTGCGGAAGACACCGTACGTCGACAAGACGGTTTACACGGGTTGGAATGGAATGTGCATTGCGGCGTATCTGGCTGCAGGGTGTGCATTGGGGTTGAATGCGCCGGTGGCGTTTGCCGTGAAGTCGCTGGATCGCGTGCTGGCGTCGGCGTGGGATGCGCAGGCTGGGCTTGCGCATGTGGTTGCGTACGGTGAGGGTGTGTCGGCAACACGGATTGCGGGCGTGCTTGAGGATTATGCGTTTGTTGCGAATGCTGCGCTGGATGCGTGGGAGGCGACGGGCGAACTGCGTTACTTTACGGTGGCGAAGGAGATCGCCGATGCGATGCTCGTGCGGTTCTATGATGCGACGGGGTGCGGGTTCTTCGACACGGAACTTGATCCGGCAGCGATCGGAGCGCTGAGTGCGCGGCGCAAGCCGCTGCAGGACTCGCCCACACCGGCTGGCAATGCAGTTGCGGCGACGGTGCTGCTGCGTTTAAGCGCGCTGACGGATGATCCGAACTACGAGACGCGTGCGCAGGAGACGCTTGAGACGTTTGCAGGTATCGTCGAGCACTTTGGGCTGTACGCGGCGAGCTATGGTCTTGCGCTGCGGCGAGCGGTCGAGGCGCCGGTGCAGGTTTGCGTGATCGGTGACGATGCGCTGGCCGAGGAGCTGGCCGCGATTGCTATGGCTCGGTATGCGGTGAACAAGAGCGTGATTCGGCTGCGTAAGGATCAGCTAAGAGCGCTGCCACCAGCGCTTGCGGAGACGCTGCCGCACCTGCCGTCGACGGAGGGTAGCGTGGCAGTGGTCTGCAAGGGAAATGCATGCTTGCCACCGGTCAACAGCGTCGAGGAGTTGCTCATCGCGCTAAGAGACGCTATTTAGTCGCCGTTGCGGTTGGCGGTGTTTCAGGTTCGGGCGGTTTGGGGCGATTTGCCAGGCTGGGATTCTGCACAATCAGGGTGCTGTTGGAGGAGCCGAAGGCGATCTTCTCCTTACTGAAGGCAAGCAGGATGCGGCGGCGGAGTTCTCGCATGACGCCGTCGCGCTGGTTGACCATGACGCGCACATTGATTGGATAGATGACCTCGTACCCGCTGATCTTGTCGACGCCAAGGATGGTGGGATCGTCGATGACAATGTCCTTGAATGCCTCGTCCTTGCGAACCAATGTGGCAAGGTCCTTGAGGACCTTCATGACGCGGTCGGGATCTTCGCGGGCATCGACGGAGACATTCAGGACGCCAACGGCGAAGTCACGCGAGAGGTTGGAAACCGTTGTGATCTGGCTATTGGGCACGATGTAGACCGTGCCGTCGGCGTCGCGGAGCTTGGTGACGCGGAGGCTGAGGTCTTCGACGATGCCGGTGAGACCAGCGATCCTGATCGTGTCGCCGACGGAATACTGGTTTTCGATAAGGATGAAGATTCCGGTAAGCATGTCCTTGAAGATGGACTGCGCGCCGAAGCTGATGCCCAGTCCGATGACGCCTGCTGAGGCGATGAACGGTCCAAGCGAGACGCCGATGGCGCCGAGTATCTGGGTGAGCAGGTAAAAGCCAATAACCGCGTAGGAGGTCGCGCGCAGGGTGGCAGCCATGGTGCGGAGTTGCGCAGAGCGCTGGGCGTTGCCAACCAGATGGTCGGCGCGCTTGTGCAGGCGCTTGACGAAGAACGCGACGATGGTCTCAAAGAGGAAGGCGAGCAGGAAGGCGAAGACTAGCTTGGGGACACCGTACTGCACGAAGTTGGTGAGGTCGGTCTGCCAGCCCTTCTCGATGTGCTCCAAGAAGTGTTCGTCGTGCGGGATTGAGTCGGTGAGGTGTGGCGATGGGGCAAAAAGCAGCATGATGAACTCGTCCTTAGGATACGTCCCGAAGAAGAGAATACCGGAGTTGCCCGGGATGAGATGCATGGCAGCGCGGCAGGGTCATGCTTCTACGGGAGGCTAAGGGATGCGGGAGTGCGTCGAGTGGCTGCGAATCATTGGCGTTAGTTTGCGCTCGCTTGCTTGATCTTTGGGCTACAGGTATACATTGTCGCCAAAGCCAATGGAGATACGTGAGGCAGTCCGCGCAGCAGTATAGACGACAGCTTAGGCAAAAAACAGTGACCGCCAGCAGAAGCATGTTGAGTAGCGTAGCAATGCGGTACCTGGTGAGCTCGCCAAGCTGGAATGCGCAACAAACACGCCATCGGCGCTGTGGATAGGTGGTGCAGGTTCAGTGAACTGGGGGCAGTATTCATGTGGAAGAAGAGGCCTACTCTGATGGCTGCGAAATGAGTAGAATCTGGAAGGTTGATGGAAGGAAGAACAACGTCATGGGGCACAAGAATTTGTCTAACGGTAAGGTCGCCGTGCGCTCGCCTGAAGTCCCCGCGGCGGAAGCGTCGACAGCGGGCCTAAGCAAGACCCGCATGAGCCGTGCGCAGTTGATCGAGTTCTACCGCCTGATGTACTTGTCGCGGCGCACAGATGACCGCGAGATTCAGCTCAAGAAGCAGCAGAAGATCTTCTTCCAGATCTCGTGTGCAGGGCATGAGGCTTTGCTGGTCGCTGCGGGAATGGCGCTCAGGCCGGCTTACGACTGGTTTTTCCCGTACTATCGCGATCGCGCGATCTGCCTGACGCTGGGGAATACGGTTGAGGAGCAGTTGCTGCAGGCAGTCGGTGCGGCGGATGATCCGGCCAGCGGGGGGCGGCAGATGCCGTCGCACTGGACGAGCAAACGACTGAATATCGTGTCGCCGTCGTCATCGACAGCGACGCAGTGTCTGCATGCGATTGGGTGCGCGGAGGCGGGCCGGTACTTTACCCATCATCCTGAGGCTGCGAAGAAGGTTCCCGGAGATTATCGCGAGTTTAAAGACGTGAGCTTTCATGCCGATGAGGTGACCTATGTTTCGATCGGCGAGGGCTCGACCAGCCAGGGCGAGTTTTGGGAGTCGCTGAATACGGCTTCGAATGGCAAGTTGCCGGTGCTGTATGTCGTCGAGGACAACGGGTATGCGATCTCGACGCCCGTGGAGGTAAATACGCCAGGCGGGAATATCTCGCGGCTGATTGCGAATTTTCCGAACTTCCACTTTGCGGAAATCGATGGGACTGACGCGATTGCCAGCTATGAGGCGATGGTGGAGGCCGTGGCCTACTGCCGGGGTGGTCACGGGCCGGCACTGGTGCATGGGCATGTCGTACGGCCGTATTCGCACTCTCAGTCGGACGATGAGACGAACTATCGCAGTGCTGAAGAGTTGCAGGCTGATGCGTTGCGCGATCCGATCTCGCGGATGCAGATGTGGCTGCTGCGCGAGGGAATTCTGGACGCGGAGGGGATCAACGATCTTGAGCGCAAGGTGGATGAAGAGGTGCAGCGGGCGACCGACCGAGCTCTCGCCGCAGTTCTGGCGCAGCCAGCGTCGATTCTGAAGCACGTTTATTCTGAGGACCTTCGGCCGACAGACGCGATTTTTGAGGCAAAGGTACAGCCGACAGCAAATTCGACTGAGCACACCATGCTCGATCTCATCAACAAATGCCTGCGCGATGAGATGCGCCGCGATGAGCGGGTGGTGGTCTTCGGCGAAGATGTGGCCGATATGACGCGCGACACAGATCCGAGCGCGAGGAAGTTGAAGGGCAAGGGCGGCGTCTTTAAGGTGACGCATGGACTGCAGAGGGAGTTCGGCAAAGAGCGTGTATGGAATTCGCCGCTGGCTGAAGCGAACATTACGGGCCGGGCTATCGGGATGGCTGTGCGCGGTCTGAAGCCGGTTATGGAGATTCAATTCTTTGATTACATTTGGCCGGCTATGCACCAGATGCGCAATGAGTTATCCCTGATGCGCTGGCGCTCAAATGGACAGTTCAGCTGCCCACTTGTGATGCGGGTTCCGACGGGTGGATATCTAACCGGAGGCTCGATTTATCACTCGCAGTCGGGTGAGAGCATCTTCACGCATACGCCGGGGGTGCGTGTGGTGATGCCCTCTAATGCGCTGGATGCAATAGGGTTATTGCGGACGGCGATACGGTGTGATGATCCGGTGCTGTTTCTGGAGCATAAGAATCTGTACCGGTCGGTTTTTGGGCGAGCTCCGTACCCGGGACCGGATTATACGATTCCTTTCGGTAAGGCCGCTATTGTCAAGCCTGGTAAGGACTTAACCGTGATTACATATGGCGCGGTGGTGCCGAGGGCGTTGCAGGCCGCGCAGCGGATGGAGCGGGAGTTGGGTGTCGATGTGGAGTTGATCGATCTTCGGAGTTTGAGCCCGTACGACTGGGACGCGATTGCTACGTCGGTGCGGAAGACGAGCAAGGTCCTTGTGGCTCATGAAGATATGAAGAGTTGGGGATATGGCGCGGAGATCGCGGCGCGGATCGGCGATGAACTGTTCCAGGATCTCGACGCACCGGTGCGGAGGGTGGGGGCGATGGATACGTTTGTTGCCTATCAGCCGCTGCTGGAGAACGAGATTCTGCCCCAGGCAGAGCATCTTTTCCGAGCAATGAGCGATTTAGCGGCGTTCTAAGCCTGGTTTCGTGTTGCACTGCGGCAGGTTCAGCCTGGTTTCGGGTTGCGCGTTTTAGAAAAGAGACTTTTGGGGTCGTCTGGACCGCGATGAATTGCGTGCGAAGCTGGGCATTTGCCTAGTGTGCTGCGCGACGTTTGAAGAGCGTTTCAAGTTTCATCCTGGGCACGATTTCCGCTACAAAACTTTTGCACAAAGTGTCGTCAGAAAACATCGGGACACACCAAAACTAAAACGGATGTCTGACGTCAAAGAAGGTGTAACACGCAACAGTCGGGCCAGCAGTCCCCACGGTTTCCGGCATCCCCTATCTGCACAGCCCTCCCCCACCTATTTGTAGGCCCCCGGAACACTGGGGGTCTCACGTCTTTAAGGTGCGGATAGCAGTTGTGTTCCTGCGATGTGCTGCGCCGCTACTAGCAGGGGTCTCTTCAAACCCAGAATCAGTGCGTGGACTTGAGGCCCGGGATGGGCTGGAGGTGGGCGCTGAGGAAGTGGGTGAGGGCTTGGTGGAGGGCGGTGGTGTCGTTGGGTTGGAGTTCGACGGTGGTCCTGGGGTAGGCGGCGCGTTGGAACTCGACGGGGGCGGGGCCGTTAGTGGTTGAGATCAGGAGCTTGGGGGTGGTGAGGGTGTGGAGTGGGCGGGCGAGGGGGAAGTTCTGGTCGAAGAGCAGAGAGACGGGGACGAGACGGGAGCGGGGATCCTGTCGGACGCGGGCTTCGAAGTCGCCGTCGGGGGATTGGAGGATGAGGGCGGGGAGCGCGTGGTGCTCGGCGCAGAGGCGGACGGCGAGCGCTCCACCGACGCCATTGCCGTAGACGACGATGGACGAGGCTGGGATGGAGCGTGTTGTGGTGAGATAGGCGAGGGCGGTTTCGGCGTCGGCCTCCATGGAGGCTTCGGTGGGGTGCTGGCCGCTGCTGTGGCCGTAGCCGCGGTAGTCGAAGAGAAGGACGTTGAGATGGGCGTCGTGGAGGGTGCGCGCGATGGGGAGTGCGTCGCTGATGGAGTCGTCGCCGTTATGCAGCAGGAGGGCGGTCGGGGCTGTGGGGCCGGTGGCGGGATTGCCGGCGGTGGTGTCGCGGGGGTCGTTGGCGGGGATGAACCAGCCGTCGAGCTGGGGTTGGCCGCTGGCATCGACGCCAAAGTGGACTTCCGTGAAGTTGAGACCAAGGGCTGAGGGCATGGTGGCGACGGCGCGTCTGGGGTGCAGGACGAGCTGCCACTGGCTGCGCGAGAAGAGAACGCAGAGGGTGGTGAAGGCGCAGAGGAGGGCGACGGCGAGGACTCCGCCGAGTGCTTTGAGAATCCAGCTGGCTTCGACGAGGTCTATCATCTCGGGTGGGCTGGAGCCACGCTGGGGATCGAACCGGGCTTGTTGTTTGGGATTGGTTGGCATGGTTCTTTGGCGACTTGTCCAGCATCTCATGCGGAGCAATGGCTGAAGGAGAACGATGTTGGCGCAGTGGGTGAGGTTGTGTGGAGCGCAGGAAGCACCGAAGCCGGGTGAGGTGATGGAGGCTGAGACACAGGGCGTTGCGGTTTGCCTGGCGAATGTGGATGGACGGCTGGCGGCGCTGGACAACTGGTGCCCGCACCGGAAGGGACCGCTGGGTGGGGGATGGCTGGAGGACGAGGCGGTGGTGTGTCCGTGGCATTCGTGGGCTTTTAGCACGACGACGGGGATTGCGGAGCCGCCGGACCGGGCGAAGGTCAGTGTATTTCCGGTGAAGATTGAGGGCGAGGACGTGCTGGTGGACCTGGCTTGATTGCCCTTTCCCCTGGGATGTTTCCCCAGGGAGGAAACTAATATCGAGGCTGTCGCTGCTAACGAACAGCGTGCCGTTGGGAATGCATCGCAGTATTGCATGTGTATCGACCCCAAAGGCTAACCGCAATTGGAGATGTCACGTTGAAGAAGTTTCTGCTGTCGTTTGTTTTTCTCGCTACTCTCGCCGTTATGGTAGCGCCCGCACATGCGGATCGCCACTGCACCGTAGTCCATCATCGTCGTCATTGCCGCTAGATTGCGGTGCAATGCAGTGAAACCGCGCAGCCCGGCTTCGGCCGGGCTGTTTTGCGTGCGGGTGAGGCTGGTTTTAGATAGCTGGGGCTGATAGAATCAAGTGATCCTCTCGCTACCAAGTAGCATTCAGGCGAATGATCAACTTCACTGCAAGGAGAGGTAATGCAAGCAATTCTGGCCCTCGAAGACGGGCGCCTTTTTCGCGGCAAGGCCTTCGGTGCAATCGCCGAGCGTGTCGGCGAAGTGGTCTTCAATACATCGCTGACTGGCTATCAAGAGATCTTTACTGACCCGTCGTATGCGGGGCAGATCGTCGTTCTGACAAATCCTCACATTGGGAACTATGGGACTTCGCCTTCGGATGCGGAGTCGGCGCGGCCGTATATCGAGGGGCTGGTCGTGCGGGAGTTTTCGCCGGTGAGCTCGAACTGGCGGTCGACAGAAGTCGCGGATGAATATCTGGAAAGAAATGGCGTGCCGGTGATCGCGGAGATCGATACGCGAGCCGTGGTGCGGCATCTGCGGGCGAATGGCGTGATGCGGGGCGTGATTTCGACTGCGGTGGAGGACACGGATGCGCTGGTGGCCAAGGCGCGGGCGCATAAGAAGATGAACGGTACGGACCTCGCGAGCGTGGTGTCGACGAAGAAGACCTACGAGTGGGATGCGAACGAGCCGCTGAATGAGACGGACGACAAGTTTCTGCCGGCGGCGAGCACGGCTGCGGGCCAGATGCATGTGGTGGCGTACGACTTTGGGATCAAGCAGAATATTCTGCGGATGCTGACGCGCGAGAACTGCCGCGTGACGGTCGTTCCGGCGAAGACGCCCGCGGCGGATGTGCTGGCGATGAACCCGGATGGGGTCCTCTTCTCGAATGGGCCGGGGGATCCGGAGCCGCTGGAGTATGCGGTCGCGAATGTGCGGGCGTTGCAGGGCAAGACACCGCTGTTCGGGATCTGCATGGGACACCAGATCTTTGGGCTGGCGCTGGGCGGCAAGACCTACAAGCTGAAGTTTGGGCATCATGGCGGAAACCACCCGATTATGAACCTGGAGACGGGCAAGGTCGAGATTACGGCGCAGAATCACAACTTCAATGTGGATCCGAAGTCGCTGCCGGAGGATGTCGCGGTGACGCACGTGAATCTGAACGACCAGACGCTGGCGGGGTTGAAGCATAAGACGGACCCGATGTTCAGCGTGCAATATCACCCGGAAGCAAGCCCGGGACCGCATGATTCGCATTATTTGTTCCGGCAGTTTCGCACGATGATGGAAGAGTGGAAGAAGTAGAGCATCTCTGCGAGATGGCTGAGATCAGAGATGGCCCGCTCGATCAACACCAACATGGATGGATGTGAGGGAAGCATCTCGCGAAGCGGTTACGAGGTTGCACGGCGCGGTGCGGGCTGCGGCCATGGAAACTGGCAAGAGGGCGCAAGGATAAAGCGGCAGGGATAGAGATCGACTGGCACCACGACAGGGATGGTTCTTATGGGCAGCGCGAACTACAAACGCCTTTACAACATAGCCGCGGCGGTGTTGCTTGCCCAAGTGGCGGGGTGGCTGCTCCAGGATCTTTGGGTGGGGTGGCGTACGTCGCCGCGTTTCGACGATGCGTATATGTTTGCGCGCTATGCGATGAATATCCGGCATGGGTTGGGTGTTTCGTGGAACCTGGATGGAGTACACACCTACGGGCAGACTTCGTTGCTGTGGTGCGGAGTTGTTCTGGTGCTGAGCTATCTGCCGATTGGCGTGTGGAAGATGCTGAGTCTGGGATCGTGGCTCTGTTCCATAGGAGCGATGATCGCGCTGGCGTGGGCGGTGGCGACCAATGCGCGGGGTACGTTGCTATCCAGCACGTGGCGCGTGCTGCCGTGGGTTGCGTTGCCTCTGGCTGCCACTGCTGTGTTTAGGGGCAATACAGGAACCGGGATGGAGACAATGCTGGCCGCTCTGCTGGGTGCGGTGTTTGTGGGGCTGGCGCTGGCGTGGAGACGCGGTGTTGTGCGTCCGGAGCTTGTCGGGCTGGTGGGACTGCTGCTGTTTCTGGCGCGGCCGGATGCGGCGATTGTGGTGTTGCTGCTTCCGCTGCTGCTGTTTGTTCTGATGCCGGGGATTGGCAAGGGGAGTGTCGCAAAGCTGCTGGGAGTCTTCCTTGCAGGAGTGGTGCTGGAGTTCATCGTGTGCAAGCTGTACTTTCATGCGGCCCTGCCGCTGAGCTTTTACATGAAGAGCAGACATGCGTATGAGGGATACGCTGGAGTCTGGCATCCTGAGCTGCTGCTGCTGTCGTTTTTCGCTGCGTGCGAGTTGTATCTCGTGGCGCTGATCTTTCTGAGCCGCAGGGAAGACTGGCGGTTGATCGTGTGTTGCGTGACGCCGGCGCTGGCGACGTTTGCGTATCTGCTGACGGTGACGCAGATCATGGGCTTCAATGCGCGGTACTATGTGCCGTACTTCGCGTTCTTTGTTGTGCCGGCGCTGCTGGTGATTGACCGCTGGATGGCGAGTGGAGATGCGCCCGTTGGAGTTCGCTGGCCGGGAAAGACGCTGCTGGTTCGGTCCTGTGTGGTCGCGGTTGTGATGGTGTGCTTCCTTGCGCTGTCGTCTGAGGCGGTGCTGGCGAAGATTCGGCGCACGGAGGCGAGGGCTCATTTTGAGTACGATCCGGTGCACTTCGATTTGGCTGCCAGCGTTCCGCTGCCTGAAATACGGTGGGACGTGATGATGAACGATATTACGGATCTGCTGGTAGCTCCGCTGCCGAAGGGCGCGACGGTGGCGGCAAGCGAGGTCGGGTATCTTGGAAGCCGCGCGGCGCAGGTGAACATCATCGACCTGGCGGGGTTGAATGATACAGAGATTGCGCTGCATGGCTTCGATATGAGCGCGCTGCTGGCACGCAAGCCCGACGTCCTCTGGATGCCGCATGCGGACTATACCTATCAGCGCGGGCAGATGCTGTCAGCTCCGGCGTTGTTGGAGCAGTACGACGTCTATGCCGGTGCGGCGAATTATGGGCTGGCGATTCGGAAGGACTCCCCGTTTCGCAAGCAGATCGATCAGCAGATGCAGGTGTTTTGGAGTGCGGTGTATCCGGGCTACAGGATGGGTGGTTACCTGGTGCGGTCGGCGAGTTGGACGAGAGCGAAGCATGAGGTTGTCGATCGATAAAGAGTTTGTTTGTGCAAATGAGTGAGGGCTGTGCTACGAGATGGAGATACGCCCTGGATGCGTTACGAGAGTTAGAAGTGAACCAGGAATGAGAAGGCTGGGTTAGACGTGCCACGTAGGAATGACATCGCAAAGATTCTGGTGATCGGCTCGGGGCCGATTGTGATTGGGCAGTCGGCGGAGTTCGATTACTCGGGCACGCAGGCGTGCAAGGCGCTGAAGGCTGAGGGCTATGAGGTGGTGCTGGTGAACTCGAATCCAGCGTCGATCATGACCGATCCGGAGGTGGCCGATCGTACGTATGTGGAGCCGTTGACCACGGCGTATCTCGAGGAGATTCTGCGCGTCGAGACGGAGATGCTGAAGGCATCGGGAGCGACGGGGATTTTTGCCGTGCTGCCGACCGTGGGTGGGCAGACGGCGCTGAATCTGGCCGTGGACCTGGCCGATGCGGGCGTGCTGGAGAAGTATGGCGTCGAGTTGATCGGCGCGAAGCTGGAGGCGATCAAGAAGGCGGAAGACCGGCTGCTGTTCAAGGACGCGATGAAGAAGATCGGGCTCGACATGCCCAAGTCGATGCTGGTGAATAATCTTCGCGATGGGCTGGAGTATGCGGCGAAGCTGGGGTTTCCGGTAGTGATTCGGCCGAGCTTTACGCTGGGCGGATCGGGCGGCGGCATTGCGTATAACCGCGAAGAGTTGATGGAGATTCTTGCGCGCGGGCTGGACCTTTCGCCGGTGCATGAGTGTTTGCTTGAGGAGAGCGTGCTGGGGTGGAAGGAGTATGAGCTGGAGGTGGTGCGCGACCTGAAGGACAATGTCGTGATCATCTGCTCAATTGAGAATTTCGATGCGATGGGCGTGCATACGGGCGACTCGATTACGGTGGCGCCGGCGCAGACGCTGACGGATCGCGAGTACCAGCGGATGCGCGATGCGGCGATTGCGGTGATTCGCGAGATCGGCGTGGAGACCGGTGGGAGCAATGTGCAGTTCGCGGTGAATCCGCAGAATGGGCGCATGACCGTGATCGAGATGAATCCGCGGGTGTCGCGGTCGAGCGCGCTGGCGAGTAAGGCGACGGGATTTCCGATTGCGAAGATTGCGGCGCGGCTGGCGGTCGGGTACACGCTGGATGAGTTGCAGAACGACATTACGAAGGCCACGCCGGCGTGCTTTGAGCCGACCATCGATTACGTGGTGGTGAAGATTCCGAAGTGGCAGTTCGAGAAGTTTCCGGGATCGGATGAGACGCTGGGGCCGCAGATGAAGTCTGTGGGCGAGGTGATGGCGATTGGGCGCACGTTCAAAGAGGCGCTGATGAAGGCCGTGCGATCGCTGGAGACAGGCAAGAAGGGAACGGACGACAATATCGATCCGCGACGGCTACGGCAGCGGTTGGTGACGCCATCGCCGGAGCGGCTGGCGTATATGCGGTATGCGTTCGAGATTGGAATGAGCGTGCGGGATGTGGCGCGCTACACCGGGATGGACCCGTGGTTCCTGTACCAGATGAAGCAGATCGCGGAGGAGTTGAAGGTCGTTGCGGAGATTGGCGTCGACAGGATCAATGCGCACGAGTTGCTTGCGGCCAAGCGTATGGGCTTGTCGGATGAGCGGCTGGCTGCGACGTTTGGGATCAAGGGCGATGGAGCGGCGAAGGTGCGGGCGCTGCGCAAGAAGCTGGGCGTGAAGCCGGTGTACAAGCTGGTGGATACGTGCGCGGCGGAGTTCGAGAGCTTCACGCCGTATCTGTACTCCTGCTACGACGAGGAGGACGAGGCGGCGCCGACGGCGAAGAAGAAAGTGATCATTCTGGGCTCGGGACCGAATCGCATTGGGCAGGGTATTGAGTTCGATTACTGCTGCTGCCATGCGGCGTTTGCGCTGCGCGAAGATGGTTTCGAGACGATCATGGTGAACTGCAATCCGGAGACGGTTTCGACCGACTACGACACCAGCGACCGGCTGTACTTTGAGCCGCTGACGCTGGAGGATGTGCTGGCGGTGTATGAGCACGAGGCGAGTGGCGGCGCTGAGATTGGGATGATCGTGCAGTTTGGCGGGCAGACGCCGCTGAATCTGTCGCTGCCGTTGAAGGCCGCGGGTGTTCCGATCATTGGGACTTCGCCGGAGTCGATTGACCTGGCAGAAGACCGCAAGCGGTTTGGGAAGTTGATTACGGAGCTGGAGATTCCGCAGCCTGAGGGGGCGATGGCGACGAGCGTCGATGAGGCGCTTGCGGGCGCGCGGCGCGTGGAGTATCCGGTGCTGGTGCGGCCGAGCTATGTGCTGGGCGGACGAGCGATGGTGATCGCGTACGACGATGCGGATGTGGTGCGGTATATGTCGACGGCGATTGAGTACTCGCAGGAACGGCCGGTGCTGATCGACCACTTCCTGGAGGATGCGCAGGAGGTCGATGTCGACGCGTTGTGCGATGGCAAGGATGTGATCATCGCGGGCATCATGCAGCATATCGAGGAGGCTGGAGTGCATTCGGGCGACTCGTCGTGCGTGCTGCCGGCGGTGGATTTGACCGCGGATGTGCTGGAGACGATTCGTACGTACACGCGCAAGCTGGTGATGTCGCTCAATGTGATTGGGCTGGCGAACTTGCAGTTCGCGGTGCAGCGCGGCAAGGTGTTTGTGATCGAGGTGAACCCGCGGGCGTCGCGTACGGTGCCGTATGTGTCGAAGGCGACGGGGATTCAGCTGGCGAAGATTGCGGCGCGGCTGATGACGGGACGCACGCTGCGAGAGTTGCTGCCAGAACAGCTGGATGCGGGAGTGGACCTGAGTACGGGCGAGCATTTCTTTGTGAAGTCGCCGGTGTTTCCGTGGGGCAAGTTCCTGGGCGTCGATCCAGTGCTGGGGCCCGAGATGCGGTCGACTGGCGAGGTGATGGGCGTGGCCCGGACGTTTGGCGAGGCGTTTGCCAAGGCGCAGACCGCTGCGGGATTGCATCTTCCGACGACGGGGACGGTGTTTTTCAGCGTGAATGCGCGGGACAAGCTCTCGGTTGCTCCACTGGCGCTGCGGTTTGTGGAGATGGGTTTCAAGCTGGTCGCGACGCATGGCACCGCGGATGTGCTGGAAGACGCGGGCATGCAGGTGGAACGCGTGTTCTCGGTGAAGGAGGGAAGGCCGAATGTGGTCGACCTGATCAAGAGCGATCGTATCCAGTTGATCGTGAATACGCCGAGCGGGCAGGTGAGCGTGTTCGACGAGGCGGCAATTCGGCGGGCGGCGGTGAGTGCGAGGGTGCCGACGATTACGACACTGGCAGCGACACAAGCTGCAGCGGATGGGATCGAGGCACTGCAGCGTGGTGAGTACCATGTGGAGTCCTTGCAGGAGTTGCATGCGTCGAGATTGCCGTAAAGGCAGGCGTAAGAACGAGGCGCGGTAGACTTATAGGCAATGCTGATCGATGGAATTCATATACCGCTGACGGTGCCGTTTACTCGCGACGGCGAGAGTTATTTGCGCAAGCTGGAGTACAACGTTGGGCGCTACTCGTTGACGCCGGCGGCGGGGTTGGTGGCGCTGACGGCGGCGAGTGAGGGTGCGGCGCTGTCGGACGAAGAGATCGGTGAGACGCTGCGGGTAATTGGCGCGTCGGCTGCGGCGGAGAAGGTGCTGGTCGCAGCGATTGCCAGGGACAGCGTGCGCGGTGCGCTGGCGATTGCTGCGCAGGCTGCGGCTGCGGGCTTCGATGCGGTACTGCTGGCAGCGCCGCCGCAGTGGGCTCGGCTGACGGCTGAGGAAGTGCTGCTGTTCTTTCGGGCGGTTGTGGATGCGTTGCCGCTGCCGGTGATGTTGAGCAGCGATGCAGGCGCGCAGGGGTATTCACTTTCGGTGGACATGATTGCAGAGCTGGCGCGGCATCGGAATGTCGTCGGGCTGTATGACGATGGGCTAACGCTGGAGCGCTATCGCGCGATTGTTGCGGCGACGCAGGATGCGAAGCGTGACGTGTCGGTGACGACGGTGTTCGCTCCGGTGNNCGGTGGGCGCGGCGAGCTTTGTGACGGCGGAGTCGCTGGCTGGAGGGCTGGCTGTGGCGATGGTTGCCACGGCACCGGCGCTGAAGACGCGAACGAAGACGGTGGGCTTCCAGGTGATGGCCGCCGGGAGTGCTCGGGGAGTTGTGGAGCTGTTGGAGGCGGGTGTTGCGGGAGCGATGCTGGCGCTGTCGGCGTGCGCTCCGCAGGGATGCTATGAGGCGTATGCGGCGTTCAAGGATGGTGATCCTGCGCTGGCCACGGAGAAGGGGCAGCGGCTGGTGGAGGCCGATGCGGCGATACGGCAGATGGGGATTGCGGGCGTCAAGTACGGGTGCGATTGGAATGGGTACTACGGTGGCGCTCCGCGGCTGCCACGGCTGCCGCTCCATGCTGAGGGTAGAGCGAACGTGGAGCGGGTGCTGGCGGGGATAAGGAATTAGACGGTAGACGCGCTAAGGATGGGTTTGAATATGGGCACCCGAATTTATGGGGATCCGGAAGTGCGAGGGCTGTTCGCGCGCAGGGCCTACTCGCGGGCGTGGAGGGTGCTGAGCTTGGCGCGAGCCTGTGAGGCTTCAGGTGAGTTGGGGAAGCGCTGGATGAGGGCGTGCAGTTCGCGCTCACCAGCTTCGGTCTGCTTTGAGGCGATCAGCGCGTTGGCCTTGTGCAGATGCGCGGCGGGGATCTTGGCGTTATCGGGGTAGCGCTCGAGAACCTGGTCGTAGTTCTTGATGGCGGCGGTGGGCTTTTGCGTGCGCACGTCCATCTCGCCGAGATAGAAGTAGGCGTTGCCGGAGAGATTGTCGTCGGGATAGGCCTTGATGAGGTCGGAGAACTCCGCAGCGGCGAGCGGGTACTTGGCGGAGATGTAGTCGGCGTAGGCCCTGCGGTAGAGATCACTTGCTGAGGGACCAGCGGCGGGAGCAGACGGTGCTGGCACAGGCGCCGCGCTGGCGAGGCCGGAGTCATTGGTGTGTGTCGCGCCCGCGGGTGCGACTGCGGGTATGCCGCCACTCGCCTGGGGGAGATTGCCGAGCAGTGCGTTGGTGGACTGTTGCTGGCCCTGGATGTCGCCGAGAGACTTTTCGATGCGCGCCAGGCGGGCCTTCAACTCATCGACCGAGTCATTGAGGGATTGGATCTGGGCGGTGACGGCATCCTGCTGGTTCTGCGTGCTGAGCTTCAGGCCGTTGACGTCGACGGACATCTTGTTGATGGAGTCAGATGTCTGCTGTACAAGATCCTTGAGTACACCCATGCGCTCGTCATTGGACTGCTGGAGACGTGCGACAGCGTCCTGCAGTTGCTGAACCTGCGTCTGGAGCTGGATGAGGTCCCTGTTCTCGGCGTGGGCCGGGAGACAGGTGAGTCCAGCAAAGAGAAACGACGCTGCGGCGAAGCGAAGTGAACGTGAGCGGATCATGCGAGTTAGCTCCTGAAAGTTCCGTGGGGGGAACTTATGCATTACAGAAAGAAGGGCCGCGGTGCTTCCTCCGCTGACGGGCAGGTAAGCATACCGCGGCCTCTCGGGCCTTAGTTAGCGGTCGATAGAGAACTGACCGCGGCGATTCTGCTGCCAGCAGCTCTCGGTCTCCTCGGTGCAGAACTGCTTTTCCTTACCGTAGCTGACAACGCGAATGCGGTCACCGGCAACACCAGCGCTGACGAGAGCGGTCTTGGCAGCGTTGGCGCGATTCTCGCCGAGGGTGATGTTGTACTCGGCTGAGCCGCGATCGTCGCAGTAGCCACCGATGAGGATCTTGATCGCCGGATGGGCGTTCAGATAGGCAGCGGCGGCGGTGATGGAGGTATCGGCTTCAGGCGTCAGATCGAAGCTGTCGTAGCCGAAGAAGATGTCCTGCACCTTGGCGTGGAAGATGGCGTCAGAGCCCATATCACCACTGTTGTCGGCGGGGGCTGCGGGAACCTCGGGCACGCGGACGGTGACGCGAACATTGGCTTCCGTAGTACCACCGTCGTTCTTCGCGACGAGATGGAAGTTGGTCGAGCTGGAGGGCGATACGGTCTGGGTTCCGTTGACAGGAACTTCACCGATTCCGTCGATGCTCACGCTGGTGGCGTTGGAGGTGCGCCAGTTCAGGACAACCGACTGGCCGAGATCGATGGCCGGCGGATCAGCGGTGATGGAGGCCGTCGGAGGGGGAGTGTTGTTTTCCGGCGCCATGGCGGAGGAAGGGGGCGCTGCCTGCTTTTTATGGCAGCCCGATGCCGCCAGAAGTGCAAGCGTTGCAACCAGTGCAGCCTTATTCCAAAACGTCGTGCGATGAGCAATCATGAATTCCTCTTCTATTCAGTTTGTGCGGTGATGTGATTTGCGGGAATTATGTTACAAAACAACAATAATTATATCGTAGCCCGACAATCGACATGGAAGCCTTCATCGGCTACTACTTCCAGCTCCAGTTTGGCATGTCGGTTCCGGATTCAGTGAGAGCGCGCTTGCCGGTGCCGTCTACGAGCATGGTCATGATGCGGTTGTGGCTGTCGATGCCGTCCGGTGAATTGGCAAACGCGATGTGGCGGCCATCGGGAGACCAGGAGGGGAAATCGCAGCGGCCCATGTCGTGGGTGAGCTGGATCCAGCGCTTGGTGGCAACCTCCATGACGTAGATGTCCTGGCCACCGGGGGCTCCGGGGCCGTATTTACGGTCCCAGGCGAAGGTGATGAACTGGCCGTTGGGCGACCAGGAGGGGGATGTTGCGTAGCCGCCGTCGGTCATGCGGGTGACGCCGGAGCCGTCGGAATCCATGATGTAGAGCTGCGGAAGGCCGGTGCGGCCGCTGATCCAGGCGATCTGTGCGCCGGTCTTGGGGTTCCAGGTGGGCGAGACGTCAGGGCCCTTGTAGTTGGTGATGCGGTGGGCGACGTTACCCTGGGGGTCGGTGACCCAGATTTCGGGATCGCCGGTGCGGGAGGAGGAGAAGGCGAGCTGTTGACCGCTGGGCGACCAGGCGGGCGAGAGGTTGGTTCCTCCGACCGAGTTGAAGTTTACGAGGCGGCCGAGGAGCAGCGAGAACATCTTGATCTGAAAACCGTTCCTGCCGAGCGAGCTGAAGGCGATGCGCGAGTTATCGGGCGAGATGCGGGGGGAGAGCGATATTTCGCCGAGGTGGGTGATGGCGTGCTGGTTGGCGCCGTCGTAGTCCATCTCCCAGATCTCTTTGTTGCCGCCGCCGCGCTTGACGTAGAAGATCTTGGATTCGGCGATGCCGGGAGTGCCGCCGCTGAGGCGGAAGATGATCTCGTCGGCGAAGCGGTGCGCGACCTGGCGGGCATTGTCGTCGGTGGCGATTTCGTTATATTGCTTGGCGAAGACCTGCGGATATTGCGTGTTCTTGGCGTCGTCGAGGAAGCCGTTGACGATGAGGCGGTTGTTCTGCACTCCGAGATTGCCGAAGGCGACCATGGCCGCGCTGGCGGGAGCGCTCGACCACTGGGCGAGACTGATCTCAGATTGTGAGCCGGGCGTGGATTGCGGGATCAGACTCTTCGAGACCATGTCGAAGATGCCCGCCGCGGAAAGATCGGCGAAGAGAGTGGTGTCGAAGGTGTTCTTGAAGGTGGAGGTGTTGGCATCGCCGGTGCTGGGCTTGAAGTTGGCCGCAGCGAGACGGATGCTGGTTGCGCCCGAGCTGGTTTCGAGATGGAAGGTGTCCTGGGCGCGAAGTGTGGATCCAGAGAGCAGGAGTACCAGCGAGCTAAGCAGCGACAAAGTAACCCATCGTTGCGGGTTCCTCGCTCGCAAACGTCGTACGAAAGAATTCACTATCTCTTCTCCGATGATTTCTGATGTGGAGCCAAAGGGCTTTGGCATCTGTTCTGTACTTATGGTAGACGCTGTGAACGGGGTAATAGGAGGTCTGGGGGACTGCGCGTCCAGCGAGAGTGGGAAGTATTCATTGCTGGCGAGGACTGCGCGTCCAGCGAGAGTGGGAAGTATTCATTGCTGGCGATAATCAAAGGTGTACTCCACTGTGATTTGATTGCCGGCGGGGAGGGGGCCGAAGCCGTCGACGCGTTGCAGTGCGCGGAGGGCGGAGGTGTCGAGTGTGGGTGAACCGCTCTTGTCCAGGATGCGGACGTTGGCGGGCGTGCCGTCGCGCTCGATGTCAAAGACGATGGTGGTGCGCTTGCCCTGCGAGGCGCGGGCATCTGCTTCGTAGGTGTACCAGTTCTGCGCAACCTTCTGGCTGACGATCTGCACATAGTATGCGTAGCGATTGCCGAAGGTGCGGTCCTGAACGGTTGCGGTTGCGGTACCGTTCTTCAGTTGCGTGATGGATTCCGGGAGTTGGGTTGCGCTCTCACCGGTGGTGGCCTTGGCGGTGGGCGGCGTGGGCTGTGGATGCTTGGGTGGAGCGGGCTGCGTGATGGGACCGAGCTTCTTGGGCTGCTCCTTGCTCTTGACGAGAATGTCGGTGTCGCGCGGGGGAGGAATGGTGGCCTCCTTGGGTGGAGGTGCGGGTGCGGGGCTGACGTTGTCGGGAGTGAGGACTGATTTATCTACGGGCTTGAATTTCTGGGGGAGTGGGATGGCGGAGACCATCGAGGCCTGAATGGCGCCGATGGAGGATGCGTTTTCACCCCAGCGGTCGCTGGAGGAAGAGTGCACGAAGAGCGTGGTTGCGATGAATACGCCGGCAAGCAGGACGTGCAGGGCGATGGCTCCGGCAAGTCCGCTGCCGAATCGCTCGTCCTGCTCCTCGCTCGTGGTGGCGTAGATGCTCATGGTGGCTTTATTTCTGGATGGGCTGGGTGACGATGCTGATGTTGGCGATGCCGGCCTGCTTGATGGCATCCATTACGGAGGCGAAGGCGCCGAAGGGAACGGCCTGATCGGCGCGAACGTAGATGACCTTCTTCTCATTGCTGGGGTTCGCGGCCAGGATCGAAGGAAGATCGTGGATGTTCACGGGCTTGTCCTGAAGGAAGACGTTCTGGTCTTTGTCGATGGTCACGACGAGGTGTTCTTCGGTGAGCTGGTTGACCTGGCGGGTCTGCGGTACGGCGACCTGTACGCCACTCTGCAGCACGGGAGCGGTGACCATGAAGATGAGCAGCAGCACCAAAACCACGTCGACGAGCGGTGTGATGTTGATGTCGGACAGGGCTGTCTGGGTCTTGCCGCGAACGCTGAAGGCCATGGTTAGGATTGCCTCCGGCGAGGATCGTCAGGAGGCGTGGAGGCGGTGGGCTGGAAACGCGCGGCATTTTCGATGGCGTTGAGGAGCTCGCGGCCAAAGTCGTCCATGCGCGCGGCGAACTCGCGGAGGCGAGAGGTGAGCTGGTTGTATCCCATGACGGCAGGGACGGCGACGATGAGGCCGGCGGCGGTGGTGATGAGGGCTTCCGAGATGCCCGGAGCGACGGCGCGCAGGGTAGCGGCGCCGGCCGTGCCCAGGCCGTGGAAGGCGTCGATGATGCCCATGACAGTGCCGAAGAGACCCACGAAGGGGCCAACCTGCGCGATGGTCGCGAGCCAGGTCATGCGGCGCTCCATGAGCGTGAGGGCTTCGCTGGAGGCGGTCTGGGCGGCACGCTCGAGGCCTTGGGGATTGGGCGGTGTGCCGCGACCGCCGCTCTGGCGCTGGTACTCGTCGTGGATCTCGTTGAAGACTTCGACGAGGGGGCTGGGCTTGAACTGCTCGGCGATGGAGGCGATTTCGCTGAGGCGGCCCGATTTGCGGAAGGCTCGCAGGAAACGGCGATTTTGCCTGTCGGCAGCGTTAAAGGAGCGCCACTTGGAGATCATGACGGCCCACGAAACGATGCTCATGATGAGCAGGATGATGAGGACGGTGATTGCGGTCGGGCCGCTGTTATGGAGCATTTCCATAAGGGCGCCCGAGTGTGCGCCAGCAGGTGGTGGGCCGAGAGATGGATCGGTGGGGGATTGTGTGGCGGCGTCTTGAAGGATGAGAGCGAGTGCAAGCAATGTCATAAGCGTCAATTCAAGTGTAACTGCGGGTCGAGGGTGAACGAGGAACCTAGTCAGATGCTCGTCGCACGATATGTCTTTGACGCAGTGCAAAACTTTTTGGATGAGAGAAGCACCTTTCCTTCGCCTCCTGCTATGCTCTCGGTGAAAGAGACCAACCGATGCTGCTGGAACTGCGCGCCGAGAACTATGCCGTGATCGACCACGCGGTCGCCGTGTTTGGGCCGGGGTTGAATCTGCTGACCGGAGAGACGGGGGCGGGCAAGTCGATCCTGATCGACGCGCTGGCGCTGCTGCTGGGCGGGAAAGCGTCGAGCGACGTGGTGCGCTTTGGAGCGGAGAAGGCCGTGCTCGGGTGCGTGTTTGAGACGACACCCGGAGCGGAGGAGATTCTCGAGGCCAATGGAATCGATCCGGAGGGCGATGAGATCCTGCTGCGGCGCGAGATTGCGATGAGCGGCAAGGGGCGCGTGTTTGTGAATAACCAGCCGGCGACGGTGGCGGTGTTGCGGCAGCTTGCTCCTGAGTTGGCGTTGGTGCATGCGCAGTCGGAGACGCTGGTGGCGTTCGATGCAGCGCAGCAGCGGATGCTGCTGGACAGGTTTGGGGACATCAGTAGTGAGGATGTGGGCGCGGCCTACGGGCGGTGGCGCGAACTGGCAGGTCAGATTGATGCGTTGCGGAGCGCGGAGCAGGACCGGCTGCGGCTGATCGACCTGTGGAGTTTTCAGGCTGGAGAGATTGAGTCGGCGGCTATCGCCGACGCGGAAGAGGATGCGCGGCTGGAGACAGAGAAGCGGGTGCTGGCGAACTCGGAGCGGCTGTTTACGGCGGCGACGGCGGCCCAGGAGTTGCTGTACGAGGCGGAGGTGTCGGCGGAGACTTTGCTGGGCGGGGCGTTGCGGCATGTGGAGGACCTGGCGCGTTTCGATGAGCAGTTTCGGGAGACGGTGCAGCAGTTGGCAGCGGCGAAGGCCAGCGTGGAGGATGCAGCGGCGACGCTGAGGGACTTCGCGGGCAATATTACGGCGTCGCCGGAACGGCTGGGGGAGATCGAGGACCGGCTTGCGGCGCTCGATCGGCTGAAGCGCAAGTACGGGGCTACTCTCGCTGAAGTTGTGGCGTTCGGACAGGATGCGGCGGCGAAGTTGTCGGAGCTGGAGAATCGCGACGCGCGGCTGGCGGAGTTGGAGAAGGACCTGACGATTGCGGCGGCGAAGTACATTGTGCTGGCTCGAAAGCTGGCGGCAGAGCGTAACCTGGCGGCGCAGAAGCTGGCGAAGGTCGCGGAGCGGCAGATCAACGAGCTGGCGATGCATGCGCGGTTTGAGGTGGTGGTGGGGTCGCGCGAGGATGTGGAGGCGTGGACGGGGTTTGGGTGGGACAGGGTTGAGTGCAGAATTGCGACGAATCCGGGCGAGCCGCTGAAGCCACTGACAGAGATTGCGTCGGGGGGTGAGATGTCGAGGGTGATGCTGGCGCTGAAGGTGTCGGTTGAGGAGGGAGCGGGGGCGGCGGCGAAGCGGCGGCGGACGGCGCTGCCACGGACGCTGGTGTTCGACGAGATCGATATCGGCATTGGCGGCCGGGCGGCCGAGGCGGTGGGGCAGAAGCTGAAGACCTTGTCGCGCTCGCAGCAGGTGATCTGTATCACGCATCTGCCGCAGATTGCGGCGTTTGCCGACCAGCACTTTCTGATCGAGAAGGCTGAGCGCAGCGGAAGGACGCATACGGGGGTGCGGCGCATGGAGCCTGGGGAACGCGTCGAGGAGATTGCGCGGATGCTGTCGGGGGCGAGCCTGACGGAGACCTCGTTGCGGCATGCAGAGCAAATGTTGAAGCAGAGCGTGTAGACTGCGGGGGTCGGGGATAGACAACCCGCGATCGTTCTCGAGTGTCGAAAAAGTCAGATAAATAGAACGAATGAGGAGGATTTACCAATGCCGGAATCCAAGAAATGTGCGCACACAGCTTGTACCTGTACGGTTCCCGAGGGAAAGAAGTACTGCTCGCAGATCTGCGAGGATAGCAAGCAATTCACATCGATCAAGTGCGACTGCAAACATCAGGGTTGCTCCGCCAGCTAAATCCAGAGGCTTCAGGCGATCGGTTTAGCAGTTGAGGTTTGCACGGTGACCTGGTGCTTGGGGACGGTGCGACCGATGGCCGAAAAAGGTATACTTGGGATGTGACTAACTCGATCGCCGATCCCGTAAACGTCAGCCAACCCAATGGCGAATCCACCACCACTAAACGCGTTCTACTGCTGAAGCCGCGAGGCTTCTGCGCGGGAGTGGTGCGCGCCATCGATATCGTCCAAATTGCGCTGGACACGTTTGGTGCACCGATCTATGTGCGGAAAGAGATCGTACATAACAGCTACGTGGTGAATGATCTGGCCCAGAAGGGTGCGATCTTCGTCGATGAGCTGGATGAGGTGCCTGCGGGAGCGCGGGTGATTTACTCCGCGCATGGTGTTTCGCCGGCGGTTCGGGAGCGGGCCAAGGAGCGCGGGCTAAAGGTAATCGACGCGACGTGTCCACTTGTTACCAAAGTTCATATTGAGGCCATCCAGTTTGCCAAGCAGGGGTATTCGCTGGTGCTGGTGGGGCATCGGAACCATGAAGAGGTTCAGGGTACGCAGGGCGAAGCCCCGAATGTGACACAGGTGGTGTCCACTGTGGAACAGGTTGAGGCGCTGGTGGTGGCCGACCCGAACAAGGTTGCGTATCTGACGCAAACCACGCTGTCGCTGGACGAGGCGCGGTACATGATCGAGGCGCTGAGGAAGAAGTTTCCGAACATCGTGGGACCGCATGCGCAGGACATCTGCTACGCGACGGAGAATCGCCAGACGGCGGTGAAGAATGTCGCGCATGCAGCAGACCTGGTGTTGGTGGTCGGGTCGCGCAACAGTTCGAATTCGAACCGGCTGGTTGAGGTTTCGCAAAACATTGGAACGCATTCCTACCTGATCGACAAGGCCGAGGACATTCAACTGGACTGGCTGGAGGGTGTGACAACGGTGGCGATCACGGCGGGCGCATCGGCACCGGAGATTCTTGTGCAGGAGGTTGTTTCGTACTTGCAGGGCAAGGGGTATGGCTCGGTCGAAGAGGTTGAGGTGATGCCGGAGAATGTTCGGTTTGGACTGCCTCCGGAGATTGTGCAGGCGATCGCGGCGGCTCCTCCACGATCGGCGAGTGTATAGATTGCGGCTATGCCTGTCATAACCGCTGGAAAGTTGAAGTCTGGACTCGCTGATTTGCACCTATCATCCATGAGTGAAAAAACATCCAACACGCAAGGTACGACGCAGCCAAGATTCGGACGAATCGACCTTGCGATGGACCGGGTAAGTGAAGGTATCGAAGGTGCGGTGAGTTGGCTGCTCGGCACCCAGCATGAGGATGGCTACTGGTGCGGCGAACTCGAGGCCGATTCGATGCTCGAGGCCGATTACATCTACATGCATACGCTGCTGGGCACGGGCGATCGCGGCAAGATGGAGCGGTGCATTAACGAGATTTTGCGGCACCAGAATGAGGACGGCGGATGGAGCTCCTATCCGGGTGGGCCGTCGAATGTGAACTACGGCGTGAAGTGCTACCTGGCGCTGAAGCTGATGGGCTGGAAGGCCGACCATCCGGTGCTAATGAAGGCGCGGGAGAATGTGCTTTCGCTTGGTGGCGTGGTGGAATGCAATACGTTTACCAAGATGTATCTGTGCTCGCTGGGGCAATATGAGTACGATGCCGTTCCGGCGATTCCGCCGGAGATGCTGCTGTTCCCGAACTGGTTTTATTTCAATATCTACGAGATCAGTTCGTGGTCACGCGGGATTCTGGTGCCGCTGGCGGTGATCTACGCGAATAAGCCGTTCAAGAAGCTGCCGCCGGAGCAATGTATCGACGAGTTGTATGCGGGCGGACGCGAGAATGCGGACCTGCACCTGCGTTGGGACAAGAAGCATATCTTCTCGTGGCGCAATTTCTTTATTTTTGCGGACCGCCTTACGCACTGGGCGGAGCGTGTGCATATTCGCCCGCTGCGCAAGAAGGCGCTAAAGAAGGCTGAGCAGTGGATGCTGGCACGCTTTGAGCGCTCGGATGGGTTGGGGGCGATCTATCCGGCGATGCTGAATGCGATCGTGGCTCTGCGTTATCTGGGATATTCGTTCGACGACCCACAGTTGATTCGGGCGATGGACGAGTTTGAGAAGCTGGGCATCGATTGCCCGGAGGGTACGCCGGAGTATCCGACGCCGACCTTCCGGATGCAGCCGTGCTTCTCGCCCGTGTGGGACACAGCACAGGTGCTGTCGACGCTGGGTGAGGCGGGTGTCTCGAAGACCGATCCCCGGCTGCTGAAGGCTGCGGACTGGCTGCTCTCGAAAGAGGTGCGGCACAAGGGCGACTGGGCGCAGAAGGTAAAGAATGTTGAGCCCGGTGGATGGTACTTCGAGTTCAACAATGAGTTTTATCCGGATGTCGATGATACTGGGGAGGTTTTGCTTAGTCTAAAAGCTGTGCAAAATCCTCGTGAGCGGTATCAGCATGAGGTTGAGCAGCGCGCCATCAACTGGGTTCTTGCGATGCAGTGTAAGAACGGCGGGTGGGCGGCGTTCGACAAGGACAACACGAAGAAGATCTTTCAGTCGATTCCGTTCGCTGACCATAACGCGATGCTCGACCCACCGACGGTGGACATTACGGGGCGCATTCTGGAGATGCTGGCTTGTTACGGCTATACGCGTGCGGACAAGCGGGTAGAGAAGGCACTGCAGTTCATCCTGAAAGAGCAGGAGCCGGATGGTTCATGGTTCGGTCGCTGGGGCGTGAACTATCTGTACGGAACGTTTCTGGTGCTGCGTGGGCTGGAGGCGGTGGAGTACTCGTATCTGGAGACGCCGGTGCAGCAGGCGGCTGAGTGGATTCGCATGGTGCAGAATGCCGATGGCGGATGGGGAGAGACCTGCGGGACGTACGACGATCCGAACCAGCGCGGCGTTGGGCCATCGACGCCGAGCCAGACGGCGTGGGCGCTGCTGGGGCTGCTGGCGGCGAATGATACGCGGTCGGACTCGGTCGCGAAGGGGGTTCGGTGGCTGATCGAACGTCAGCACGAGGATGGTTCCTGGGATGAGCTTGTGCCTGGCCGCAACGGCGAAAGCTACTACACTGGAACAGGGTTTCCCCGGGTGTTTTACCTGGGCTACCACCTGTATAAGCAGTACTTTCCCTTGCTGGCGCTGACGACGTATCGCAAAGCGATGGAACGCGGCGAGCGCGAAGCGTAAGGCATGACCGGAACATCTAAATCGATAGCATGGCCGAAAGATTCAATCGGTAGTTTGTAGCGCGAAAGTTTTTGCAGCATAAGGAGTTTTTCAGCATGGGCGTACCCATCTCGCAGATGTTCACCGTGGCAACCTACGTTCTGAAGCAGAAGCTTTCAGGGCGCAAGCGCTATCCCCTGGTGCTGATGCTGGAGCCGTTGTTTCGCTGCAACCTGGCGTGCGCCGGCTGTGGCAAGATTCAGTATCCGGCGCACATTCTGAAGGCGCAACTGACACCGGAGCAGTGCTTCAAGGCGGTGGATGAGTGCGGGACGCCGATGGTGTCGATTCCGGGCGGTGAGCCGCTGCTGCATCCGGATATGCCGGAGATCGTTGCGGGGCTGGTTGCGCGCAAGAAGTACGTGTACATGTGCACCAATGCGCTGCTTCTGAAGGAGAAGCTGCACCTGTTCAAGCCGTCGAAGTATCTGAGCTTTTCGGTGCACGTGGATGGACAGAAGGAGCACCACGACCTCTCGGTGTGCCGCGAGGGCGGGCATGCGATTGCGATGGAGGGCGTGCGTGCGGCGGTTGCTGCGGGCTTCCGCGTGACGACCAATACGACGCTGTTTGATGGAGCCGATCCGAACTCGGTGCGGGCGCATTTCGATGAGCTGACGGAGGCGGGCGTTGAGGGCATCATGGTTTCGCCGGGCTATACGTACGACAAGGCTCCGGACCAGCAGCACTTCCTGGGCCGCGCGAAGAGCCGCAAGCTGTTCCGCACGATCCTCTCGAACCGGAAGAAGGAGTGGAAGTTCAATGCTTCGCCCATCTTCATGGAGTTCCTGATGGGCAAGAAGGATTTGACCTGCACGCCGTGGGGAATGCCGACGTACTCAATCTTTGGATGGCAGAAGCCGTGCTACCTGCTGCAGGATGGCTACGCGGATACGTTCCAGGAGCTCATGGAGGCGGTTGAGTGGGCCAAGTATGGGACGGAGAGCGGCAATCCGCGGTGCGCGAATTGCATGGTGCACTCGGGCTATGAGGCGTCGGGCGTGAATTACACGTTTGATTCGCTGAAGGGGTTGATGCAGACGGCGAAGGCGATTTTCTCGAGCAAGTATGAGGACCAGGGCGCGATGAAGCTGCTGAACGAGTGGAAGCCCGAGGGGCGTGGGCCGCTGGTGCAGATCGGAGAGAAGCCAACACCGGTGGTGGTGACGACCTCGGTGAATGAGACTGTATCCAACGCAGCAGCGACCAGCGTGGCAGGAGACTAAGGATGGCGACCGTAGAGCAGGAGCATTTGAAGATTAAGCAGCTGCAGCATGCGTCTCCGGACGAACTGGAGCATATCGAGGGTCGCGAGCGCGAGAATCTCGAGGGCTGGCTTCCGGAGCTGGCGAGCGAGGCTGAGGTGCGTGAGGCGCTGGAGAAGGCGTTCGACTATCGCGGCGATATTTCGGTCACGAGTAAGGACGGAACGACGATCGAAGGCTATCTGTATGATCGCCGCAGCGAACCGACGCTGGAGGCTTCGCTGATTCGGATTATTCCGACGCCGAAGCCAGGCGCGCCGGTAGAGCGCCTGATGATCTCTTACGCCGACATCGCAGCGCTGCGGTTCAGCGGGCGGGATACTGCGGCGGGCAAGACCTTTGACGCCTGGGTGAAGAAGTACTGGGAGGAGAAGGCCGCGGGCGAGACGAATATTCAGATTGAGCCCGAGGCGCTCGACTAAGCCATCATGCGTTTGTTTCTGACCGGAGCGACCGGATTTGTCGGTGCGCATGTGGCGCAGATGGCGGCGCTGCAGGGCGCGGAACTGCGGCTGCTGACGCGGTCGAGTTCGAATACGAAGAATCTTCCAATTGGGGCAGAGATCGTTGTGGGCGATCTGCGCGAGCCGGAAAAGTTTGCGTCTGCGCTTGCGGGATGCGATGCGCTGATTCATGTTGCGGCGGATTACCGGCTGTGGGTGCCTGATCCGGCTGAGATGTATAAGGCGAATGTCGAGGGCACGCGGGAGCTGCTGCGGCTGGCGCGGGAGGCTGGCGTGCGGCGCGTGGTGTACACGAGCAGTGTCGCGACGATGGGCTTCAAGAAAGACGGCACCATCGTCGATGAAGAGACGCCCGTGAGTGAGGCCGATATGATCGGTCACTACAAGCGGTCGAAGTGGATGGCGGAGCAGGTGGCGATGGAGGCCGCGCGCGCGGGACAGCAGGTGATCATCCTGAATCCGACGACGCCGATTGGGTCGCTGGATACGAAGCCGACACCTACCGGGCGGATCGTTGTGGACTTTCTGAATGGGAACTTTCCGGCGTATGTCGACACGGGATTGAACCTTGTGGATGTGGATGAGATTGCCCGGATGCATTTGGTGGCGCTGGAGCGGGGGACGCCGGGTGAGCGGTATATTCTCGGCGGCGAGAACCTGACGCTGAAGCAGATTCTCGATCGGCTGGCGGCGATTACGGGATTGCCGTCGCCGACGATGAAGGTGCCTCATGCCGTCGCGATGGCGTTTGCGTTGTTTGATGAAGCGATCACGGGTAAGCTGCGGGGGAAAGAACCCAGGGCGACCGTCGAGGCGGTGCGGATGGGGCGCAAGATGATGTTTGCGAGCTCTGCGAAGGCCGAGCGCGAACTGGGGCTGCGCGTGATGAGCGTGGAGAATGCGTTGCGCTCGGCGTGTGCCTGGTTTGTGGCCAACGGCTATGCGCCGGCGCCGCCGAAGACTGTCTAGGAAAAATCAGGTTGTCTGGAAGCCGGCCAGCGCCATGGCTGTGCCGACCTCGGGGTTGAGCGCGAAGGTCGCCCAGACGAAGCTGGTGCGGAGATTCTCAGCCATCAGGACCGAGATGCCGAGATCGATTCCCAGGCAGTCCGTCTCATACCAGTTGGCTTGCGGATGGAAGGCGTCGCAGAAGCCGTAGCGTCCCCAGGCACGGTTGCCGTAGTTGGCTTTGAGAGCACGCTGGACGCGGAGGCAGTCGGCGGGCAGGAAGGGAAGCGAGCCGGCGGTGGCGTAGGGGACGACGGAGCCGTCGATCTGGCCTTGTGCCGGGGGGCCACCCCAGGCGGTGTAGCCGTGCTGCGAGTCGGAGGCGCTGATGCCCCAGTAGTCGCGGGAGTAGGGCTTGCCGAGCGAGAGGCAGAAGGCTTCGTGGGCGCGGGTTGCGGTGATGGAGTTGGTGAAGTAGTCGGCGTACTTGTCTTGCTTGTTGCGGAAGTCGTAGTACGCCTGGCTGTACTGGTGGACGAAGAGTGGGTCGTCGGAGCTGATGTAGGTGAGGCCGTCGTAGTGCATGACGGGGCGCGTCCATGCGTCCCAGCAGGAGGCGGGGATTGGATGCGTGGGTGAACCGAGTGCGAGCAGATAGATCATCATGAGCTCGCAGTATTTGTGCCAGCGCGCGCTGAGAAAGCCGGTCTCCGGATGCCATCCCATCGAGAAGCTCTCTCCACCGTTGAGCATCCATGGCCAATCGACACGCTCATAGATGGTGGTGGCAAGGTGGTGGATCTCTGCATCGTCATGGAAGTGCGCGCGCGCTGTGAGCACGCCGCAGAGTAGCAGCGAGGTGTCGATGGACGAGACCTCGTTCTTGTCAATCCGTGCGCCGGTATCAACGTCGTTGAAGTGATAGAAGAAGCCGTGCACGTTGGGCAGCGTGTTCGCATGGAAGCGCAGGGTGCGGCGCACCTGCTCGAGCACCTGCGCACGAGGCTGATAGCCGCGCTTCTCTGCGATGCAGAGTGAGGTGAGACCGAAGCCGGTTGCAGCGATGCTCGCCAAGCGACGGGGATCGAGTTTGCCGTCGGTGTTTGTGGCTGCGGCGCGGTCGAGGACCTGGCCGCTCTGTGCGCCGGCCTGCTCCGCGAAGTACAGGCAGCCGCGACGCTGCATGTCGTCGAGGAAGGCCTCGTCGTCGGCGGTGATCGCGCCGCTCGTGGTGGAAACGGCGCTGGCTGCGAATGTAGGCAGCAGCGCAGCGCCCGCGATGAGTTTGAGACAGTCGCGTCGTTGCATGATTACCTTCCGATGAGAACGACAGCGAGGCCATGCGCGGGCACGGTCAGTTGTAGTTTGCCGTCGTGCAGATGGAGGTGCTCGGCGGGAGCCATGGCACCGGCGGCACGAAGCTTCGCGACCTGATTCTGCGTGAGGTCTCCGGGTGGGCGACCCATCGCGTCGAAGGCCTTGAGGACGTTGCCGTGGTCGGGGTCTACGCGGAGGACTTCGACGGCCGCGTTGGGTGCGACGTGCGTG
This sequence comes from Granulicella sp., assembly GCA_003138795.1. Lineage (GTDB taxonomy): Bacteria > Acidobacteriota > Terriglobia > Terriglobales > Acidobacteriaceae > Granulicella. The sequence goes on along the minus strand of PLHC01000066.1, from coordinate 38,538 downwards.
AACGCGAGGTCGAAGGTTTTGGGTGGGCCGGAGGGACCTTTGGGCATGGTGTAGGTGGCGCCGATGCCGGTGGGTGGCGCGTAGTCCCAGAGTGCGATGGCGAGCTTGCCATTGCTGGACTTCGTCACAAGTGCGGAGGCGGAGACGGCGGCGATGCGCTGATCGCCGAGCTGATGCAGCGCGCGGAAGACGTTCAGCGCGGGCTTGGGAATGCCCTCGGCGGCGACCAGGCCGAAGCCACCATAGAAGGGTGTGCGGACGACGCCCTGCTCTTCGAAGACATCGGAGAAGGCCCAGTAGGCCATGCTCTGGGTGAAGCCGTCGCAGAGGCGGATGTTGTTGGCCAGCCATGGACCCATGTAGGTGGAGTCGGTGATGTTGGGCTCGTTGGCGTAGCTGGCGTTGTACTCGGAGAAGATGAGCGGAATGTTCGGGTAGGGCGAGTGCAGGATCTGCTCATGCACCATCTTGACGGCGCGATAGACCATGGTTTCGCGCGGGACGTCTTCGTTGGTGTGGAGGACGTTGGGCGCGGTGTCGTTGGCGTAGACGTGCGTGGAGACGAAGTCGATGGGGACGTTGGTGGAGTGAACGTGCTCGAGAAAGGGCGTAACCCATGCAGCCTGCGCGGTCGCGGGGCCGCCGACCTGCAGGCGCGGCGAGACGGACTTCAGATCGCGCGCGGTGTGGTCGTAGAGCTCAAAGTAGGTCTCCTGCTTTGGGACGCCCCCCCAGAAGTCGAGGTTGGGTTCGTTCCAGACTTCGAACTCCCAGGTGGCGACTTCGTCGATGCCGTAGCGCTGGATGAGATGCGTGGCCAGGGCCTTGATCATCGCGTCCCAGACGGCATAGTCTTTCGGGGGCGAGACGTTGGGGTGGTACCAGAAGGGGTGGAGGAGGTTGGGATCGAGGGCCATCTTCTTCGGCATGAAGCTGAGCTCGACGAAGGGTCGGACGTGCTCGGCGAGGAGGGCGTCGTAGATTTCGTCGACGTAGAAGAAGTTGTAGACGGAGGCGTCGTTGGCGGCTTGCGCGGCGAGGCCGGGGTTCCTGGTCTGGCGGTCAGGATCGTAGAGGCCGACCTCGTCGTCGAGAATGCCGTGGAAGCGGATGAACTGGAAGTCGGTGGCCTGCTTCACCGTGTGCAGGTCCGCGCGGTAGTCAGCGCGCAGCGCGAGGATGGCGCGGCCGGAGCCAAAGGTCTGCTCCCAGAAGTGAGGGAATGGCGTGGTGGCGGCGCGCGCATCAATCTGCAATGCTTCCTGAGCGCGCGCGGTGAGAGGCAGCGAGCCTGCCAGCAGGAGTCCGGCCACTCCAAAGACAAGAGAACTAAGCTTCCAATGAAGCATCGTATTCCTCACGTTCCTTACGGCTGAACCTTGATTAGTAGAAGTGCATTCGGGCTTAACTCCAGGGTGAGCTTCCCACTTTGCAGCCTGGTCTGGGCTGGAGTCCCCAGTGCTGTCTCTTTGTTTAATTGAACGACTTGTTCGGGCGTTGGATCGACGGGGCTTCCCATTGCGGCGTACTTCGGCAGGACGTTGCCGTGGTCGTCGTCGACACGCTGGATGGTAACCTTCGCATTTGCAGGGACTCCTCGCAGGGTGAGGTCGATGGTCTGCGACGAGCCGTGCTGCTCAGGGTCGACGAGGTTCCATGCGGCGATGGCGAGGCCACCGTTGCTGGTCCTAGTGACAATGAGATTCTTCGAGGCGTTGGCGATGCGCTGGTCGCCGAGCTGATGCAGCAGGCCATAGGCGTAGTAGCTTGGCTTGTTGATGCCGCCTTTGGCGATGAGGCCGAATTGCCCAGTGAAGGGCTTGGCGATGGGGCCGCCTTCTTCAAAGACGTCGTCGAAGGTCCAGAAGGAGAGCGCGGTTACGTTGCCGTCGCACTCGCGCACGGTGTCGGCGAGTGCAGGGCCGACGTAGGTGGTGTCGCGTGCGTTGTCCATGCCGATGACGTTCCACTCGGTCCAGAGGAGTGGAAGGTGCGGGGTGGCGGAGGCGTCGATCTGGCCGCGTACCTTGGCGACGGCGCGGCAGACACGATCATCCATGGGGATGTCTTCGTGGGTGCCGAAGAGATCTTCGACGGTGTCGTCGGCGTAGCCGTGGGTCGAGATGAAGTCGACGGGGACGTGGTTGGCGGCGGTGTGCGCGAGAAAGTCGGGTATCCAGGCGGCCGCGGCCGTTGCGGGACCGCCTACGCGCAGGCGCGGACTGACCTGCTTGAGGTCGCGGGCGGTGTGGTCGTAGAGCTCGAAGTAGGTCTTCTGGCGGGGCACTCCACCCCAGAAGTCGATGTTGGGCTCATTCCAGACTTCGAAGTACCAGGTCGCGACCTCATCGATGCCGTAGCGGTCCACGAGGTGTTGTGCGAAGTGCGTCATCAGGTCGTCCCAGCGCTCGAGGCTCTTCGGCTGTGAGACGTTCTGCTTGTACCAGAAGGCATGGAGATCGTCGGGATTGAAGGCCAGCTTCTTCGGCATGAAGCTGATCTCGACGACAGGGCGGACACGGTTCTTCAGGAGGCCATCGTAGATCTCGTCGACGTAGGAGAAGTTGTAGACGGGGTTGCCGTGCTCGTCTTCGTTGTAGACGCCGACCTCATCGTGGAGGATGGCGTGGAAGCGGACGTAGCGGAAGTCGGCGACCTGCTTCACGGCGCGGAGATCTTCGCGGTAGTTTTCGCGCAGCGAGAGGATGGCGCGGCCGGAGCCGAACATCTGCTCCCAGAAGTGCGGGAAGGGGGTGGTGGAGGTTTGTGCATCGATGCTGACGCTCTCTGGAGCCTGGGCGTGGACAGTAGACGAGAGCGGCCACGCGAGCAGGAGAGCGGAGACGGCGTGGCGAAGCAGACGGTGCATAGTAGACGGACTCCTGCGGTTGCAGACCAAATATTGGAGAAGACGGCCCGGAGGCAATTGTTTGAGTCGTAATGCGCAAACGATTGTGCAGCGCTTAATATCCTTCTTCTGCGGCATGGCTGTCAACCTGCGGATACTGCGAGGGGGGAGGCGGGTCTGGAGCGGCTCGTATGATAGATCGAAACGGATGCCTGCCAAAGTCGCCATCATCGCAGCACTGCCCCGGGAGATCGCCGCGCTGGTTCAGGGAACAGCTGCCGATGCTGGTCTGCTGAAGCGCGGGGTTCACCTATATCGGCTTGAGGGCGATCGACTGGAGGGTGCGGTAGTTGCCGCGGCGGGGATGGGTGCGGAGCGAGCCGCGATTGCGGTGGAGGCTGCGCTTGCGACGGGCGATGTGGGGATGTTGATCTCTACCGGGCTGGCTGGTGGGTGCGTGGCGGGGGCGGCTGCCGGTTCGGTAATGGAGGTGCATGTGGTCGTGGATGCGAAGACGGGTGAGCGGTATACATCGGCTGCGCAAAGGACGGACCCTGGCAGAAGTGTGACGCTGGCGACGACGCAGACCATTGCGAGTGTGCGCGAGAAGGCGCGGCTGGCTGCGAGTTATGGGGCGATGCTGGTGGATATGGAGGCGGCGACTGTGGCGCGGCTCGCGAGGGCGAAGGACCTGCCGTTTCGGGCGATCAAGGGTGTCTCGGACAGCTTCGACTTCGAGCTGAGTTCGCTGGCGAAGTTTGCGGGAAAGCGAGGGAGCTTTCGTACGGGGGCGTTCGCGCTGCATACGGCGCTGCGGCCGTGGGAGTGGCCGAAGGCTATCGAGCTTGGGCGCGGGAGTTCGCGCGCGTTGGCTGCGCTGGATCAGTCGTTGAAGCTCACTTTGTCGGAGCGTTAGGTCAGGCGGTCGGCGAGCAGATGGTCGGCGATGCGGATTGCGTTGGCGATGGTGAGTGAGGGGGTTGACTGCTCTGGAGGAGACGAAGAAGCTGGGGTCTTCGATGCTTCTCGATTACATGGAGCGGATGAGAAATCATGAATGGTTTCCGTTAGTCTAAGAAGGTTATGTCTGAAGCAATTCCACGCACAATGCAGGCCGCTGTCTACCGCTCTATCGATGATGTTCGCCCCGAGACGATTGCTGTTCCCGAGATTGGGCCGGGCGAGGTGCTGGTGCGGATCGATACGTGCGGGATCTGCGGGACGGACCTGAAGAAGATTCATACGGGGTCGCACGCGGCGCCGAGGGTGTTTGGGCACGAGATGGCGGGAACGATCGCTGCGGTGGTCGAGGGCGTGCGCGGATTTGCGCTGGGCGATCGCGTGATGGCGTTCCATCACATTCCGTGCGGCGAGTGCTTCTATTGCCGCAAGCAGACGTTTGCGCAGTGTGAGACGTACAAGAAGGTCGGCACGACGGCGGGGCTGGGTGCGGCCGCGGGTGGTGGGTTTGCGCAGTACATTCGCGTGATGGATTGGATTGTCGGCGACGGTGTGAAGACGGCGGGACTGATTCACATTCCCGACGATATTCCGTTCGAGCAGGCTGCGTTTATCGAGCCGGTGAATACTTGCTTCAAGGCGATTCGGCTGCTGAAGTTGGAGCCTGACGATACGGTGCTGGTGATTGGGCAGGGGAGCATCGGGATTCTGCTGGCGGCGCTGGCGAAGCAGACCGGGGCGACGGTGTTGACGTCGGATATGTATCCGGAGCGTCATGCGATTGCTGCGCAGTTCGGGCTGGATCATCCGCTGGATGCGCGGGGCGATGTGGTGGCGGCGTGCAAGGCAGCGACGGAGGGGCGCGGAGCGGATGTGGCGCTGGTGGCTGTAGGGGCAGATGCGCTGATTGCGACGGCGATGCAGGCGATCCGGCCGGGTGGGCGCGTGATGTTGTTTGCGAGTACGCAGCATGGGACCGCGCCGTTCGATCCGGCGGCGGTGTGCATGGATGAGAAGACGCTGATGGGTTCGTACTCGGCGTCGGTGGCGATTCAGCAGGAGGGCATTGACCTGGTGTTCGAGGGGTACAGGTCAGGGAAGCTGGATCTGACGAAGCTGATCTCGCACCGGTTCACGCTGGAAGAGGCGAGCGAGGCGATCGATCTGGCGTCGCATCCGAAGGCGGATTCGATGAAGATTGTGCTGAAGCCCTGAAACAGCGAAGAGCTCAGGCGAAGCTGAAGCCGCTGCGCGACAGGGGCAGTGTACGGATGCGCTTGCCAGTGGCGGCGAAGACGGCGTTGGCGACCGCGGGGAGGAGCGGCGGCAGGGCTGGTTCTCCGAGGCCTGTGGGCGGGTTATCGCTCTTGAGAAAGAAGGCCTCGATAGCAGGTGTCTGGCGCATGTGCAGGACCGGGTGTTGGTTGTAGTTGGTCTGCTGGATGCGGCCTTCGTCAAGAGTAATCTCCTGGGCCATCTGGCTGAGACCGTCGATGACGGCACCGTAGACCATGTTTTCGGCTGCGGCGGGATTGATGATCTGGCTACCAATATCGCCAACGACCCAGATGTGGTTGACCGTGATGCGATTTTTTTCATCGACGGTGACCGCAGCTACTTCGGCGAAAAAGCCCAGGTGACAGGCGTAGCAGGCGATGCCCATGCCCTTGCCGGGGGTGTGGGTGCGCTTGGCCCAGCTGGACCTTTCGGCCGCAAGTGCGAGGACGTTGCTGAGGCGGTCGGAGTGGTTGGAAGAGTTGCCGCGGAGATCCAGTTGGAACTCGAGGGGATCGCGTCCGGCGGCAGCGGCGACCTCGTCCAGAAACGACTGCGCGACGAAGGCGAGGGCGTTGCTGCCGGGGGCGCGCAGCGGGCCTGTGCGTAGCCGGAGCGGCATTGCCGTGGCGTAGAGGCCGAAGTTTTCAACGTGGCCGGAGGGGAACTCGTCTGCGCTGATTCCGGCACTGCTGGCGTAGTGGTCGCCGACACCGTAGGTGACGAGGTGTTGGCGCCAGGCGATGAGTTTGCCGTGGGCGTCGAGGCCGGCCTTGAAGGAGTGGAAGCCGCCGGGGCGGTAGGCGTCGTGGCCGAAGTCGTCCTCGCGGGACCAGAGGAGCTTGACGGGCACGCCGACTTGTTTGGTGAGCCATGCGGCTTCCACCATGTAGTCGTTCATGAGGCGGCGGCCAAAGGCACCGCCAGTGCGGGTGAGGTGAATGGTGATGGCGTCGGCTGGGATTTTGAGCGCGCTGGCGACCATCTTGCGGCCACCGCCGGGAGCTTGACTGGTGGTCCAGATCTCGAGCTTGCCGTCTTTGAAGGAAGCGGTGGTGTTCTGTGGCTCGAGCGTCGCGTGGGCGATGAAGGGGTAGGCGTAGGTGGCTTCGACGACCTTGGCGGCGCTCTTGAGCGCGGCGTCAACGTCACCTGCGGTATGGATGGTGTTGGCCGGAGGAGCCTGGAAAAGCTCGGCGGCGCGCTTGGCGAAGGCGTCGGTGCTTTGGGTGGCGCCGGTGCCGAGGTCCCATTCGATCTTAAGTTTGGAGCGGGCGGACTGGGCCTGCCACCAGGTGTCGGCGAGGATGGCGACGCCGGGCTCGATGCCGGGATCGGAGGAGACGACGGGGTTGGTCGCGAGTGTGCCTTCGAGGACCAGGACGTGGCGGACGCCAGGAAGCTTCTGGATGGCGGCCTGGTTGCAGCTCTTGACCTTGCCGCCGAAGACGGCACACTTCTCGATGACCGCATGCAACATGCCGGGCACGGTGATATCGATGCCGTAGAGCGGCTTGCCCGTGACGATGCTGAGTCTGTCGACGTTGGGCTGGGACTTGCCGATGATGCGATAGTCCCTGGGGTCTTTGAGCTGGACGGAGGCCAGTGGCGGCGGGGTGAGCCTGGCGGCGTCGGTGGCGAGCTCGGCGTAGGTGAAGGAGCGGCCGGAGGTTGCGTGGAGGACGCGGTTGGGAGCGGTGGTGCAGTCGGATACGGGGACGCTCCATCGCTGAGCGGCGACGGAGATGAGCATTTGGCGGCAGGCGGCGCCGACACGGCGGAGAGGGTCCCAGTTGAGGGGAGTGGCCATACTTCCACCGGCAAATTGACGGCCGTAGTGAGACTCGTCGAGGTCGGCCTGCTGGATATGGATGGTGCTCCAGTCGGCGTCGAGTTCTTCGGCGAGGAGCATGGGGAGCATGGTCTTGACGCCTTGGCCGATCTCGGGATTCTTGGCCATAAGGGTGATGGTGCCGTCGGCGGCGATGTGGATGAAGGCGCGCGGAGAGAGGTCCGGCTGCACAGGTTGGCCAGACTGTGCGGCGGCGATGGGGGTCTCGTAGAGGTTGAGCGCGAGGCCTCCAGTGAGGAGGGCGCTCATCTGCAGGAATGTACGGCGATTGAGTGGCATGGGCGTGACCTCCTTTACTACTTTTTGGCAGCGGATTCGGCGGCTTGGTGGATGGCCTGACGGATGCGGGGGTAGGTTCCGCAGCGGCAGATGTTAGAGCTCATGGCGGCGTCGATCTGGGCGTCCGTGGGGTGTGGGTTGCTGGCGAGCAGGGCGGATGCGGCCATGATCTGGCCAGCCTGGCAGTAGCCGCACTGGGCTACGTCGACCTGCTGCCACGCAAGCTGGACGGGGTGCGTGCCATCGAGCGAGAGACCCTCGATGGTCGTGACGGGATTCGTGCCGACTTCGTCGAGGCGCGTCTGGCAGGCACGTGCGGGCCGACCTGAGATGAGGACTGTGCAGGCTCCGCAGCTGCCGATGCCGCAGCCGTACTTGGTGCCCTTGAGATCGAGGATGTCGCGGAGAATCCATAGGAGCGGCGTGTCGGGGGCGACATCGATGGTGTGGATCGTGTTGTTGACCTTCAGCTGCTGCGGTGGCATGACAGGCTCCTCTCGGATGAGCGGACTCTCTTCCGATACTAAACACTGTTCAGAGGCAGTGGCAATGCTTTGATCCGAGATTAACCCTGCTCGCGGAACGGTGTCGGGTTCGGCGGAGTAGGGGACTGGAAGCGATTGATCTGGCGTCGGATTCCGATGAAGATTGGGCTGGGGACGTGGGGGGTACCCCCCCTCCCCCCCCTGATTTTGTAAAGTCTCTGGTTGCAATACTTAGCAAAATTGGTGTCTGTAAAGTATTCCATTCAGATACTTTACAGGCAAAGTATTCAAAGCAAAGGGGTTAGGCTGGCGAATCGGCAGCTCATGCTGCCCTGCGGCTGGAATTCGCTCTATATCCCAGTGTAGCGGGTGGCGCAGGGTAAATGCGCAAGATTTCCAAACTTCTATCGTGATTGCTTTCATTGGCTTACGGTGGATTGTTCCAGTTTGGGGGGTTGACACGCGAGTTTTGGGCTGTTTTGCTGCGGGATTATTTTTTGGCGCGGTAAGTGGTTGAAGGAATGAGGGTTGTGCGGTGGTCAGAAGGGCCCTGGGTCATTGGCCGTACTCGAGGAGGAGGAAGAGGAAGATCCAGAGGGCTCCCATGACGTGCCAGTACCAGACGGCGGAGTCGACGAGGACCTGGCGGGTGGAGAGCGAGCGCGAGAGTTGGAGGGCCGTCAGTGCGGCGATGAGGCCGCCGACGCCGAGGAGCAGATGCACGGCGTGGGTGACGGTGATGAGGTAGAAGAAGTGGCTGCTCGGGTTGGAGCGAAAGAAGACGTGCTGCGCGGCGAGTTGATCCCAGGCGATCCATTGACCGGCGAGGAAGAGGGCACCGAGGAGCAGAGTGAGCGAGAGCCAGATGGTGGCTCGGCGGGAGATGGGGCGGCCGATGCCGAACCACTCGTCCATGGCATCCTCTTCGCGGAACATGGTCTGGCGGGCAACCTCGGCGGCGGCAGAGCTGAGGATGAGAGCGGCGGTGTTGATCCAGAGAATGGAGGGGATGGCGGTGGGGAGCCACTCGTTGATGAAGTGGTCGTAGGCGTCGAAGTGGCCACTGGCCTTGGTGACGAAGAAGACGCTGACCAGCGCAACGAAGAATATGAGATCCCCGCCGAGGGCGAAGAAGAGGCCGACGCGAGCCTGGGCGAGGCGTTCGCGCGGGCCGCGGTGGCCCCGGGGCTGATCATTCCAGTTGTCGCCATCACCGTCGCCGTTGCCACCGGTACGCTTGTCATCAGGCGGCCTTTGGCCGTTGTTGCCATCACTGATGTGACGATGGCGGTCGATCTCCGGCGGTGTGAATGTGGTCGGCATAGCGCTCGATGACGTTGACGGCCTGGCGTTGTCAGATTACTTTACTCTGCTTTGGGGTTGAACGTAATGATGGCGCTCTATTGTGTCAAGAACTCTTTGCCGGAGTCGCTGCAGGGGCAAGGTTCGCGATAGATGCCGGGCAACTCTTCGGTTGGATGCGGACAGCAGGCGTTTGGTGCCCGCCATTGTCGTGGCCCTCTTGCCAGGGATGCTCGACGGTCTCCGTGGGGCGGCGGAGTGAGAGCCGGAGATTGTGGAGGAGGTGGGATCGAGTGCGTGGCCGTGCTGCGCAGTGTTCACAGGCAGATGCCAGAAGCCGCGGATTGGCGAGATGGCTGATGCCGCCCGCAATGGCTTGATTGTTGTAGAAGGCGATGGACTAAAGCGAGGAACTAACTTCGCGGACGATATTGAGGAAGAGCTGGTGGACGCGGGTGTCCTCGGTGAGCTCGGGGTGGAAGGTGGCGGCGAGCAGGCGGCCCTGGCGGATGAGCGTGGGGTTGCCGTCGCGGGTGGCGAGGATTTCTACGCTGGGGCCTACGCGCGTGATGCGTGGAGCGCGGATGAAGACCATCTCGAGCGGGCCGCCGGGAAGCGAGGTCTCGGAGGTGAGGATGGCGGAGTCGTTCTGGCGGCCGTAGGCGTTGCGTTCGACGTCGATGTCGAGAACGCCGAAGGAGCGCTGCGGCGGGTTGGTGACCTCCTTGGCAAGGAGGATGCAGCCGGCGCAGGTGCCGAAGACGGGCTTGGCGTGGACGAAGGCGTCGAGGGCGTCGTAGAAGCCGGCGTGCTCGAGGTGCTTGAGGAAGGTGGTGGACTCGCCGCCGGGGATGACCAGGGCGTCGAGGGCGCCGAGTTGGCCGGGCTTGCGGACGAGGGTCGTCGTTGCGCCGAGCTCGGCGAGTCGTTTGGCGTGAATCTCGAAGGCGCCTTGCAGTGCGAGGACGCCGATGGCGGGAGAATGGGACACGCTAGAGCAGTTCTCCTGTTATTGTGAGCTGGACGAGGCATGAGAGTGCCGTTTTTCTTGGGGGAAAACGGCGTTGAGAGCTGTGGTTTCGGTATTCACCCACAGGAGAAATGCTCTACCAGCCGCGGGTCTGCATGAGGTCCTTTTCTTCGATGGCCGCGGCGGCTAGGCCCTTCATGCTGCCGATGACGGCCTCAGAGGCTTCGGAGACGATCTTCGGGTCGTCGAAGTGGAGCGTTGCGAGGACGATGGCGCGGGCGCGGGAGACGGCTTCGGCGCGATCGGCGGGGTTGCGGGGCTGGCCAACGTCCTTGGTCGTGCAGAGACCGACCTCGGCGTCGCCCTTGGACCAGGGCTCAACATCCAAGGGAATCGCGCCCTCCTTCATGAAGATGCCGGAGCCGACGAAGATGCTCTCGGCACCGAGTTGCATCATGAGCGATGCGTCGGCCGGGGTGGCGATGCCGCCGGCGGAGAAGTTGGGTACGGGGAGCTTGCCGGCCTTGGCGACCATGCGGATGAGTTCGTAGGGCGCGCCGTGGACCTTGGCCGCGTTGTAGAGTTCTTCGTCGCCGAGGACGGTGAGGGCCTTGATCTCGCGGGTGATCTGGCGCATGTGCTGGACGGCGTGGACGACGTCGCCGGTGCCGGGCTCGCCCTTGGTGCGGATCATGGCTGCGCCTTCGGCGATGCGGCGGAGAGCTTCGCCGAGGTTGCGCGCGCCGCAGACGAAGGGCGTGGTGAAGGCGTGTTTATCGATGTGGTAGGTCTCATCAGCGGGGGTGAGGACTTCGGACTCGTCGATGAAGTCGACGCCGAGGGACTGGAGGATCTGGGCCTCGGCGAAGTGGCCGATGCGGGCCTTGGCCATGACCGGAATGGTCGCGATGGCCATGATCTCCTTGATGAGCTTGGGGCTGGCCATGCGGGCGACGCCGCCTTCGGCACGGATCATGGCGGGAACGCGCTCGAGCGCCATGACGGCGACGGCTCCGGCCTCTTCGGCGATGCGGGCCTGCGCGACGTTCATGACGTCCATGATGACGCCGCCCTTGAGCATCTCGGCCAGGCCGGTCTTGAGCCGGAGGCCTGCTCCGTTGCTGTCGGGTGTGCTGTTGCCGTTGTTCAGTGCCATGATGTGCTCCTTGGGGGCACGGTGGTTCGCCGCCGCGCCTCGACTAGACAAGTTTAGCAGTTTGCGTGGAGGACGCAGGAGGTTCGTACAGCTCGCTGGACGAGCTATACCACGCGTCGAATTTTCTGGGTGCTCTGCCCTGAGCTTGCGTCAAGGATGCAAGCTCAGGGTTTGTTGACCAGGCTCAGGGCTGTTTTGGGGGCTCCGGGAATGGTGGTGTCGAGCGTGATGACTTTGCCGAGGCCGCTGAGAGGCGGTTGGATCTCCGGCGCGTTGCCGACGACGATGATGGCGAGCTTCTCCGGCTGCACGTACTTCTGCGCGACGCGGGCCACATCGGCCGAGGTGACGTGCTCGATCCCGGTGCGGTAGCGCTCGAGGAAGTCCGATGGGTAGCCGTAGACGGCGAGAGTCACCTGCTCGTCGAGCACTTTCTGGCGCGAGTCGTAGCGGAAGATGAAGGAGTTCAGCAGAGCATCCTTGGCGCGGCGCAGTTCGTCCTCGGTGGGCGGTTCGGTGCGTAGCCTGGCAATCTCGTCGAGGGTGGCTTTGGTTGCAGGAACCGTGCTGGTGCTCTTGGTGCCGAGACCGATGGCGAAGAGGCCCGGGTGATCGTAGGCTGCGCCAAAGCTGCCGCCGACGTTATAGGCGAGGCCGAGCCTGGTGCGGACATTCTGCACGACACGCGAGCCGAAACCACCGGAGAAGACCTGATTCATAACGCTGAGGGCGTAGAAGTCGGGATTGTCCTCCTCGGTGCCGAGGCCGACCATGTAGATGTTCGACTGGTCGACGTCGCCCTTGTTGGCGAAGTAGATGCCAGGGGTCGGCTCGGTGAAGTCAATCTTTGCTGTGATTAGCTTCGTTCCGCGTGGGATGGGATCGAAGGCAGCGCGCAGCTTCTGCTCCATGACCTTGGCGTCGAAATCTCCGATAACGCCGACGATGAGATTGCTGCCGACGACGGTCTTGTCATGCCAGGCGCGGAGGTCGTCGAGGGTGACGGCCGAGACGGTGGCGATCTCGGACTCGCGGCCGTAGGGATTGGTCTTGCCGTAGGCAATCTCGACGGCCTCGCGCGAGGCAATGGAGCTGGCGTCGTCGTTGCGGCGCAGGATGTCGGAGATCTCGCTGCGCTTGGCGAGGTCGAGCTTGGCCTGCTGAAAGGCTGGATGCAGGAGCAGGTCGAGCGTTGAGTTGAAGACGCTGTCGAAGTCGGTGGCGAAGCTGGACCAGCTGACACCGGTGGCTGCACTGCCGCCTTCCGTTTCGATGCTGGCTGCCTTGGCGGCGAGGGTGTCGTCGAGCACGTCTCCGGTGGCTTGCGTCGAGCCGCTGGTACGCCATGCGTCACCGTAGAGCGAGACGAGGCCGACTTTGTCAGAGGGTTCGTCTCGGCTACCGCCGCGAATGCGAATGAAGCCGCCGATGAACGGGAGCTCGTGGTCTTCTTCGAGGAAGAGCGTGACGCCGTTGGCGAGCTCGATCCGGGTGGTCTCGACGGGCTTGAAGGCGCGGAGCGGTGGGAGGGGGATCGACTTCCAGGGCTGGGCCTGATGTGTCGGCGGCGTTGTGGGAGGTGTTGCGGTTTGCGCGATGCAGAGGGTTGAGCTTGCGAGGAGGACGCAGGCTGCGAGACGGACTACTTTGGCTCCCATGCGGCGTGCAAATACAGGGGTCTCTCCACTCCGCATTGAGATGAGGCAGGGATGCTCCGGTCGAGATGACGGGGTTTGGGTGGAGGGAATAAAAGAGAGGTTCATCGTGCACCTCCTTTGCCAGCGACGGCAGGTGTTGCGGTGGGAGGTTGTGGGGGTGCGGTGGGCGCCTGGAACTCGATGCGGGCGACGGTGCGGTTGTCGTCGACGAAGGTCGTCTGGGCAACGCGGCGGATGTCGGCCTTGGTGACGGCGTCGGTCTGCTGGAGTTCGCGGAAGATCTCTCGGTAGTCGCCGAAGCGGGTCTGGTAGTCGGCGAGCTCGGAGGCGAGGGTCTCGTTGTCGCCGAGGCGCTGCAACACGCCGGCGCGGGCGCGGGTCTTGAAGCGCTCAAGCTCGGCGTCGCTGACGTCTGTGGTCTTAAGAAGTTCGAGCTGCTTATGGATGGCGGGGCCCATCTCATCGGCGGTGTGACCGCTCATGGGAACGGCGAAAAAGGCGAAGAGGCCGGGATACTTGACGCCGGGAAAGCCGCTGAAGCCTTCGGCCTCGGTGGCGATGTGCTGGTCGCGGACGATCGTGCGATAGAGGCGGGAGGTGCGGCCGTTGGAGAAGATGTCGGTGATGGCGGAGAAGACTGCGTCGTCGGGATCAAGGTAGTCGGGGCGGTGGTAGCCCTCGAGGTAGATGGGCTGCGTGGCCTCATGCAGGACGACGGTGCGCTCGGCGTTCTGGGGCGGCTCGATGGTCGCCATGGGCTCGGGTTTGGGGCCGGCGGGGATGCGTCCGAAGTACTTCTCGAGCATGGGGAGTGCTGTGGTGGTGTCGATGTCGCCGACGACGGCGACGACGATGTTGGCGGGGACGTAATACTTCTTGTGGAAGGCTGCGGCCTCGGCGGCGGAGACCTGGCTGATGTCACTGGGCCAGCCGACGCCGGGGCGACCGTAGGGGTGCGCCATGTAGGCCGCCGCCAGGAACTCTTCGACGAGGCGGCCCTGCGGTGAGGAGTCGATGCGCATGCGGCGCTCCTCGTTTACGACGTCGCGCTCCTTATAGAACTCGCGGGCGACGGGCCAGCCGATTCGGCTGCTCTCGAGGTAGGCCCAGAGCTCGAGGCGGTTGGAGGGCATGGACCAGAAATATTGCGTGGAGTCTTCGGCGGTCGAGGCGTTGAGGTCGATGGCGCCGTTGGAATCGGCGATCTCTGAGAACTGGTTCGGGACGACGTAGACCTGTGCGGCCTTCACGGCGTCTTCAAACTTCTGGTTGAGTGCTAACAGGAGCTTGGGATCCTGGCCGACGCGCTTGCGGTACTCGACGTCATAGGCTGCGTAGGCGGTCTCGACCTTGGCGAGAGCGACCTTCTCGGCGGGGTAGTTGGTGGTGCCGATCTGGTCCGTGCCCTTGAAGGCAATGTGTTCGAACATGTGCGCGAGGCCGCTGTCACCCTGGGGATCGTTGGCGGAGCCAGCGTTGACCAGCGTGTAGAAACTGAAGACCGGGGCCTCGTGGCGCTCACTGATGATGAGGGTGAGGCCGTTGGGGAGAACCTTGATGGTGGTGCGGTGCTCGAGCGCCTGCTGATACTTGTCCTCGGTCTGTGCGCATGCGAGCGGAAGGGTTGTTGCGACGGCGAGCGCTATTGCGACGATGACGGCGAGGGTGCGTCTTGCGCGATGGCTTGAGGCGGTGCCTGATGGCAGTGTAAATTGCTGCTGGTTCACGCGTATGTGTCCTTTGTGGAGGGATCCATCTCAACGGGCAAAGGGGAATCTGCACGATCCGCCGTATCAAATAAACGCCAAGTCAAAGCCTACTCTATTGGCGAGTAAATCCGCCTTGTGGCTGGATAGCGCAAACTTCGTTAGAGGCCAGATTGCTCATTGCTAAGGATGCTCTCGGCTTCTTCCTCGGGTGTTCTCTCAGGTGCGGCAGTCTCGGTGCGGTCAAGTTGATTCTTCGGGTCGCGCGAGAGTTCCATGAGCCAATCCTGTGCGCAGAAACCGGTGCCGCTCCTGGGCGCGCGGTCATAGGTGCCATCCGGGCGCATCAACCTGGTCTTTACGTCGTCGCGCAGGTAGCACTCGATGATCTCGTCGCGCAGGCGGCGTTTTGCTGGAGGATCGAAGACAGGGAAGACCACCTCGCAGCGCTCGTAGAGATTGCGAGACATCCAGTCTGCGCTGCCGCAGAAGACCTCGTCGGCGCCGCTGTTGGCGAACCAGAAGATGCGGCTGTGCTCAAGGAAGCGACCGATGATGGAGCGCACACGAATGTGGTCACTGAGGCCGGGAATGCCGGGGCGAAGGGAGCACATGCCGCGTACGATCAGGTCAATCTCGACGCCCGACTGCGAGGCGGAGTAGAGCGCTTCAATGGTTGGGACGTCGAGGAGGCCGTTCATCTTTGCAATGATGCGCGCGGGGCGGCCTGCTTTGGCGTGCTCGGCCTCGCGCGCGATCAGGGCGAGCATGTCATTGTGGAGAGTGACGGGGGCAACAAGGAGGGGACGATAGGCGTCGCTGCCGGCTTCCCAGTCGGCGGTGAGGTAGCGGAAGACGCGGAGGACGGCGTCGGTGATGTCGGGCCGCGCAGTGAGCAGGCTGATGTCGGTGTAGAAGCGCGCGGTGACAGGGTTGTAATTGCCGGTGCCGAGATGCGCGTAGCTGCGCACCACGCCGTCAGAGTCTCGGCGAACGATGAGCGCGAGCTTGCAGTGGGTCTTGAAGCCGAATATGCCGTGGAAGACCTGCACGCCGGCGTCTTCGAGTTCACGCGCCCATCGAATGTTGGAGGCCTCGTCGAAGCGCGCCATCAGTTCCACGACGACGGTGACGTCCTTGCTCTGTGCAGCCTCTTTGAGTGCGCCAAAGATGGGCGAGTCGGCGCTGGTGCGGTAGAGCGTCTGCTTGATGGAGATGACCTGCTCATCCGATGCGCCGGCCTCGATGAACTCCTCGACCGTGTTGTAGCTGTCGAAGGGATGATGCAGGAGGATGTCACGCTTGCAAATCTCGTCGAAGATGTTGGTGGTCTGGTTGCTGGAATGGGCGAGAGTGAGGCGGCGGCCATGGAAGTCGGGAAACTTTAGCTCGGCCACCTTCACGGCGCTGTAGAGGCTCATCAGGCGCGAGAGGTTTACGGGAGCTTCGGTGCGGAAGACCTGCCAGGGCTCGAGCTCAAAGTTGATGCGCAGGCGTTCGGCGATCTCCTCGGAGGCGAAGGCGTCAATCTCCATTCGGACGGCGTCGCCCTTGCGGCGGTTATGCAGTTCCTCGGTGACGCTTTCGAGGATCGAGCGGCTCTCCTCCTCCTGCATGTAGAGATTACTGTTGCGGGTGACGCGAAAGGCCGTGCGGTTGAGGATGCTGTAGCCGCGAAACATCGACTCGATGTGGGCTTCGATCAGCTCTTCGAGGAGCAGAAAGCGGTGCTGGCCAGGGCGCACCGGCAACGCGATCAGCGCAGGAAGCGAACGGGGAATCGTAATGACGCCGAGGACCTTTGGGCCGCTGCCGGTCTTCACCTTGCGCTTGTGGCGCAGCAAGAGAGCGAGGCAGAGGGCCTTGTTGAGCACACGCGGAAACGGATGCGATGGGTCAAGCGTGACGGGGGTTAGAAGTGGATCGACCTGCTCGTGGAAGAACTTGCTGGCAAAGTCGCGGTCTGCTTTGCGGATGTCCTTCCAGCCCACAACGCGGATGCCAGCACGCTTGAGCTCAGGGACGAGGCGTTCTTTCCAGCAGGCGGTCTGATCATCGGTGAACTGGTGGAGACGGTCGCGGAGGCGATCCAAGCGCTCGTCCTGAGTGAGACCGCTTTCGTCGATCTGCTGCGGCAGGCCCAGGCGCTCTTCGAATCTTTGCAGGACACCCGCGACACGGATTTCAACGAATTCATCGAGATTGCTGGCCGTAATGGCCAGGAACTTGACGCGCTCGAGCAATGGATTTGTGGCGTCGTCGGCCTCTTCGAGGACGCGGCGATTGAACTGAAGCCAGCTCTCATCGCGATCGAGGAAGCGCCCACCCAGTAGTGCCTTCGGCGTTCGTGGAGAGCGTCTGGTTGCTGGTCTGGGCGACGTCTTCTTCTGCGCGGACTGTTTTCTGACAGCCATAAGTTTTACAAGACTAAATCAGGGTGATGAGAGGAGTGTGATTTTTAGCATATGCCCTATGTGGTCCTAGGTTCTGCTTGTAACTTTCGAGCTGGTTGAAGCGAAACTGATTGAAGCAGGCCAACGGCCCGACAGTCGAGAAGAGCTATGCCTGTCGAGATCGCGTGCGTCTAACCTGCGTGCGTCTAACCTGTGGCGACCAGAAAACATCAAAGCAAAGGCCACTTCCGCACAAGGAGATCGAACGATGAAGAAGCTCATATTTTTGGGGATGGCGCTTGCCACACTGCTCTCACTCGGCAGCGCAAATGCCCAGACCGTCGGCCAGGATTTGAAGGGTGCGGGCCACGACACCGCCGACGCCAGCAAGACCGTTGCGCACAAGACTGCCCACGGCACCAAGGTCGCGGCCAGGGACACGGTACATGGCACGAAGGTTGTGGCCAGGGACACAGCACATGGAACCAAGGTGGGTGCGGAGAAGACCGCGCACGCTACCAAGACCGGATATCACAAGACGGCTTCGGGGACGAAGAAGGTTGTGCGCAAGGTTGATGGTAAGGACTCTACGACGCCTCAGTAAAGTTCAAAGGCCGAGGCGCAATGACGGTGGCGCAAGCGGCTACGAGGGCGATCCAGTAGAGGTCCGCGCCCAGAAGATGCACGACCTGCATCCAGGTTGGCGCGAGAAGGAGCACGTTCGTCGCTCCTAAGATGAGTTGCACAGAGATGAGTGCGAGCACCAAGCGGCCGAGCGTACTGCTGAGTTGCAGGGCCAGCCAGATCGCACAGCCAAGCCCGATCAGAGCGGCAACTGGATGCACCCAGCGCATGCGTACCAGCATGGGCGAGTGTGCGGCGATGTCCTGCAGGAGTGCGGCTTGTAGCGAGGTGGGTGGAAAGAGCGTGTCGGCGAGCGCTGCGACTGAGCCCGTCCCGCCAACCACTATGGTTGCGCCCAACGCCAGCCATGCAGCAGTGTGAGCCTGAGGTGGAAGGTTGATCGGCTGTGCGCGGTCGCGCAGCCACCACCACGAGAGAGTGATCGCAGCGAGCAGAAGCATCGTGTTGGTGAAGTGGATGCATTGCATGAGCACGCGCATATCCGAGGCATTGTTTTCGACGTAGCCGCCTTTGACCAGTAATGCGCCAAGAAGGGCCTCGGTAATCAGCAGAATGCCGGACCAGATGACTGCCCGGCGTGCACGGTCGCCGCGTTCACGCGCGAGGAAGGTCCAGCCGATGAGGATGGCGACCAGTGCCGTGCAGATCCCGGTCATGGAGCGGTGAGTGTACTCGATGATGGTGGCGAGGCGGGGGTGGTGCGGGAAGAAGTCACCATTGCAGAGCGGCCAGTGATTGCCGCAGCCTGCGCCCGATCCTGTTGCACGTACGAGGGCTCCCTCAAGGATGACGAGGACCATGAATCCGAGAACAACGGCGGCATAGACCGGGAGTGCGCGGCCCTGCTTTGCCTTCGCTGGAGTTGCAACATGCGCAATCTTGCTGCTCATGCCCTTGATTGTACGAGCGTCGGAGATCAGCTGCTGGCGAGCTCGCGTGCACGTTCGGTTGCGCGCTTCACGGCTTTGATGAGCGTGACGCGTAGGCCACCCTCTTCCAACTCGAGGATGCCGTCGACCGTGCAACCGGCGGGCGTGGTCACTTCGTCTTTGAGGAGGGCTGGGTGTGAGCCGGTCTCGAGCACCATCTTCGCCGCGCCGTAGGTGGTCTGCGCAGCGAGGAGAGTAGCAATATCGCGGGGGAGGCCAACGTTCACGCCGGCTTCGGCGAGCGCCTCGATGATGATGTAGAGGAATGCGGGGCCGGAACCGGAGAGCCCGGTGACGGCGTCCATATGCTTTTCGTCAACGACCACAGTGCGGCCGACAGTAGCGAAGATCTGCTGGGCCAGTGCGAGCTGCTCGTCGGTGACAAACTTGCCGCGGCAAATTGCCGTGATGCCCGCGCCGAGCATTGCGGGAGTATTAGGCATCGCGCGAATTACAGAGACTTTGCCGCCAGCGGCCTCCTCGATCTCGCTGGTCTTGACCGATGCGGCAAAGGAGATCAGCAGCTTGCCGGGACGAAGCGCTGGTGCGATGCCACGCACGATGTCGCCCATCTGCTGCGGCTTGACGCCCAGCAGGATTACATCGGCGTCCTGCGCGGCCTTGAGGTTGTCGGTGGTGACAGAAATGCCAAACTGCTTGCTGAGTGCCTGGGCACGCGCTTCGTGGGCTACGGTCGCGACGACGTGCTCGTGGGGGAAGAGGCCGCAGCGAAGAAATGCCTGCACCAGGATGCCGCCCATCTTGCCAGTGCCGAGGACGGCAATGCGTAGGCTGGGGGTGGATGTATTGGTGGGCTCCGTCTTGTCTGTGGTGGTCATGCTGCAAGGCTATCAAAGGCCCATGCCCGGTGGGTCCACCAAATGCAGCGTGAATCCAGTGGATCCAGGGCGGACAACAGGCGGCGCCGGATGTTGTTATCCGGTCATTTGCAGATTTTCAGGGGAAATCGATAGCGATGCGGGCTGAGCTTGCGCCTCGAGCATGCGATAGAGAGTCGAGCGGCTGATGCCGAGGACTTCCGCCGTACGCAGCTTGTTCCCGTTGCAGGCGAACAGGACGGCGCGAATGTGCTCCTGTATCACATCGTCGAGGCGGAGCATACGAATCTCGCGCCGATCGTGTGGCGGAGGCGGGGGAATCGCACCGAGTACAGTCTCGAGATCGTCGGCATGAAGCACGAGTTTGGCTGCATGCTCCATCGAGCCCTCAGCGGCTGAGTGCAGCTGGGCGAAGTTGCCAGGCCATGGCAGCTTCATGGCCGCATCCAGAAGGTCGGGCGCAAGCTGAGGCGGCTTGTTGCCCGATTGCGCGGCGAGGTCATGCAGCATGTGGGTGAGCAACTCCGGAATGTCCTCACGGCGGTCGCGTAACGGCGGTAGCGCGATGCGAAGCGCTCCGAGGGAGTCTGCCAGTTCCGCCGAAAAGCTTCCCGCGCTCACCAGCGGACGGAGGCCACGCTCAGCGAACGCAACGATGCGCGGCGCTTGTGATCCGCACTCGCGCAAGAGGCGAAGCAGCGCTGTCTGGGCGATCCGGGGAAGACGCTCCGGGCTCGGAAGATAGAGCATGCCCTTGGTCGCGATGGATTCGGGGGAGTTGTGTGCGCCGAAGCGTAGCACCGCCTCGGCCGGTGTGAGTTCGAGAAAGGGCCGGTGACCGAGCGGCGAGAGCTGATGAAGAATATGTGCTGCAGCTTCTTCACCGCAGCCTCGTTCCCCCGTCAGCAGAGCCGTCCGGAAGTACGGAGCAACGCGACGAATCTGACCGCGCAGCTGAGTCATTGCTGCGCTTGAACCCGCCAGCCATACGTCCGGGGCGGGAGATATCGTGTTGGCCTCGAGTGGCGATAAGGGTTCCACCGAGGAGAGCGTAAGCACCCGATTAGGTTGAGCCATGTCTTGTCTATCGGCAGTTAGCGCAAATAGTTGACGTGCGGAAGTTACCGCACCGTATACCGGGTGACGCGCAAGAAAAGAGCGGATGGCCGAAGCCACCCGCTCTTTGGTGTCACGATCTACAACGAAGCTAGGCTATCGCCTTGGCACAGTAGGTGTCGAAGGCCCGGGTGAGTTCCTGCGCGATGGCTGGAGCGGTCGAGGTCTCGATCGCCGAGCGCTGCAAGAGATAGATCAGCTTCCCGTCACGCAGGATGGCGATAGCGGGCGATGTGGGCGGGTGGCCCTGGAAGTAGCTGCGGGCACGCTCGGTCGCCTCGCGATCCTGGCCGGCGAAGACGGTGATCGTCTGGTCAGGCTTGGTCGTGTGCTGCAGTGCGAGGCGAACGCCGGGGCGCATCTTGCCGGCGGCGCAACCGCAGATGGAGTTCACAACCAGCATCGTCGTTCCGGGCTTTGCGAGCGCCGCGTCGACCTCGGCGCCCGAACGGACCTCCAAGATACCGGCCTTCGTCAACTCTTCGCGCATCGGAATGACCATCAACTCTGGATACATCGTCTTACCTCCTGAAACCTGGTGAAACTGTACTTCTCGTTCTTTGATTGTACGTTGCCGCGTTCGGTCGCATAAAAAAGGGGCGCTTTTGTCCTACGCGGGCTGTTGTAGTCTCTAACCGTGCCGTCTGCCTTACATATCCGCGAAGACGTCCCGCTTGCCCCATTCACGACGCTGGGGATTGGGGGGCCTGCGCGCTACTTTGCCGTGGCCACTACGGAGGATGACGTCGCTGCAGATGTTGCGTGGGCTCGGGAGCGCGGGCTAAAGCTTTTCGTGCTGGGCGGCGGTAGCAATCTGCTGGTCCGTGATGCGGGGTTTGATGGGCTGGTGCTACGGATCGCGATCCGTGGCCTTGAGCGCTGCGGAGAGGGCTGTCTGAGCGCGGGAGCGGGCGAGAGCTGGGATGGCTTTGTGGACTACGCGATTGGGCAAGGGCTTGCGGGGGTGGAGTGTCTCGCGGGAATTCCCGGCTCGGTGGGCGCGACGCCGGTGCAGAACGTGGGCGCGTATGGGCAGGAGGTTGCGGAGACGATCGAGTCGGTGCGGGTCTTCGATCGGGAGACCAGCAGATGGGCGGAGTTGAGCAAGGCTGAGTGCAGGTTCCGGTATCGCGAGAGTCTGTTCAATACCGACGAGCCAAGCCGATACATCGTCACGCGGGTGAGATTTCGACTGCGGCCACTGGGTGAGCCGAATCTGCGCTATGCGGATTTGCAGCGCCGGTTCGGTGGTCAGGAGAAGCCGACGCTGACGGAGATTGCGAAGGCGGTGCGCGGAATCCGGCGCGAGAAGGGGATGCTGATTGTTGAGGGTGATGCGGATTGCCGTAGCGCTGGCTCGTTCTTCAAGAACCCGATTGTTAGTTCGAGCGCCCTGGGGGTGGTTGCTGCAGCGCTGGCGATTGACTCGAACAAGGTTCCACACTGGCCGGCGGGTGAGGGTCGGATCAAGCTGCCGGCTGCATGGCTGCTCGAGCACGCGGGCTTTGTGAAGGGCTACGGTGAGGGACCGGCGGCGATCTCAACGCGCCATACGCTGGCACTTACGAACCGCGGTGGGGCGACGTGCGCCGATATCGAGCGGCTGCAGGAGCAGATCGTGAGCGTGGTGAGAGAGCGCTTTGGAATTACGCTGGAGCGCGAACCGGTACTGCTGGGCTAGGACTGAAGAACGCTCAGCATGTGTGCGCGTTCTTCGGCGAGCACTTGCGACGCAGGGCCCTGTGCGATGACTGCGCCTTGCTCCAGGCGAATGACCTCAGCACCCAGCAAAAGCGCTTCTTCGACATCGTGGGTGACCGAGATGACGGGGACACCGAGTTGAGCGATGCGCTGCTGCATGCGCGGGAGCAGGGTGTCGCGCAGGCCGCGATCGAAGCCGGTGAAGGGCTCATCGAGCAGCATCAGCCGGGCCGCTGGAACCGCGAAGGCTCGGGCAAGATTGACGCGCTGGCGCTCCCCACCGGAGAGGTCGTGCGGCATGCGGTCGGCCAGGGCGCCGAGTTCGAATAGCTCGATTGCCGCGGCGATGATCTTCGTATTCGCTGCTTGTCTGCGGCGGGCGGTCGCTGCAAATGCGACGTTCTCTCTGACCGATAGATGAGGGAAGAGAACAGCGCCCTGTGGCGCGTATCCGACGGAGCGCAGATGTGGGGGCGTTGCGTGGCGGAGGCTCTCGACCTCGATCCAGCCAGCAGTCGTGGCGGAACATTCGGAGAACTCTGCTGTGCCTGGATTCAAGAGACCGCAGGCGGCGCGGAGCACGGAACTCTTGCCGCTACCGGAGGGGCCAAAGATCACCGTCCATGGGGCTGTGAGGTTAAGTTGCACATGCAGATGAAGCGCACCGAGTCGAGCATCGACGCTCAGGCGGTGATGCGGGCGGGCGGCGTTGGCTGAGGTCTCAGACAAGCTCAGGCCTCCTGCGACCGCGCCCGTAGACGAACAGCAGCGCTAGAAACGATAGAGCTACCAAAGCGGCTGCGGTGAGATTCGCGGCAGAGTACTGGAGCTCCTGCACCTGGTCGTAGATGGAGATGGAGAGCGTGCGGGTGACGCCGGGGATGTCGCCGCCAATCATGAGGACAACGCCGAACTCGCCGACGGTGTGCGCGAAGGTGAGGACCGCGGCGGTGACAAATGACATGCGCGAAAGGGGTAGAGTAATGCGGCGGAAGACCGTCCACGGCGAGGCTCCGAGGACGCGGGCTACTTCGATCGTCGAGGGGTCGATGGTTCCAAAGGCGACAACCAGCGGCTGCACGGCGAAGGGCAGGCTGTAAATCATCGAGCCGATCAGCAGCCCCC
The DNA here is from genome assembly GCA_003138795.1 of Granulicella sp. GTDB lineage: Bacteria > Acidobacteriota > Terriglobia > Terriglobales > Acidobacteriaceae > Granulicella. Next base: position 15,299 of record PLHC01000066.1, on the reverse strand, counting down.
AGAAGGTGAAGGCGAGCGGATGGCCGATGAGAGCGATGAGCGTTCGTCCCAGCGCCGTTGCCGGGCCGAGGCCAACCAGCAGGTAGAAGCCCAGCACGGTAGGCGGAAGGACCAAAGGAAGCGCGACGGCTGCCTGCGTGACTCGGCGCGCTACGCTGCTACCGCCGGCGATCCAGGCAGCCAGCGGCGTTGCCACCAGAAGCAGGCAGATCGTGGTCAGGCTGGCCAGACGCAGGGTCAGGCCGAGGGCAGCGAAGTCCATGGTGGTGCCAGTCTAGCTGGTCGTTGCAGGTGGGTGTAGCTCCGCAAGGAAAACACCGGTCTAATTCGCTGGATCAAGTCCGAACCCGGTGAGGTTCTGCTGGATCGAGTTGCTGGTCAGCCAGCGGAGGAAGTCCTGCGCTGCGGAGTGGTTCTTCGAGGACTTCAGAACGACGGCGCACTCACGGATCTCCGGGTAGCTTTCAGCGGGGAAGCGAACGAAGCTGCCCAACTCGCGGAAGTGTGGGGAGATTGCGATGGTTAGGGAGATCAGGCCAACCTGTGCATTGCCGGATTCAGCGAACTGCGCTGTTTGGGCAATGTTTTCAGCAACAACCAGCTTGCTGGCGACCTTGTCGGTGAGATGCAGGCTCTCGAGGGCCCTGGTGGCGGCGAAGCCATAGGGTGCGTGCAGGCCATTGGCGATGGCGATCTTTGTCACTTTGGGGCTGGTGAGGGCGTCGAGGGTGAGCGGCTGAGCAGGAGAGTCTTTGCGCGCCCAGAGGACGAGAATGCCGCGGGCGTAGGGCGTTGGGTCGTGGCTATCTTTCAACCCGGTGGCGAGGCCAGCGGCGACGAGTTGCTCGGGATGGACGTAGTCCGCGGAGAGAAAAATGTCTTGCGGATCGCCGTTGAGCAGTTGCTGGGCGAGGGTTGCGGATGAGCCGAAGGAGGCGATGATCTTGACTCCGGTGGCGTGCTCGTAGGCTGCGGCGAGTGTGGGCAGAACGGGCTGCAGGTCCGAAGCCGCGGCGACGTGGAGTTCTTTGGGAGTTTGCGCGTGCGCTGTCAGGGAGCCGATGCACAGGAGCACAATGAGTACCAGCGGAATCACCGACGGCGAGCATTGCGAGAGCGCTTTACGGTACCCTAGAAGAAACCATGAATGTTTCATCTCACATCCTTCGATGCACCGGATGCGGCGAAAGGATCGCCGCAAAGGACGCTCAGAGTAACTTTCGTTGCCGCACATGTGGAGATTTATTCGAAGTTGAGTATCCATGGAGCGACGGTGCGCCGGAAATTGACGGCGTTTCTGCTGTTTACTCGGCCAGCCGCCCGACGCCCAAGAACCGCCCGAACCCAAGCGCACTGCGTTACCTTTGGCAGGAGCGACGGACCTCGACGATGGCCATCGACCAGAGCGGCGTCTGGCGGTTCCGTGACCTGCTGCCAATCGTTCCCAATGATCGCATCGTCACGCTGCGAGAGGGAAACACGCCTCTGTATGAAATGCCGAAGGCGGCTGCGGCGCTGGGACTGAACTGGCTGCTGGCCAAGCATCAGGGCATGAATCCGACTGGGTCATTCAAGGACACAGGGATGACGGCGGCGCTGTCGGTGGCGGTTGCGAGTGGGTTTGAATGGGTGGCATGCGCTTCGACCGGGAACACGTCGGCGGCGATGGCGGCCTATGCGGCGCGGGCTGGACTACGCAGCGTGGTGTTGATTCCTGAGGGAAAGATCGCGTGGGGCAAGCTGTCGCAATCGATGGATTATGGGTCGATGACCGTGCAGTTGCGGACGGACTTCGACGGCTGCGTGCGGGTGCTGAGTGAGGTTGTCCGACGGGCCCCGGTGTACCTGCTGAACTCGGTGAATCCGTATCGGCTGGAGGGACAGAAGACGCCGGCGTTCGAGATTCTTGAGCAGTGCGAGTGGCAGGTGCCACACCACGTCATTGTGCCGGGCGGAAACCTGGCGAACTGCTCGGCGCTGGGTAAGGGGTTCGCGGAGATGCAGCATCTTGGGTTTATCCATCGCGTGCCGAAGATCAGCGTGATTCAGGCAGAGGGCGCGAATCCCCTCTACAGGAGCATGCGGAAAAACGGCGGGGTTTCGCTGGAGCCGGTTACGGCCAATACGCGCGCGTCGGCGATTCAGATTGGTAATCCTGCGTCGTGGAAGAAGGCGGTGCGGATTCTTGCGTCTACGGGAGGCTGGTGCGAGCAGGTGTCGGAGCGGGAGATTGCGCTGGCCAAGGCGGAGATTGGCGCGGAGGGGATTGGCTGTGAGCCTGCCTCGGCGGTGACGCTGGCGGGGCTTAAGAAGCTGGTCGCGGATGGACGTGTCGGCAAGGAAGAGACGGCCATTCTGCTGTTGACCGGACACACGCTGAAGGACTCCGAGTACACCATCAAATATCATCGCGGCGAGTTGCTAACCGAGGCGGAGATGGTGGGCGCCGATACAGCCGAACTGGCGCGGCATGCGAAGTTGCGCCGCGAGCCGCTGGTACTGGATGCAGATGCGGACGCGGTGTTGCGCGCAATCGATGCACAGACGAGATCGGAACAGACCCGATCGGCGCTGCCAGCGTGAGCGCGGGAACAGAGGCGCGAGGGCTGCGGCTGTCGCTCCCGGCGACGTCGGCGAACCTGGGACCGGGATTTGACGCGGCCGGGCTGGCGCTGTCGATGCATCTGACGGTTGAGGCGCGGGTTGCTGCTGGCTTTCAGATTCAGGCTACAGGGCGCGATGCAGAGATTTGTGGAGCGATTGAGAACAACTTAATTCTCGAGACATACCGTGGCGTGCTGACGGGTGTTGGAACTGCGGTATTGCCGCTGCATATCAAGCTGCACAACGAGATTCCACTGGGGATGGGCTGCGGGTCGAGCGCTGCAGCTCTGCTGGCGGGGGTGGCGCTGGCGGATCACTTTGGTGGGCTGCGGATGGGCGATGCGGGGATTGTTGCGGAGGCGAGCCGCATCGAAGGACATCCGGATAACGTGGCAGCGTGCTGGTATGGAGGATTTACCGTCTCGGCTCAGACTGGCGATGCGGTGCAGGTGGCGACGTTTGCGGGCGATCCGGGCTGGGAGATGCTGCTGGCAGTGCAGCCGACGAGCCTGGCGACCAAGAAGGCACGGGCGCTGCTGCCGGAGAGCTACGCAAAGGCCGATGCGATCTTCAATGTGCAGCGGGCTTCGCTGCTGGTGGCTGCCTTTGCGCAGGGGAGATTGGATCTGTTGGCGACGGCGATGCAGGACAGGCTGCACCAGCCATATCGGGCCGAGGCTTGTCCGCTGCTGAAGCTGCTGCTGCCACTGGTCGCTGAGACGGAGATTGCGGGCGTTGCGCTCAGTGGTGCGGGACCGTCGGTGCTGGTATTTCTGGCAGCCGAAACAACCGTGCTGGAGGCGGTGACGCGAATCCAGAAGCTGGTCGGGCCGGAGGTGGAGTTGTACCCGTTGCGGATTGGCAGTGGCGTAGAGCGAACCCTTCTGTAGTCGTGTCGCATCGTTTTCCACTGTGCGGCATCTATGATGGAGTGGGTTTCAGGGAAGCGTGCAGCAGGAGCAGGCTAACCCAAGGGAGATGAAGTTATGGCAGGTCAGTTTGTATCAGAGGTGAACGACGCGGAGTTCGAACAGAAGGTTCTGCAGTCGGATACACCGGTTTTGGTCGATTTCTGGGCAGCTTGGTGCGGGCCTTGCCGTGCGCTCGCGCCGGTAGTCGACGCGGTTGCCGAGGAGTACAACGGCAAGCTCAAGGTCATGAAGATGGACGTCGATAAGAACAACATGACGCCCGGCCGCTATGGCATCCGTGGTATTCCTGCCCTGTTGATTTTCAAGGGTGGTAAGGTCGCCGAGCAGATCGTTGGATTTGTCCCGAAGGACACGATCGACCAGACGCTGAAGCGCGTTCTTGTATAAGAGCTTTTGCAAGGTTGCAGAGAGTACGGCCCGAGGAGCATGGCTCAGCGGGCCGTTCCTGCGTCCGGTGTAGACTTTAGGCCAACTATGCTGGAGTGGAGCCTTGTTCACGTAAGTCTGATCGCCTTCTTCATTCTGGCGAATAGCTTCTTTGTGGCTGCGGAGTTCGCCCTGGTCAGCGTTCGAGAGACGCGCATCGAACAGCTGATCGCGCTGGATCGTCCGGGGGCGCGAACGGCGCTTCGTCTCAAACACAATATCGACGAGGTTTTGCCAGCTGTACAGTTCGGGGTGACGCTGGCCAGCCTGGCACTGGGCGGTCTGGGCGAGCCGGCGATTGCCGGAGCCCTCCTCGGTGGTTTAGCGCATCTGGATTTTCTGAATCGGCTGCCGGGAGTGGAGGCGCATGCCCTGCTCTATGCGCATTCCGTTGCGGTGGTTCTGGCATTCGCAATCATTACCTACTTCGAGGTGTTGCTGGGAGAACTGGTGCCGAAATCGCTGGCGCTGCAGCGCGCTGATCGCATCGCGCTGGCGGTGGCCGGGCCGGTTGATGTCTTCATACGAATGACGCGGCCAGCAGTGCGGTTGATGAATGTGTCGGCGGCGGTGGTTCTCCGGGTCTTTCAGGCGCCGCTGCGAGGAGAGAGTTCGGCGCACTCTCCTGAAGAGCTAAAACTGCTGGCGACGGCCACGCGTCGCATGGGCCTGCTGCCGCCGTTCCAGGAGGAGATGATTCATCGTGCGATCGAGCTGAACCAGCTGGTGGTGAGCGAGATCATGACGCCGCGAGGCAAGATCTTTTCGCTACCGGCGGATATGGCGCTCGAGATGGCTAGTGCGCGCATTGTTGAGGAGCAGCACTCGCGCATTCCGGTATACGACCCCGAAAAGGGACGCGATCATATTATCGGGGTCGCCTATTCCAAGGACGTTGCACGGCTGATTCACTTCCGCAGCGTCGCACAGGGGCTGGGAAGTCGCGGGGCATCAGGCATTATGCTGCGGCAGGTGATGCGGGATGTGCTTGTGGTGCCGGAGACGAAGCTCGCCGTCGAGCTGTTGCAGGAGTTTAAGCATCGCCGGCGGCAGATTGCGATCGTGGTGGATGAGTTCGGATCGACGCTTGGCCTGATTACCGCCGAGGATGTGCTGGAGCAGGTGGTTGGTGAACTGGAGGATGAGTTCGATACGGGACGTAATTTGCCGTTGCCGGCCGCGGGCGGAGGTCTGCTGCTGGACGGCAGTGCCAGCTTGCGAGATCTCGTGACCCAGTTGCACTGGAAGTTTCCGCGTTCGTACGGCGTGGAGACGCTCGCGGGATTTCTGCTGGTGAAGCTGGGGCATATTCCGGCGGAGGGTGAGCATATCGACTTCAACGGGCGGCGTTTTGCGGTGGTTCAGATGGAAGGCAAGCGGATCGCGCAGGTGCGCGTCGACCCGATCGTCGAGGCGGAGAATCCCGGAAAGATCGCTGCGGCCGCAGGCGAGCGACCTGCAGAGATAAAGCGATGAAGTCGCCTGCATCACCTGGACGAACCGCGCTGCGCAGGATTTTGTGGCGTGTAGTGACGACGCTGCCGGTGCTGTGGGTGGTAGTGACCGTCGTGTTCCTCATGATTCACCTGGTGCCGGGCGATCCGATCGTGCAGATGCTTGGCGACGGGGCGACGGCCTCGGATGTTGCTGGATTGCGCCATGCGTATGGTTTGGATGTGCCGCTGGACGAGCAGTATGTGCGCTACTGGCGCGGGATCGTTCATGGCGATCTGGGGCAGTCGTTGCGGCTGCACGATTCGGTGCTGCACCTGATTTTGCAGCGCTATCCATACACGCTGGCGCTGACGGTGGCGGCGACGCTGATCGGCGTGGGCCTGGCAATTCCGGCGGGTGTTGCCTCGGCCCGGCGGGCAAATCGGTGGCCGGATCGAACACTGGGCTTTGTCAGTCTCGTCGGGTTGTCGTTTCCGAACTTCGCGCTCGGGCCGATCCTGATTCTGGTCTTCTCGATTGAATTTGGAGTGTTGCCCGTCTCTGGAGCGGGAGTGGGCACAGTAGATTTTCTACGTCACCTCGTACTGCCTGCTGTAACACTGGGGTCGGGATTAGCGGCGATTCTGACGCGCATGGTGCGGACATCGATGCTGGAGGAACTGGGACAGGACTACATCCGGACGGCGCGGGCAAAGGGGCTGCCGGAGCGTGTGGTGGTGTATCGACATGCGCTGCGAAATGCTCTGAATCCAGTGCTGACGGTGATCGGACTCCAGTTTGGGTCGCTGCTCGCCGGAGCGATTGTGACCGAAACGATCTTCGGCTGGCCGGGGATTGGACGGCTGACGCTCTCGGCCATCTCAAACCGCGATTATGCTCTTGTGCAAGGGTGCATTCTGGCAGTTGGGCTGACGTATGTGGTGGTGAACCTGCTAACGGACTCGGTGTATGCGCTGGCCGATCCGAGGATGCGAAGGTAATGCGGCATTGGTCAGGGCTCCAGCGAGACGATCTGGGCCGAGGGTTGGCCATTGTCGATGTGCAGCAGCGCGAATGTGATGGGGAGATTGAATCTCCGGGGGCCGACGCTGCCGGGGTTTAGGTAGAGCACACCGTCGCGCTGCTCGATCGAGGGCTGGTGCGAGTGGCCGCAGAGGACGACGCCGATGCCCGCTGCCTGAGGGTGCAGGTCCAGGTCCTCGCGGGCATGGACCATGTAGATCAGACAGCCCCCGAGCTCAATTGCCTCGGTGGCTGGCAGCGCCGCGCAGGGGCCGGTGCGGTCGATGTTGCCACGAATCGCCGTGACGGGGGCAATCCGGCGCAACTCGATGAGGATTGATGGGTCGCCAACATCCCCCGCGTGGAGGATGTGAGTGACGCCTGCGAGCGCAGGGAAAAGCTCTGGGCGCAGGAGACCGTGGGTGTCGGAGATAACGCCGATGAGCATCCTAGAGACCTTCACGCAGACTTGTTCTGGGATCGAGATAGTCACGCAGGCCGTCGCCGATGAGGTTGAAGGAGAAGACGCAGAGTGCGAGGGCTATGGCAGGGAAGAACATCAGGTAGGGGGACTCAAAGAGGTGTGAGCGCGCGTCGTTGAGCATGGCTCCCCAGGTGGGGGTGGGCGGCTGGACACCCAGGCCGAGGAAGCTCAGCGTCGCCTCAGCGAGCACGGCTGCGGCCATACCAACGGCGGCCTGCACCAAGAGTGGCTGCAGGATGTTGGGCAGTATGTGGCGGACCATCAGATGCAGATCGCTTGCGCCCAGCGAGCGAGCAGCCTGCACGAACTCGCGCTCCTTCACGCTGAGCACCTGGGCGCGCACCAGTCGCGCGTAGTTCACCCACCCAGCCAAAGCCAGGGCGAGGATGAGGTTCTCCAGGCTTGGTCCGAGAAACGCAACCAGAGTGACAGCTAACAGGATTCCCGGTAGTGCGAGGAAGGCATTGCCCAGGTAGATGTTGACGACTGTGTCCGTGAAACCGCCGTAGAAGCCGGCCAACATGCCAAGGGTAACGCCCAGTGCCAGGGAGAGCGTGACGACTGCAACGGCGACCGTCAGCGAGACTCGCGCTCCATAGATGGTTCGCGAGAGGACATCGCGGCCAAGCTCGTCGGTGCCGAACCAGTGTGCGGCCGAGGGCGGAAGCAGTCTTGCACTGAGGTTCAACTGTGTAGGGTTATGGGGCGCCAGCCATGGAGCCAAAACCGCACAAAATAGAAAGATGGTAAGCACCAGGCACCCGGCGAGAGCGAGCCGTTGCTTCGCAAGCCGATGAAGTATGGCGTGGAGCCTTGATTGTTGTATGGAGTCTTCTTCCATGGGCTAGTGAACTGATGATAGCGCTAAAAAACAAGGGTAAGCTCGCGGAAGAGGAGCTATCCTTGACATCCTTGTCTCCTCACATAGACTTGACGTTGAGACCTTAGGGCAGAATGCAGGTTATACGGTTCCAAGCGAAGTGTGCATAAGAGCGGTCAAGCCAAGCAGACCGCTGCAGTTGCTTTCGGGACCCAGGTTAGATCGGAGTTTTTAGATGGACCTCAAAGGGGAAACCGCGGTCGTTTGTGGCGCGGGCGGCTTTATTGGCGGACACCTCGTCAAGAGCCTGATCGCGAGTGGGGTCCACGTCATTCGGGCTGTGGATGTGAAGCCGCTTGGGGACTGGTATCAAGTCACCGAGGGCGTTCAGAATCTCTCCCTGGATCTGAAGGACAAAGCGAACTGCATTACCGCCGCGGATGGCGTCTCACTGGTCTTTCAACTGGCTGCGGATATGGGAGGCATGGGCTTCATCGAGAACAATAAAGCGCTCTGCATGCTGAGCGTGCTAATCAATACGCACATGTTGATGGCGGCCAAGGAGAAGAGCGTTAAGCGCTTCTTTTACTCGTCCTCAGCGTGTGTATACAACGGCGAGAAGCAGACCAGCCCGGATGTGATCGCGCTGAAGGAGTCTGACGCATATCCGGCCCTCCCCGAGGACGGTTACGGATGGGAGAAGCTCTTCTCGGAGCGCATGTGTCGGCACTTCGAAGAGGATTATGGACTGGTTTGCCGAGTGGCGCGGTATCACAATGTCTACGGACCCTACGGTACTTGGGACGGCGGTCGAGAGAAGGCACCTGCAGCCATCTGTTGTAAGGTGATCGCGGCAAAGAATTCGGGTGTTCATGAGATAAATATCTGGGGTGACGGGAAGCAGACTCGCAGCTTTATGTACATCGATGACTGTGTGTAGGGTACCCAGATGATTACCGAGAGCGACATCGATGAACCCATCAATCTTGGTTCAAGCGAACTCGTGACGATCAACCAGCTCGTCGATACTGCAGAGGATATAGCTGGTATCAAGCTAAAACGCACGTACGATCTCAACGCTCCGAAGGGCGTCAACGGTCGCAATAGCGATAACACGCTGATCCTTGAGGCGCTAGGGTGGAGCCTTCAATTAGGTTGCGTGACGGTCTGGAGCGAACCTACCGCTGGATCGAACATGAGATCGCAACCGGCGCAAAGGGGAATTAGTCGATGCCGCCGATTGAGGGCGATCATAGAGCTATTCTGGGCCTAAACTTTTTTCTGGGGACAGCGATTCAGGCTGTAGAGCGGATGCAGGCCGGTGGTTTGCTGGTAATTCCTGCTGCGCCGGCGCTGAAGGATTTGGGAACTAATGCGTCCTATCGAGAGGCCCTGCTCAACGCAGATCTGACCATCGCGGACTCGGCCATTATGGTGATGGTGTGGAATCGCCTGCAGCACGACTCGATTAAACGGTTGTCCGGTCTTGAATACCTGCGTGAACTCCTGAAGCAGCCGGACATGCGTCAGTCGGGTAACTGCATCTGGATTATGGCTGGCCCCGACAGCGCTGAGCGCAACCTTGTGTGGCTAGCGGGCCAAGGAATTACGGTGCCGGAAGATTGCGTGTATACGGCACCGATGTATGGGCAAGAAGAGATCGCTGACGATCTGCTTCTCGCTCAGATCGAACGGATTCGACCGGAGCATGTCATTTTGACTATTGGTGGCGGAAGCCAGGAGCGGCTTGGCTTGTACCTCAAGCGCAACTTGAGCTACCTGCCAGCAATTCATTGCATTGGAGCGGCGATCGCTTTTCTCAGCGGAGATCAGGTGCGCATCCCGGCATGGGCAGATCGTAGCTACCTTGGTTGGCTCTACCGCTGCATTTCAGAGCCAAAGCGTTACGTGCCCCGCTACTGGGAGGCACGGAAGCTGTTGTATCTTCTGGTTCACTACCGGGATCGTCTGCCGGTTCCACACGTCTAGACTGTGGCAACATCTTCCTCTAAGGCTTCGGGTTACCTCGCTATATGAATATGAAATATCGACTAATTTCACTTGCGCTGTTCTTCTTTTGCTGTGCGGCCTGGTCTGGCCCTATGCCTGGACCAAGTGCGCGACCCACTGTGTCCGAGCAATATTTGTTTTCCGCAGCGAATGCGGAGCGAACGCAGAGGGGATTGCGACCGCTGCGCTGGGACGGCGCTCTGTATCGCGCCGCAGATGGCCATGCGCACGAGATGGCGGAGCGGGCATCGATCTCGCACCAGTATCCGGGGGAGCCGGAGTTGGCCGCACGCGGGCGGCAGGCCGGGGCGCACTTCGGCCTGATCTCGGAGAATGTGGCAGAGGCACCCAGCGCGGTTCGAATTCATGATGCATGGATGAACTCGACAGGGCACCGAGAGAATCTGCTCGACCCGAGGGTGGATTCGGTTGGCATTCGCGTGATCAGCCGCGAGGGCGAACTGTATGCGGTCGAGGACTTCGATCGCTCGGTTATGAATTTGTCGCTTGGCGAGCAAGAGGCTGCGGTCGGGGAGTTGTTGCAGTCCACGTCTTCCGTTGCGGTTCTGGGGCCGTCAGAGGACGCGCGCCGTACCTGCGCGATGGAGACCGGCTATGCCGGTGCCCGACAGCCATGGTTTGTCATGCGCTACACCGCTGTCGATCTCGCCAGGCTTCCGGATACGCTAAAGCAGAAGCTTGCCAGCGGTAAATACCACCAAGCTGCAGTAGGAGCCTGTACGGCTGCCGCGACCCATTACTTCAGCGTTTACAGCATTGCCGTGATGCTGTACCCGTAGCGTGCGGCAAGTAGATGCAGTAGATCAAGCTGTAATCGGATGCACGCCCGCCTCGGCGAGTTCCTCCGCCGTTGCGGGCTGGGTGGGCTCCATGTTAAGCAAATTGTTGAAGCGGTTGAAGTAGTTGAACAGGCCGATTGCTGCCATCAGTTCCACAATCTCGCCCTCGGAGTAGAAGCGGCGCAAGCGTATCATTTCTTCATCGCTGTATTCGAGTGAGCGGAGGGTCATGGATTCGGCCAGATGGATGGCCTCCTTCTCTGCCTCGCTGAAGAGTGAGCTGGTTTGCGAGTCTTTGAGGGCCTCCAAGTGCTCGGGCGTCCAACCAAGCTTGAGGCTGATTGCCGTATGGCTGGCCAGACAGTACGCGGTGCAGTTGAGCTGCGAGGTGCGGACGACCACGAGTTCCTTGAGCCTGGCGGGTAGTGTGCCGGTCGAGAGGACGGCCTCCATGTGCGCGATCATGGTCTCGAAGATCTGCGGCCGGTGCGCAACGGTACGAAAGAAGTAGGGAACGTTGCCGCGCTGTTGCAGATAGCGGTCATAGATGCCGCGAAGCTCGGGGTTCACCTCGGAGCGATTCAGTCGGCTGATGCGTGGCATAGGGAGTCTCCTCGTGGTTGGTTGATGAGTAGGATAACGCCTCTTTGACCCACCCTCGCGTATTTGCTATAAAGGTTGGAGAGCAACCGCCCGGTTGCCCGCGTTTCCCACGCGATCCTGAGTAGCTCAATGGCAGAGCATTCGGCTGTTAACCGAAGGGTTGTAGGTTCGAGTCCTACCTCAGGAGCCATTTAGAATCAATCGCTTACATCTTGATGGTTTCCAGAAAATGCCCGGAAATTGCCCGAGTGTGGGGATTTTTGTGGGTACCACAGATAAAACTCATGGGTAATGGTGAGTTCTGGTGCGTACCCTCTTGTTGTGAATCGCACGGGAGAAGGCGCCCTCAAGCTCCAGGAGATCCCTACATCCACGCCGAAGGCTACCCCGCCGGCGAGATGATGCACGGGCCTAACGCCCTCATCAACGAAACCCTCCCTGTCGTCTGCATTGCCACCCAGGACCCCAACGACCCAGCTCGGTCCTCAAGTACGAAAAGACCCTCAGCAACATCCAGGAAGTCACCGCCCGCAGTGGCCGCGTCATCGCCATCGCCCTCGAAGGCGACATCCGCTCATGCCTTTCTCCTCCTGCCTCTCACCCTCTTCCTCCCCCTCGCACTCTCTCTGGGCAATTTCGATGGGATGGGTTTTTCCACGAGTGACTCCAATGCTTCACGCTTGGCCTCCATCCGGATATGACTGTAATGCTTGAGCATCCTTTTATCGACGTGTCCTGCAATGTCCATGACCGTCTGATCGCCGGCTCCACTCTCAGAGAGGTCTGTAATTGCCGTGTGGCGGTGGTCAGCCATCTCGCCGGCAAGATTCTCGAACGGGTCGCGATATTGAAAGATTCAGCAGGCCTCTGCGCAGCAGACCGGGCGCGGTCATTATCAGCAAGTGATCTGGAGATCGCGCTGATGGCAGCAAAGGGGATTCCGAATCTTCCTCATCACAAAGCCGATCGACAGGTCCTGGCGGCATTGGCTCCCTTCATGCAGTCAATGGACTCAGATCCATCGCGCAAGGTTGTGCTGGCTGCATCCTCGGCAACAAGCGGCTGCTCTATGACCTGCTCTTCCGCGCCAGTGCTGCGACGTTGCTTGAAGTTGCCCGTGACCCCAGGTACTTCGGCGCGGAGATCGGGTTCCTCGGCGTGCTCCATACCTGGGGACAGAACCTTGAGCATCATCCCCATATCCATTACATCGTTCCCGCTGGAGGCCTCGCTGCTGACGGTTCCAGATGGATCGACTCATCCCGCCGATTCTTCCTGCCTGTCAAGGCACTCAGCAAGATCTTCCGCGAGAAGTTCTGCGACCAACTTAGTGAACTGTTCCGACAGGACAGGCTCCAGTTCCATGGCTCCCTCGAGCAACTTGCTTCACCTCGCAGCTTCAGCCACCTCCTCTGCCAACTCCGTGAGAAGGACTGGGTCGTCTATGCCAAGCCACCCTTCGGCGGAGCCGACCATGTGCTCAACTACCTGGCCCGCTACACCCACCGCGTCGCCATCTCCAACCATCGCCTGGTGGCTTTCGAAAACGGTCGCGTCTCCTTCCGCTGGCGAGACTACGCCCACGGCGGCAAGAACAAGATCATGACCGTTCCCGCCGATGAGTTCCTGCGCAGATACCTGCTGCACGTTTTGCCCAGGGGCCTGGTACGCATCCGCCACTTCGGCCTCTTCGCCAACCGCCGCCGCGCTGCTGCGCTCGAACGTTGCCGCTCGCTGCTCGGCACAGAAGCATGCGCCGATCCGCCCGCTACTGCTGCCAGCCAACCGCCATGTCCCCTCTGCTCCGGTCCCATGGTGATGCTTCAACGCATCACGGCTCAGGATCTGCGCTACGCGCTGATCCCCATCCGGCAACCGCCGCGTGCGCTCGACAGCTCCTGAACCCGCACCCCAGAACTGCACCCCATGAACTGTTGCCACTCCATCCCGATTGACCGGCTCAAGCGTGTTCCCACACGCCACGCCCCAGCTCGGCCTGCTTTCCGGTTTCGACTCGAAGTTATGACCCGACCCGCCACGACCAACACGATCTTCTCGGCCTCAGCCCAGCCCCCGAGTCAGCCAGCGCGACCTGGTACCGCCGCATCTCGACCCCGCCACCCCTCTGGCCCGATTCAAATCCCATAGCAGCCCGCCGCAGCCACCACGCCAGCGGCTCACTTCAAACGGTTCTATCGTAACTGCCCATCAGAGCCACGCCCTCCCACGCCTACCGCACGGCAGTCACGATAGAACACTAACGTTTGTGGGGACTTATCAAGTCGGAGCATCAGAAATAACATTTGGCATGCCTGCTTGTTTTGAAATCGCTGCTCTAAACTGAATCGAAGCATTCTGGTTGCGGGCTCACGGCTGGATTTCCGACATCTCTACAAAGCCCAGGAAGGACACCCAAATGAGAAAGATCAAAATCATCGAACATATCTCGCTGGACGGTGTGATCCAGGCCCCCGGCGGCCCGGGCGAAGACGGCGACTATCCCTACGGCGGATGGGCGGCGCCGTATGACGATCCCGCCGGGGAAGAAGCGATCCTCGCGGCGCATGGCGAGGGCTTCGATCTGCTGCTTGGCCGGCGTACCTACGATATCTGGGCGGGCTTCTGGCCGAAGATCAAGGACAACCCGATGGCGGACAGCCTGAACGCGGCGACGAAATATGTTGCGACCCACAGGCCGGACAGTCTGGAATGGGGGCCGTTCCAGGGCCTTGGACCGGACATCGTCGAGGGCGTTCGCCGCATCAAGGCGACGGACGGGCCGGACCTGATCGTCTGGGGCAGTTCGACGCTGACATCGATGCTGCTCGAACACGGGCTTGCTGATGAGGTTTTGCTGCTCGTCTATCCAATCCTGTTGGGCAAAGGGAAGCGTTTCTTTTCGGACGGAACCCCGCCACGCGAACTCACGCTCGCCGGCACGAAAGCTGCATCCTGCGGCATCATCATCAGCACCTACATACCCGCTGGACCTTTGCGGACCGGGTCCTACGACGAAGCGGAAGGCCGCGTGATCCAACGCGGGAGTTCGGATGGGAGAGAGTAGATGATCTCATCGCGGGAAATTCGGCGCTGTCCTACTGTGCTCGTGTCCTTTGTGGCACCGGCGATGGCATGTATGGCTCCTGACGCTTTCAGGACCTTTCACTAGATAATTCGAGAACACCCAAGGAGAACGATCAATGAAAATGAAACGATTGCTCTACTCAACCGTCCTAGCGCTGTCGTTAAGCGGGATTTATAGTGGTTCGCTCGAAGCCCAGCAGGCCGTGCAAACTCCCGTTGCTGGAACGAAGGATATGAAAACTCAGATGGACCAAATGCACGCGCAGATGGATCAGATGCGCACGGAGATGGAGCAAGTCCAGACGCTCATGAAGGATGCGATGGCAAAAATGGCGGCTGCTGATGCCGCTATGAAGGCACACATGGAGACAGAGCAAGCCAGCATGAAAAGTCAAATGGCCCTGCAACAGGGCGTAATTGACCACCTAGAAACCATGACGGACCATATGCAATCCATGACAGACTGCATGGCCATGATGCCAACTTCAATGGATAACCAGAAGAAAGGTAAGTCGATGAAGGGCAAAGAGATGATGAAGGACCAGCCTAAATAGCCCCGTACGCTTCCGATTTACGCCACATAACGCCCCANNNNTTCTATCGCTGCTGTGGTCGGCGACGGAAATCAGTCCTTGCTTCTGGGTCTGAAATAGCTGCGTGCCTGTCGACGGCAACTTCGTGTGGCAATCCAAACACACGTAGCCCTTCGAGGCGTGCATGCCATGGTCGAAAGTGACCGTCCCTTGTCCGCCCCCCCGGTAATTGAATGTCCTCAACTGTTGACCAACGGCAGTCAGGCACAACAAGCAAAGCAACAGGCAACCCAGTGCCAGTCGAAGACCCATTGGAAAGCGAGCCATACAGTACCTCCCAGGATTGTCTCCTAGGCCAGAATGTCGCGGTTGATGGCGGCAACGTTGGGAACCGCGGTGANNCGTGCATTGTCTGCATGAATAGTGCCACGCCTTTCCGGCCACCTCCGTGAGCGGCACGCCAAAGGTGCCGGCCCACGAGGACGGCATCCGCGCCCAAGGCTAAATACCTGAGCACGTCGGTACCGTAGTGGACGCAGCCATCGA